>JAJDTI010000205.1 GCA_022827245.1 Pseudomonadales bacterium | reverse complement strand
TTGAACACGATCTGCCCGCGCCAGAACTCGAAGGTATCGCTGGTTCGCGCCGGATCCTCGATCGCCTGGCGGAACTCCTCGATCTGGCGCCGGTCGACGGCGATCGCGAGCTCGGGTTTGGACGGGAAGTGCCGGTAGAGGGTCTGCACGTGCAGACCGGCGTGATCGGCGACTTCCTCGAGCGTGGTGTCGTCGTATCCCTTCGTCGAGAAGAGTCCGATGGCCGCGTCGATCAGCGCGGCCCGGGTGCGCTGCTTGCGGCGCTCCCGCAGTGGATATTGGACATGGACGGTCTGTGGTTGTGCGGACATAGTAGACTGGTTCTTGTTGAGGGAGGGGGTTCTACGGGAGTTCGCGCGATGGACAAGCATCCGTTTTGCAGTGCCGAGTGGGTCGGTGTCGCCCGCGGCTACATAGAATCACAATGCGCTGAAAACGACATCGGTGGTATCACGACGGCTTTCTGCGAGAAGTTCACGAACGCACCCAGTGACCTCGTCACGGAAGGTGACGGCATCACGGGCTGGTATTTTCGCATCGCTGACGGGAAAGTGGAAGTGGGTCACGGAGTGATCGAGGACGCCGACGCGACGATCGTCGCGGACTATGACACCGTTGTCCCCCTGGCGCGTACCGTCTTCGAAGGGAACCCCGAAGGCACGGCCGCGGCGCAGAAGGCGGTGGAAGCGGCGATGGCCGAGGGCAAGATGCGGCGGGAGGGGAATGCGGACGGCATGGGCGCGACGCCTTTCCTGGCCGGACTCCACGACGTGCTCGCGCGCCGTACCGCCTGACGAAGGGGTTGTTCGGGCCCCTCCCGCGGCCCCTTCGGGCTCCCTATCGCGCCGCCCGCCGCGTCTCGAGCGCCTGCAGGATCTCCTCGTGCCGCTGCTTGTCGATGCGGTACATGAAGGCGAACCCCAGTCCCCCGTACACGATGATGTAGTACAGCGGGCCCATCATGAAGAGCAGGCCGTCGATGACTTCGGCGGACACGCCCTGCGTCGCCGCGTCGTCGGGGAAACCGATGATCTCGAGGCCGAATCCGCCGATCAGTCCACCGAGCCCCTGGGTGAGCTTGATCGCGAAGGTGCGGACCGCAAAGATCATGCCCTCCGCGCGGTTGCCTGTCTCGAATTCGTGCTCGTCGGCCACGTCCACGAGCTGTGAATCGATCACGACGGGGACGACGGGCAGGGTGATGAACCCGAGGCCCCAGATGCCGAAGAAGGCGATCACCAGCCAGATGGTGCCGTTCTCCGGAAACCAGCCGATGAGCCGCAGGCAGTACGGCAGGCCGACCAGGAACGCCGTGACCGCGATCATCGAGATGACCGTGTACTTCTTGTCCATCACCCGCGTGAGCCACGCCGCCAGGACGACGACCAGGAGCACGCCCGGCACGCGCACGATGTCGCGCAGCGCGATCTGTTCGGTCGAGAAGTCGAAGGCGTAGACGAAAGTATACGTCGCCACGATCTCGATCACGCCCCCGGAGATGGCGAGGATCAGCCAGCAGAGGCAGACGGACAGGTAGGAGGGGTTCACGACCAGGGCGCGCAGGTTCGCGAAGGTGTCGCGAAAGAAGCGTCGGTAGTAGTTGCCCGTTCGCTCCGCCAGGGACTGCTCGCCGTGCAGGAAGGGGATCTGGTCCGCCGTCGCGAGCGTGCAGAACATGATGGCGCCGAAGCAGAACACCGCGCCGAACAGTGCCAGGAACCAGTAGCGGTCCGGATCCAGCAAGCCGTTGGCGTAGTCGGGCGTCGAGGGAAAGATGACGAACATGACGAAGACGCCGAGCGCGACGGCGCCCACGACCCCCACGATCCAGTTCCAGCCCCAGACCGACGTGCGCTCGTCGTAGTCATCGGTCAGTTCGGCGCCCAGGGCGCTGTGCGGCACGGCGTAGAAGGTCTTCGCGAGCCTCAGGCCGATCATGGTCGCCGTGAACCACAGGAACAGCCCCTGTTCGGACAGCCCGTCCGGCGGCTGGTACATCAGGTAGAAACAGGCCGCCAGGGGGAAAGCGGAGAGGAACATGAAGGGGTGCCGCCGGCCCCATCGCGTCCGCACGCTGTCCGACAGCGCGCCGACGAGCGGATCCGACACTGCGTCGACGATGCTGGCGATCAGGAACGCCGTGCCGCAGAGCGCCGGGGAGACGCCCAGCACCTGGTTGTAGTAGATCATCGTGGCGACGCCGGCCGCCCCGACCATGGCCTGCTCCAGGGAACCGGAGGAGAAGGCGAGCTTGGTACGTGCGGATATGCGCCGGCGGCGCGCGCTGGCAGGGCTCTCCATGCGCGCAGGCTAACAGGGAGTCGGGCTTCGCGCTTTGCCGGCGCGGGCGGATGCCCGGGGAATCGCGGCCCCCGGGGTGTGCCGGGTCCCCGGTTGCCATAACATGCGCCGGACGTGGCATTGGCAGGCAAGACGACATGACGAGGATTGTTCCGGCCCCGGACGAGAACAACGTTTGGCGGCTCGACACGCCCGGTTCCGAAGGGTGGCCCCGCACGGCCCACGCCGACGACCCCAACAAGTACTTCATGGTCTCGACGGACGGCCACGTGCAGGAGCCGGCGGACCTGTGGGCGACGCGCATGGACCGGAGGTTCCGCGACCGGCTGCCCACGATGACCACCGGCGCGGACGGCAAGCGGTACCAGAAGACCGAGGGCTTCCGGCCGGTGCGCCTGCGGAATATCGAGTTCAAGGGGGAGGACGGCCTGCGTAACGCCGCTGGGCAGACCCCGGAGGAGCGCATCGCGGACCTCGCGCTCGACGGCGTGGACGCGGAGATCCTCTTCCCGAACAAGGGCCTCACCATCTGGGCGACGCCGGACGCGGTGTTCAGCCAGGCGATGTGCCGTGTCTACAACGAGTGGGCCTGGGAGACTTTCGGCGACTACAACGACCGCCTGGCGCCGATGGCGTGCGTGGCCCCCGCGGACATGGACCCGGCGATCGCCGAGATCGAGCGTTGCGCCGCGTTGGGGTTCCGGGGCCTGTCGCTACCGTGCAAGCCGGTGTGGGGCGCGCCGGACCATGCCGCGCTGAACTACAACCTGCCGGAGTTCGACCCGCTCTGGTCCGCGATCCAGGAAGTGGACCTGCCGATCACCTTCCACGTGTCCACGGGCCGGGACCCGCGCACCTCGCGGGGCAACGGCGGCGCGGTCATCAACTACGCGGTGCACTCCCTGGCCCCGACGATGGAGCCCCTCGCGAATCTCTGCGCGTCGGGCGTCCTCGCGAAGTTCCCCGGGCTCCGCTTCGGTAGCGTAGAGGCGGGCATCGGTTGGGTCGCCTGGGCGATCCAGGCCATGGACGAGGCGTACCTGAAGCACCACATGTTCGTGCGGCCGAAGCTCGAGATGCTGCCGAGCGACTACTTCCGGCAGCACGGGTTCGCCACGTTCCAGGAGGACAAGGCGGGCCTCGACGTCGCGCGGGAGCATCGCCTCGTCGACAACTTCATGTGGGCGAACGATTACCCGCACCACGAGGGCACGTGGCCGCATTCGGCCGAGGCGATCGAGCGCACCATGGGACAGCTCACCGACGGCGAGCGGGCGAAGATACTCGGCCTGAACGCCGCGCGCGTGTTCCGGTTCCCGGTCCCGGAGCGCTACCTGACCCAGCCGGACGTTGCAGCGCTGAACGCCGCTTGAAGCACCGAGGCGCCTGCCTCGGCGGGATCAGGAACCGCCGCCGGTGTTGGCGGGGGCGGGTGGGTCCTCGGCGGCGACCGATGCAGTCCCCAGTGCGGCGAGCCGTTCCCGCTCGGAAGCGAGCGCCGTCTCCTGTTCGCGGAGCCGCTCCCGGTCGCGGCGCAACTCGGACTCGCGTTCGCGCCACCGCTCCCGCTCCTCCGCAAGCCGCTCG
The DNA here is from genome assembly GCA_022827245.1 of Pseudomonadales bacterium. GTDB lineage: Bacteria > Pseudomonadota > Gammaproteobacteria > Pseudomonadales > Azotimanducaceae > VXNE01. The sequence goes on along the minus strand of JAJDTI010000205.1, from coordinate 49,546 downwards.
CGACCCGCGGCGAGGTCCTGCTGTCTGCGCTCCAGGTCGGCCCGCATGCGCTCGATTTCGGCGCGCTCGTAGCGGACGCGCTCCCGCTCCTGGGCTACGAGTTCGGCCTCCGTCGGGACGTCCATGAGGGGCACGCCGGAGTACTGGAGCACGGGCGCCTGTTCCACGAACAGGGTTTCGGCGGGCTCCAGGTAGGCTTCCCAGAACTGGCGGTGGACCAGCCTCTGCCGGGGGTGTTCCGTCACGTCCTTGCGGGCCAGGTAGAAGACCGTGGCGCGGAGTTCTCCGCTCGGCCGCGGCCGCGCGCCGGCGAGCGCCGCCCGGGCGTCCCGCAACCCGGCGAACCGCTCGAAATCCCAGTCGTTCCAGGGCGTGTCCAGGTGCGAGAACCAGTCCGCGTGCTGCATCATGTCGGAGAACACGTACAGCGACTTCGGACCGGCTGACTGCTCGAAGTCCCGCACGGTGTCCTCGAGCGCCTCGACGAGATAGGCGTTGTCTACCGAGGCGTTGCGCGCCTCTGCGGCGAGTGCGTCGATCCGGCCCGCCAGCGCGTCCCGTTGCGCGCAGAAGCGTTTCGCGCTGTCGCGTACGGAGGACGGGATCTGCGCCGGCAGGTCGTCGCAGTCACGCGTCGCCGCATCCTGGTCCTTCGCGGTGCCGACCGCCAGATCCCCGTTGCCGTAGGGCTTGCACAGGCGCCCGAGCCGCATGCGGGGCGCCTCGGCGTACTCCGCCAGGGCGTAGACCGTGAGTTCAGTGCGGGCGGCGAGCCCGAGCGTGACCTCGTTCAGCAGCCTTCCGGGCAACGTTGTGTGACCCGGGGCGAGCGGCTTGCGCAGGTCGATCAGGAAGACGGCGTGTCCGGCGCCCTGGTCTCCGTGGCAGGCATCGACGACGGTCGGCTCCTGCAGGCCGTCCTGCACCTGCATGGCAAGGGTCACTACCAGACCGAGCGCCCCGGCCAGGACCAGCAGGCTCCATAGGCCGACCTTGCCGCGCACCAGGCTCCGGTGGGTGACCGTCGTTCGGGGGGACCGGCCCTCCTGTCGCAGCTTCGCGAGCATGGGCGACACCGGTCAGCCTTCCGCCATGCCGGGCAACTGGATGCGGGTGACCGTCCCGCCGCCGGGCATGGAGCTGACCGAGATGGTGCCCCCGTACTTCTCGACGAGATGGCTGGTCGAGATCAGGCCGACGCCGGTGCGGTTCTCCTCTTGGGCGAAGAACGGGTCGAACATGCGTGCCCGCGTCTCGGGCGTCATGCCCACGCCGTTGTCGATGATCGTGACGGACGCCCGGTCCGCGTCCGCGCCGGTCGAGATCCGGAGTTCGCCCTGCTCCTTGTCGGCGTCGGCGATCGCCTGCAGCGAATTCTCGACCACCTTTTCCAGCATCAGGCAAATCTCCGCCTTCGACGCGAAGACCTCGGGGACCGTGCCCTCCTCGATTGTCACCTCGGCGACGCGTTCCGCATCCGCCCCGTCGACCACTTCCCGGACGCAGTCGTTGACGTCCAGCAGGGTGTAGCTGACGTCGCCCTGCGCCCTCGAAAACTCCGACAGGCGGTCCGCCATGTCCGTGATCGTCCCGACCCGCTCCCGCACCTGGGCCAGCGCCTGCGCGCCCTGTTCCACCACGGACTGCAGGGCGTCGCCGTTGGCGGCACGCGCGCCGCTGAAGTCGTCGCGCACTTCGCGCAGGGCATCGAGTTCCTCGCCGATCTCCCGCGCGGCGCCGGCCAGGCGTGACGCGACGCTGTCGGACAGAATCCGATGCGACATCAACAGCTTCGTGGCGGCCCACGGGTCCCCGGAGGCACCGTTGCCCGCGTGCGTCGGCGGGCTGGTCGCGTCGCGGTCGACTGCCTCGTCGGCGGCACGCGTCACGGCTGCGGCCACGGGCGCCGGTGCGGAGGCGGAGCGCAGACGGACCGCGCCGGCCACCAGCCAGACCAGCAGCAGGACGCCGGCGGCGCCGAGCATGCCGTTCACGTAGCTGGTACTGAGCTGGTTCTTCCTGGTGAGCTCGAAGCCGAGGTCCTCCACGAGTTGCGCCGACAGGTCGGAGATCTCGCTGGACGTGGCCTGGGAGAACAGTTCGCCCGTCGGCGCCTGCTGGGCGAGGAGCACGTCGGCGTGGGCGATGAAGTTCGCCACGTGGTCGGGCAGCGGCGACTCAAGGCTCCCGGCACGGTCGCCCAGCCTTTCGAGCGCCACGGTGAGGCGACCCTTGACCGCGTCGCTCGGGGCGGTCAGGTACCCGTTGATGTCGTTCGTGAGGGCGGACACTTCCCGCGACAGCGCGGCGTCGACGTTCGGCGACTGCACGATGTTCGACGCGGCGAGCGGGAGGTAGCGCGCGGAGTTGCGGATGATGGCGTAGCCCGTCTTGAACCGTTCGATGCGCTCCTCGCGGGCCTCCACCGCGTTGACGTACGCGCTGACGTCGTTGGCGAGACGGTTCGGGATGTCGGGGATCCCCCGGATCGTCGCGAGGAGCACCTGCTTGAGTTCGTCCATTCGCGGGATGAAGGCGGCCAGGGAGTCGAAGTCGGCCAGCGGGTCGGACCGGACACGAGCGGTCTCGATGCTCCAGTCGGCGGCCAATTGCTGGATCTCGCGCACGCCGGAGATGGACTTGCGGTAGTCCTCCGGGTCGTTGTTGCGCGCGAGCCAGAAGAAGAGCACCGCGATGCAGACGGCCAAGGCGGTGACGGCCCAGCTGATGGGGAAGACGAGGGTGGGTTTCACTGTGCAAGCTCCTCGGACTCTCCGGCGAGAGTCTTGATGAACGCAACGATCGCTTCCTTGTCCTCCCCCGGGGCGTCCCGCCCCAACTGGAACTCGAACATGGCGTCGACCGCGTCGCGCAAGGTGGCCGCGCTGCCGTCGTGCAGGTATGGCGCGGTGTACGCGGCCATCCTGAGACTCGGCACCTTGAACGCGTGGATGTCGGCCTCGTTGCCGGTGATGTTGTAGCGGCCCATGTCCGCCTCGGTGATGTTGCCGCGCCGCTTGAAATACTCGTTGATGACGCCGAACACCTGGAACATGTTGCCGCCGACGTTGGCGCCCTGATGGCAGGACACGCAGCCGTAGAACTTGAACAGTTCGTAGCCGTGTCGCTCGTGCTCGGTGAGCGCGGCCGCATCGCCGGTGAGCCACCGGTCGAAGGGGCTGTTGGGCGTGGTCAGCGAGCGCAGGAACTCGGCGATCGCGTCCTTGGCGTTCGGGCGGGTGATCCCGTCGGGGTAGAGCGCTTCGAACATGGCCGGATACTGATCGTCCTGGTACAGCTTGCCGAGGACGTCGGGCCAGAGGCTCGCCATCTCGATCGCGGACTGTACCGGGCCGTCGATCTGCTGGTGCAGGGTGTCGGCACGCCCGTCCCAGAACTGCTTGAAGTTGAAGGCGGCGTTGTAGACGGTGGGGGAGTTGATGGCGCCCCGCGCCTCGGCCACGCCGAGCGACACGATCCTGCCGTCGTCACCGCCGGTCGGGAGATCGTGGCAGCTGGCGCAGGAGATCGTGTTGTCCTTCGACAGGCGGATGTCGTGAAACAGCATCCGGCCCAGGGCGGCCTTGGCCGGGTCCGTGCCGACGTCCGCAGGGATGGGCTTGATCGGCTCGCTCAGGTCGGCGGCGGCGCACAGTCCCCAGTACAGGCACGCGAAGGCGGCGGCGATACGCCGGGCTGGAAACCGGCGTACCGTCACTGGATTGCGGGGCCGAGCGGAGGGGGCGCTTGGGGATGCTGCCGGGTCCAGCCGGCGCGTCCTCCGTGAGGTCGCCGGCCTGGCGGCGACCTCCTCCGGGAACTCGGGCAATCCGACCATCTTCCTGCCACTTCCATCGGTGATCCGGTCCCGCGTCGCCGGCGCAAACGCGCACAACGCCGCCGCGGACCTTTGCGGATCGACATCAGGTACAGCTTTGTAACCGCCCCGGCTGGGTGCTAGCCCGGACGACCGGCGATCTCGGGGAATGCAGCGCGCTGGCGCGCGCCGGGTTCCTTGCGGGGTACCGCCGGCCTTTTTGCGGTCAACGGGCGCAGGATGTTAACCGCCGTGCCCGTGGTGTCAACAGCGGAACGCGGTTTTTCCCGAAACTCCCTCGGGCCGACCCGGGAAAAGGCCCCCACCTGCTATAGTGCCGCGTTTGCCCTCCCTCTCCGACGATGCCCCGAGGCGCTGACAGTCATCCGGGACCCCTCCCCATGAGGGCCGGTCCGCTGGCGAGGTCCAGCCTGCCGCGCCGCGGCATGTTCTCGTCCCTCGCGATCCGGGATTTCCGCTTCCTGTGGCTGTCGAGCCTGGCGGCGTCTTTCGCCATGCAAATGCAGATGGTGGCCCGGGGCTGGCTGATCTACGACATGACCAGTTCGCCCCTCGCCCTCACCTGGGTCATGTTGTCGTTCATGCTGCCGTCCTTCCTCTTCTCGCTGGCCGGGGGCGTGATCGCCGACCGGATGCGCAAGAAGTCGATCATGGTGGTCTCGCAGTTGCTCAACACCGCGGCCACCGCCGTGCTTGCGACCATCGTCTACGCCGGTGAGGTGACGTTCTGGCACTTCATCTGGTTCGGCCTCTTCAACGGCACGGTGCTCTCCATCAGCATGCCGGCGCGCTTCTCGGTGGCGCCGGAGATCGTCGGGCGCGAACGGGTCGTCAACGCGATGGCCCTGCAGAGTTCGACCTTCAACCTGTCCCGGATCCTCGGGCCGGCGATGGCCGGCGGCCTCATCGCGCTGTTCGCGGCGGGGGACACCACCTCGATGGCCGGGGTGGGCCTGGTGTTCTACGTGATCGCCGGGCTGTCCTTCGTCTCGGTCATCTGCACGGGAATGCTGCACTACCGCGGGGACCCGACCCGCACCGCCGTGACGACGGTCGGCGCGGACGTGCGCGAGGGGTTCCGCTTCATCGGGAAGGAGCGCGTGGTGCTCGGCTTGCTGCTGGTGGGGCTCGTGCCGATGACCTTCGGTTTCGTGCCCACCTTCCTGATGCCCGCGTTCAATGCGGACGTGATCGGCGGGGGTCCGGACGACCTCGGGCTGCTCATGGCGGCCATGGGGGTGGGCGCGCTGTCCGGGTCGCTGCTGCTCGCGCGGCTCGGGGACATGCGCGGCAAAGGCCGCGTGATGTTTGCGGCCACTTACGTCTGGGCGGTGTTCCTGGTGGCCTTCGCGCTGTCGGAGTCGCTCGCGGCGGCCATGCTCGTCGGCGCGTGCGTGGGGCTCGCGGGTTCCCTCATGGGTTCGCTTAACATGAGCGTCGTCCAGCTCGCGGTGGGTCCCGAGATTCGCGGCCGGGTGATGGCCATCATGATGATGAGTCACGGCCTTTCGCCCCTGGGGCTGATTCCGATCAGCGCGGCGGCGGAGTACGTCGGGATCGAGGTCGCGATCCTGGGCAGCGCCGTGCTGCTCGGGGTCAGCATGGCGGTGCTCGGCGTCCTGTTCCCCGAACTGCGGCGCATCGACCAGGGCCATGGCGGGGACGAGCCGCGCGCCGGTGCGGCAGCCGGTGGTGCCGGTTTGGAGCGGAGGAGAGCGGAGCAAGGGAGATCGACGGCGTGAAATTCGGAATCTTCTATGAACTCTCCGTGCCGCGGCCGTTCGGCGGCGGCATCGAGAAGACGGTGTACGACAACGCCCTGGAGCAGATCCGGGTGGCGGACGAGGTCGGTTTCGACACGGTCTGGGCGGTGGAGCACCACTTCCTGGAGGAGTACTCGCACTGTTCGGCCCCGGAACTCTTCCTGACCGCGGCGGCGATGTGCACGTCCCGCATCCGGGTGGGCCATGGTGCCGTGGTGTGCGTGCCCGAGATGAACCACCCGGTCCGCGTGGCCGAACGCGCGGCGGTGCTCGACATCCTGTCGGGCGGGCGCCTCGAGTTCGGCACGGCGCGCTCGTCGACCTGGACGGAGCTCGCCGGGTTCGAGGCGGACCCGGACACCACGAAGAAGACCTGGGACGAGTTCGTGCGCACCATCCCCGGGATGTGGATGGAGGAACGTTTCTCCCACGACGGCGTGTGTTTCTCGATGCCCGAGCGGGCGGTGCTGCCGAAGCCGGTGCAGGACCCGCATCCGCCGATGTGGGTCACCGTCACGTCCCCGGGCACGGAACTGGATGCCGCGGAACGGGGGCTCGGCTCCCTGGGCGTCGCGACGGCCAGCTTCGAGGAGCAGGAACGGCGGCTCACCGAGTACCGCCGCCGCATCCGCAACTGCGACCCGGTGGGCGGCGCGGTCAACGACCAGGTGGCGACCCTCAACTTCCTTTACTGCGACCCGGACATCGACGAGGCGGCCCGGCTCGGCGTGCCGATGCTCGGCGCCTTCAACGTCGCGAACGCGCACCTGCTCTTCACGCGGGAAGCGTATCCCACGCGCGCGTACGGCCTGCTGGCGAACCTCGCCCCGGGACGCCGCGGCCGGCGGGCGAAGGAGGACAACCCGGGGGCGCGTGCCGGCATCCCGGAGGGGATGGCGATCGGCGACCCGCACCACCTCGTGCGCGTCATGAAGGAGTGGGAGTCCCTGGGCGTGGACCAGGTGAACTTCCTGCTGAACGCCATGGAGATGATCCCGCAGGAGCAAGTGCTGGCGAGCCTGCGTCTCTTCGCGGCCGAGGTGATGCCCCAGTTCCGCAGGGAGGCCGCCTGATGCTCTCCGGCGCCACCCCCCTCGAGACCCTCGTACCGGACGCACCGGAGATCCGGGCGTTCGATATCGAACCGGTCGCGCTGCCCGACGTGGAGATCCTCCAGTGGAGCTTCGAGGTGGCCGCCGGCGAGGTGACGGAACTCTATCCGCCGGCGCTCCACCCGACGCTGCCCCCCATGGCGATGATCGTCGCCTGGTCGGCGCCGGACTCCCCGTGGGGCGCGTTCGAACTCGCGCAGGTGCGCCTGTCCTGCCGCAGCGGCGCCCGCCCGCGCGGTTTCCTCGTCGGCGCGGTCATCGACAATGCGGCCGCCGGCGGGGCCCTCGCGGAACACTGGGGCCTGCGGGCACGGGTCGGCCGGGTGGCGGTGGAGCGCTACTACGACGCGGCGCGGGTCGAGGTGGCGCTGGACGGCGATACGATCCTTGCCGTGCGCGGTGACGATCCCGACCCGCTGCAGCCGAACGACATCCAGCTCTTCGCCGCCATGCACGCGGCGCGTACGCCCGCGGGACTGCGGCTCGTGCAGTTCGACCCGACCTGGGAACTGACCCGCGCGGAACGCTACGCGCCGGTGCTCGAGGCGTTCGACGCCGACGGGTGGGGACAGCCGCGCCTCGAGCCCAACTACCCGGTGGTCGCCTTCGGTGCGAGGGCGAATGGCACGCTGCCGCGGCTGCGGTTCGCGACGCGGCCCGACGTCAACGCGTTCGAGGGCGCCGAAACGCTCGGCTGACCTCCGTTGCTACAATCCGGCCGGTCCGCTCACCGCTCCCGCGCGAGCCGGGGCAAGCCGTGGAGGTGCGCATGAACAATCGGCCTGCGGCCGCCGTGACGTACGCGGGCGGCCGCCGCATCCTGGACGCGGACAGCCACCTGATGGAGCTGCCGGACTTCCTCACGCGCCATGCCCCGGCCGGTATGCGGGACCGCATCCCGACGATCGCCGAAGTCGGCATCGCGACGGAGGGCATCCGCATGCAGGAACTGCGCGGACGCCTCGGTCATCCGCCGGAGGTGGTCGAGGAGCTGACGGCGCTCGGCGACGGCCTGACCCGGGGCCCCAAGTGGCACGACGCCCTCGGCGCGTTCAACACGTCGGAACGGTCGACCGCGCTGACGCTGCTGGGGTTCGAGCGGCAGGTCGTGTTCTCCTCCTTCTGCGGGCGCCGCATCTTCGGCGAGCCGGACCTGGACCTCGCCTACGCGGCGACGGGCGCCCACAACCGCGCCATGGCCGAGTTCTGCGACGGCGAGCCCCGGCTGATGGGCGCCGCCATGGTGCCGCTCACCGATCCGGTACGCGCCCTGGCAGAGATCGAGGCGGCGCTGGACCTCGGGCTGCAGGCCATCTGGATCGCCTCGGACGCGCCCGGAGGCAGGTCGCCGGGACACCCCGACCACGAGGCGATCTGGGCGACCCTCGAGGAACGGCGCGTCCCGTTCCTGCTGCACGTCGGATCGAGCCCGCTCAACATCGACGACGAATGGATGAACGACGGCCACTCCGAGCGGCAGAGCGCGCGGGGACGGGCGGAGGTGATCGGCTCGAAGGACCTGTCGGTCGTGTTTCACTCGGCGCAGCGCTTTATCTCGGTGCTGATCCTCGACGGCGTCCTCGAGCAGTTCCCGAAGCTGCGCGGCGGCGTCATCGAGCTGGGGGCCGGCTGGGTCCCCGACACGCTGCGGCGGCTCGACCACGCCGCCGACATCTGGGCGCGCTCGGAACCGCATCTGGGCGACATGGAACGCAAGCCGTCGGAGCAGGCGCGCGAACAGCTCCGGTTCACGCCCTACGCGTTCGAGAACGTCGGCCGGCTGATCGAGGAGTCGGCGGCGGAACTGTACCTCTTCTCGACGGACTACCCGCACGCGGAGGGCGGCCGCGATCCGCTGGGGCGGTTCGGGCGCACGCTGGAAGGCATGGACGAGACGACGCTGGACCGGTTCTACGCGCGGAACTTCCTGGACCTGTATCCCAACGCGGCGTGATGCGCCGGGCAACGCCGGGACGCGTGCGGCCGGCCGGGACCCTCACCGGTACGTGAACTGAAAGGACGTGGTGCGCACCTGCCGTCTGACGCAGGAAACGTCGGCGGGATCCGCGGGCAGGAATGTCCAGGCGCGCACCGTCTCGACGGCGACTTCCGCGAACAGGTCGAAGTAGCGCTCCCGATCCGCCCGCGACTGTTCCTGCACGGTTGTCACCCGCTCGTCTACGGTCGCTCCCTGTTCGTCGACCTCGTAGCGCACGGTGACCACCGCGCTGCCGAAGTTCATCCGACCGCCGCGCGGGTAGGCGGGACTCGCGTCTTCGGCGCCGGTGGCGAGCGTCAGCGCGCAGGGCACGGGGCCGGCGGGCTCGCGCTCCGCGGCCGGGACCGGGTCCGGCGCAGGCGCCGCGGTCTCCGGCGTCGGCGCCTCCACGGGCGACGGTGCCTCGTCCGGCGCATCGTTCCCTGCCGGCGGCTCCGCCGCGACGGCAGACTCCGGCTCCACCGGCGGGCTCGGCGCCTCTTCGGCGAGCCGTGCGCGTTCCTCGGTCTCCTGCCGTTGGTGTTCCGCTTCGATCCGACGCCGCTCCGTTTCACGCGCCTGCTCTTCCTCGGCTCTGCGCTGGGCGGCCTCGCGCCGGCGTTGCTCTGCCGCCTGCTCCTCCAGCGCGAGTTGCTCGCGCCTTAGGGCGTCCTGCTCCTCGCGGATCTGCTGCAGCAGCCGCTCCGCCTCCGCACGTTCCTGCGCCGCCCGCTCCGCCTCCGTGGGTACGTTCGTCACGCGTTGCGCCACGTATGCCGCGACGGGCTCCCGGTCGTGGAAGGTCACCTCGGCTCCCGCGAAGTAGTGCCGCCAGAAGTCCTGGTGCAGGCTGTGGGCGCGCGGCTGGTCGGTGAGTCCGGCGCGCGGCAGATAGAACACCTCTACCTGGAGCGCCGGCGGGTTCGCCCGCCGCTCCACGAACCAGGTCTGGGCCTGCAGCGCCTCGGCGAACCGGTCGTAGTCCCAACGTGTCCACTCCTGGTCGAGGTGCGAGTACCAGGGCGCGTGCTGCAGCATGTCCGAGAACAGGAAGAGGGCGTGCGGCCGGGCGCGTTGACGGAGATCGAGCCTGATGTCCTCTATGGCTTCCACGAGGTAGGAGTCCGCGACCTCCCGGGTCGCGGGCGGCGCCTCCCCGGCCATCGCGTCGACCCGCCTGACCAGCATGTCGCGTTGGCGGCAGAAGCGGGTCGCGGACTCCCGCAACTCGGGCGTGAGCTGCGCCGGCAGATCGTCGCAGTCCCGCAGGGGGGTGCGCTGGTCCTTGGCCGTATCAGGCTGCAGCGCGGCGTTGTCGTAGGGTTTGCAGAGGCGGCCGATCCGGACTCGCGGGGCTCGATCCGCACCGCTCAGCGAGTACACGACCATCTCCGTGTTCTCGCCCAGGCGGTGGATTGCATCACGCAGCAGCGCCCCCGGGGCGGGTTCCCCGGTGCGCCCCAGAGGCTTGCGGAAGTCGAACAGGAACACCGCACTGCCGCCACGGTCCTCCGACCCCACCGGACAGAGTTGCGCGTCGCGCCGCTGTTCGGGCGCCATCGGTCGGCTGAAGAAGCTCACCGCGCCCACCAGCGTGATCACGACGACCAACGCCGGCAGCAACACCCGCAGCGGCGGGTGGCGGCGAATCGAGAACCGTGCGTCGGCAGGGGGCGCCATTGGATCGCGATCTCCCTCAGCTCACCGCAGTTCCAGAAGCACGCGGAAGCCGGTGTTGGCCGAGCGCAGCTGGGGATTGGTGATGTCGCGGCTGGCGGCCCGCATGCGCCGCGCGGAGTGGGCAAAGGACCCGCCCCGGCGTACGCGTTGCGAGCACTGGTCCGCGCCGGGCAGGTCGGCGCGTGGCCGGATGGCCGGTCGCCAGCCCGTGGGGCAGTCCAGCGTCCACTCCCAGACGTTGCCGTGCATGTCGTGCAGCCCCCACGCGTTCGGGGTGAAGCGTCCTACCGGCAAGGCGGCGCCGGCGCCACCGGGACCGCAGCCGGCGCAGTTGGCGCGGTCCTGGCCCGGTTCCGCGCCCCAACTGTAGGCGGTTGTCCCGCCCGCCCGGGCGGCGTATTCCCACTCGGCCTCGGTGGGCAGGCGGTAGGGACGTCCCGTCGTGGCGGACAGCCACGCGGCGTAGGCCGTCGCGTCGGCCCAGGAGACGTAGACGGCCGGCAACGTACCGCGCGCCGCCCCGTCGCCGGGATCCGGCCGCGCCGTCCCGGTGGCGTCCGCGAACCGGTCGTACTCGGCCAACGTGATCTCGTGCTTGGACAGCGCGAACCGGGTGGCGATCTCGACGTCCAGCAGGGGCAGCTCGTTGTTGAAGCACCGTGCTCCGGACACACAGCCCATCCGGAACCTGCCGGGTGGAACGATGACCATCGACGGCCCCACGCCTCCGGAAGCGAGGGGGTCCGTGAAGCCGGCCGGGTCCAGCCCCAGGCGCACCTCGCGTTCGGTCGGTCCCTCGCCATGAAGGACGGCGCCTTCCCAGGTTTCGTAGCCCGGCAGACTCACCGCCAGGGCGTAACGGCCGGGTGGCAGGAGCATGCCGGGCGCGTATGCGGTGTCTTGCTCCGTGAACCGCACGGTGGCGCCTTCGGGAACGGTGGACACGGCGAACGGATGCGGTTGCGGTGCGAGGGTCACGGCCAGGCGCGTGTCGCCGGCGACCGTGACGGTGCGGGATTCCGCGACATGTCCGGGGCGCGCGATCCGGATACGGTGCGCGCCGCGCGGCAGCTCCATGCCCCGCCGATAGGTCGTGGCGGGCGCGTCGAGGAACTCGACGGTCGCATCCGGTGGAGTGAGTTCGAGCGTGAGCGACGCCACGCTCGGCGCGGCAGCCCGTGGCTCCTCCGCGGCGACCGCGCGGGCGGGCGGCTGCTCCACGGGCACGACCTCGGCCGCGGAGCGCCGCTCCGTGCCAGCCACTTCCGCAGTGGTGTCCGCGGCCGGCGGTTCCGGCGACGCCTCCGCCCGTTCCGGAAGAGCGGTGGGCGCATCCGTGGGATCCTCGACCGCCGTGACCGCGAGGTCCACGATCCGGACTTCCGGCGACGACGCGTCGACGGTTTGCGGCGTCCCTTGGTCCTCCGGCTCGTCCTCGTCCTGCTCGGCCATGGCGGTGGTGTCGGCCACCGCCTCGTCCATGGCAACGCGACCGTCCGGTGCCGATACCTGGCTCCGGCGGCTTGGCTGCGGCTCGACCGGGACGGTTTCGGTGCCGGCGACATGCTGCGTGGCCGACTCCACCTCGCCCGTACGCAGCAGGCGCGTATCGACCCAGGTCAGCACGGCCAGGGTCAGCACTGCAAGCGCGGGCGCCCACCACCGCCGCCCGCGGGGGGGCGCTGCCCGTGGTCCTGCGGGGCCCCCTGCCGCGGGGGGCGCTCCCGAGGCTCGCGCGCCCCCGCGCGCCCCGCGCGCATGGGGCCGCGCCGGCGCATCGGCGGTGGGGGCAAGCACGGTCCGCAACGCCGCGATACTCTGGGGTCTGTCCGCCACCCGCAGGCAAAGCGCTTTGTCGATCGCGGCCAGCAGGGACCGGTCATGGGTCCCCTTGCCGCTCTCGACTGCCGGGCGGATGTCGTCCGCTACCGCCCGGGCCGGAGCGTCTTCCGGCGCGACACCCGTCACACAGCGATACATGACCGCCCCAAGGGCATAGATGTCGGTCCAGGGGCCCTGGTGCCCCCGGTGCGAATACTGCTCGAGCGGGGCGTACCCCGCTGCGACGGGTTGCCGGAACTCGCTCTGGTCGGCGCCGAAAGCCTGCCGGGAGCCGGCGCGGCTCGACGGCGCCGGACCGAAGTTGCCGAGCACGGGCGATCCGTCGTCGCGCACGACGATGCATGCCGGCTCGATGGCGCCGTGCAGGATGTCGGCCGCGTGCATCGCCCCCAGGCCTTCGATCAGCGGGTAGAAGATGTCGGACATTGCGTCCCGGGGAAGCGTGCGTTCTTCGTCCAGTCGCGTGGACAGGGTGTCGCCGGGTACGTGCTCCAGGACCGCGCAGGCGGTCCCGCCGACGTGCAGGCACTCCTCGACGCGCGCCACTGCCGCGTGGCGCACCCGCTGGATCGCCCGATAGCGCCCCAGAAACGCGGCCGTCCCCGCGTCGAGCGGCGGCGGGTGCCCGCGGGAGCGCATCGTCGTGCCATCGGGGCTCGGGCGATCCGTCAGATTCTCAGGCAGGTACTCGCGGATAAGCACCGTCCGGTCTTCGTCGACCACGCGCGCTTCGTAGTCCACGCCGTCACCGTCCCGCCGCAGCGTGCGCAGGATCTCGTAGCGTCCGAGCCGGTGTTCGGCCGGCAAGGGCTCGGCCACCGCTACCTCCGGACTCTCGACCGCCGCGTGCGTCCGGGGTCAGGGAGTCCAGACCGCCCGCACATAGTAGAAGCCGCCGTTGGCGCCGTAGGGCGAAGTCTCCGCGTACAGCAGGCCCGAGACGTTGCGGTACTGCCGCGTCGGGGTCTCGTCCAGCACGTTCTCGGCGCCGATCATCACCCGGATCGCCCGGCTGACGGCGTAGGCCAGCTCGATGTCGACCAGCGTCCGGGCATCGGCGTCGAGCCGGGCGGTCGCGTCGTCCGTGGAGAACTCGACGAACTCGTCGTACCAACGGGCCCGGACGAGGAACTCGAACGGCCCCTGCACGTGGTTCCAGCTCAGCGAGAGCCGCTTGGCGGGTGTGTTTTCCTCGATCTGAACCACCCGCTTGTCGTTGATCACGGCGGGGTCGCGACGCTCTACGCTCGTGTCGGTCCAGTTCGCGGCCAGACGTACGGTACTCGTGCCGCCGAACGCCTCCGCGGACCAGTTGGCGACGATGTCGACGCCCTGCGTCGTCGTGTCGAACTCGTTGGTGTAGAAGCGCACCGACGTGAAGCTGGTGGCGTCCGAGACCCCCTGCGAGAGCAGGGTCGCGACGTTCTCCCGGCTCAGGATCCGCTCGCTGCTGCGGGCGATGCGGTCCTCCAGTTCGATCCGGAAGTAGTCGACCGTGATGTCCACGCTGCCCCACTGCAGCACCGTTCCGGCGGAGAAGTTGACGGATTCCTCCGGGGTCAGCGGCTGGGCGCCGACGAGACGCGCCGCGGGATGCGTCGGCGGCAAGGTGGCCTCGTCGGCCAGGACGCCGCCGGTGAAGGCCGTGGTGACGTTCAGGATGTTGGCCTGCCCCACCGTCGGCGTTCGAAATCCGGTGCTGACGGCGCCACGCAGGGCCATGCCGTCGGCGAGTTGCCAACGGGCGGTGAACTTGCCGTCGAGGGTGTCGCCGACACCGTCGTGGTCCTCGTAGCGCGCCGCGGCGGCCACGGTGAAGCTGCGTAGCAGGTCCACCTCGAGGTCCATGTACGCCGCGTAGCTGTCGCGGCTGAACTCGCCGGCGAGCCTCGGGCCGAAGCCGGTGAACCCATTGGAACCGATGCCGAAGCCCTGCTCGGCGAGACCGCCGGGGCGGTCGTCGATGAACCAGGAGTTCTCTTCGCCGCTCTCGACCTTGAACCGCTCCTCGCGATACTCGAGGCCAAGCGCCACGTTCAGCGGGGAGAAGAAGAGGTCGAGGTAGACGGGCCGTGACAGGTCGAGGTTCACGGTGTAGTCGGTCTCTGTGTAGGAGCCGGGAAAGTAGTCGGTGGGGATGTCGTGACGCCGGCCGTGCGGCAGCTTGGCCAGCAGTTGCGGGTTGATCGTGTGCTTCATGAAGAAGTCGACGTCGCTCCTGCCGACGACGCCGCTCACGTCGAAGAACCAGTTCTCGCCCAGGGTCCCGCGCACTCCCGCGGCCCCGCTGAAGTCGGTGACCGTGCCCCCGAACCGCGGCGTGAAGCCCCCGGGGAACGCGGAGATGAAGGAGAAACAGTCGGGGTTGGCCTCCACGGCGGCGATGTCGGAGGCCTGGGCGACATGGTCGATGATCCGGATGGGGGAGCAGTTGCCGGACCTGCCGTCCGCGGAGAGATCCGCGACCTTGACGGTGTCGTACACGGTCCCGCCCACCTCGACCGGATCGCCCTGGAACACGCCGCTGCGGGTATGCGGATTCCGGAAGTAGAAGCCGCCCTCGGCCTCGCGTTCCGCGTAGTTCCCGAACGCGTAGGCTTCCCTGCCGTTGCCGAGATCGAGACCGAGGTTGGCGAAGAACTTGAAGTCGTGCTGGACTTCCGGCGCGCCCCAGATCATCACGTTGGGATGAAAGACCCGGCGATAGCCGGGGTCCGCGATGTGCCGGTTGCCGGCGTCGATCAGTTGCTGCGCGTCGGCGCGTTGCTGCGAACGGTCGGTTCCGTCGGATTCGCGATACTCGAAGCTGAAGTTGGCGAAGCCGTTGCGCGTCAGGGGGAATCCCGCGTTGGCGGCGACGCTGAGCCCCTCCCCGTCGCCCTCGTAGAACTGCCCCCAGCGCGTTTCCACCTGGCGTCCGTCCGGGTCGTCGCGCAGCACGAAGTTGATGACGCCGGCGATGGCGTCGGAGCCGTACTGGGCGGCCGCCCCGTCCCGCAGCAACTCGACGCGCTTGACGGCGATCGCGGGTATGACGGAAAGGTCCGGACCCTGCGATCCGTCGGCCACCCCGTTCCCGAGAAAGGCGATCACCGCCGCGCGATGGCGCCGCTTGCCGTTCACCAGCGCCAGCGTGGCGTCCGGGGGCAACCCGCGCAGTCGCGCCGGTCGGATGAGCGTGGCCGCGTCGTTGATGGACTGCTGGTCGACGTTGTAGGAGGGGATGACGGAGGCCAGCAATGCGTCCATGTCGACCGGCCCCTGGTTGCGCAGTGCGTCGCCGTCGATCAGGTCCACCGGCACCAGCGAGTCGGCCGCCGTGCGCCGTTCCTGGCGACGGGAGCCCACGACGACGATCTCGTCGACGGAGGTGACGTCGGGTTCCTCCCCGTGGGCTGGTGTGGTGTCGAGGGCCACGAGCGGCGTCAGCAGGAAACACGCAGCCGTGACGAGGTGCTTGGGCATGATCTCCATGGGTCTACTTCCTTGCGTGTTGGCGACAGGTCCCGAGCCGCCGCGAGCGGTGAGGGACTGCGGGCGAATGCCAGTCAGATCCCCGGGGGCCTCACGACCGTCCGATAGGGCACTGCGCCCCAGCGCCAGTCCTGCCACATCGCCGCGGGAGTGTGGTGTGGCCGCGGCGTGGGTCGGACCGTCGGCCATCCGTCGAGAGATCGGTAAGTCGCATTGCTCGTTCCCCCCGGGATCCAGGGATCCAAGGACCGTCAAAGGAGCCGAAACGACTGCCTGAACGAGGCTCCGGGCCGCGCAAACTAAAGGAACGTGACAACGCATGCAACTTCGCTTGCATGCCTGAAACGCTCAATTTGCACGAAGCGAGATGCGCAATCGGGTTACAGGAATCCTGAAAAGCGCGACCTGCTGCCCGAGAGGCAGCCGCGCGCCGGTCGGCCGCTTCGCTATCCGGTCGCTGTGACGACCGTTCCCCGCCGGGCTACGCCGCGGCGCGGAAGTGCGTCGCCACCTCCTCCGCGAAGAGCTGGGCGGGCGCCATCGTGTCGCGCCCGAAGAACTCCATCACGAACATGGTGCAGCCGAGGTCGACGTGCTTGCCGATCGCGTCGACGCACTGCTGTGCGGTGCCGGTGATGGCGATCGGGCCCTTGGGGTCGCCCATGTGGCCGCCGAAGATCTTCTGTGCCCGGTCGGCCATGGGTCCCGCGCTCGCCTCGTCCTCGGCGATGGTCACGAGGCACTGCTGACTGACGACGATCTCGGAGAAGTCGCGGCCCACGGCGTCGCAGTGCCGCTTCAGGACGTCGACCTTGTGACCGAGGTTTGCCTGGTGCCCGGCCAGGTTGTTCCACATGTCGGCGTGCTCGGCGGTCAGTTTCAGGGTCACCCGCTCGCCGGCGCCGCCGATCAGGATCGGGATGCGCCGCGGGGGCTTGGGCTGGCAGACGACGTTCTCCGCCTGCACGAAACGGCCCTCGTAGGAGACCTCTTCCTCGTCGCCCCACATGCGCTTCAGGAGTTCCACGGTCTCCCGCAACTGCACCAGGCGTTCCCCGGTGGAGCGGAACGGCACGCCGAAGTCGGTGAACTCCCGCGGCATCCAGCCGCCGCCGAGCCCGGCGATGACCCGCCCGCCGGCGATGTTGTCGGCCGTCGCGATCACCTTGCCGAGCTGCGCCGGGTTGCGCATCCCCGCCGGCGTCACGAGGGTGCCGATCTCGACGCGCTCGGTGATCGCGGCGAGCGCGGATACCATCGACCACGCCTCGAGGATCGGAAGCTGGGGCGACTGGGGGCCGTACAGGTGGTCGCAGACCCAGAGCGAGTCGTAGCCCATGGCCTCGAAGGCGCGCGCGCTCTCGGCGGCCGCGACCCAGGGCCGCTTGATCTGGGGGACGGTGACGCCGAAGTGTGCCTGGGTCATGAGCGGTCTCGTGGTTGGGGGAACGCGCAAGAGCGTACTGCGAGCGATGCGGAGACGGCAACGCGGAAGACGGGGGCGGCATGGACCAGGGTGCCTTGATCGAACGGATGTCGGAAGTGCTGGCCGGACTCGAAGGGGTGGAAAGCGCGTTCCTGGGCGCCATCGCGAGCGACTGGCGCGCACGCGGGCCATCGCCGGGGAGTTCTTCCCCAGGGCGCGTGCCGTGGCGAGGCGGGCCGGTGCGGAGTGGCCGGAGGTCTTCGAGCGCGTCACGTGGGAGCACCTGATCGACAATCTCGGACTCGAACTCCCCCACGCTCGGGATCTCGGGCCCGAGTAGCCCGCCTGGTAGCGGAGGAGCGTTACGCGAACCCTTCCGGGAGATCCCGGGCGGCGGAGAGCTGCCACTCCGGGTCGCGCTTCTCGAGGAAGGAGAGGATGCCCTCGCGCGCGTCCGCCTGGTTGCCCAGCCACGAGAAGACCTCGTCCTCGCGCTCCAGCATGTCGGCGATGCCCGTGTGCATCCCTTCCCACAGGAGCCGCTTGGTGATCGCGACCGACACCGGCGCCGCAAGGAGATACTCGGCCGCCATCGCACGGGCGGTCTGCAGGAGCTCATTCTTCGGGACGGCCTTGGTCACGATGCCGAGCTCGGCCGCTTCCGCGCCGGTGACGATGCGCCCGGACATGAGGAGGTGGGCTGCGTTCGAGAAGCCGGCGACCCGCTGCACGATCGTGTGCGCGGCAAGTTCGGGCATCATGCCGCGCCGCGTGAAGACGAAGCCGAGCTTCGCCGTGTCGGCGGCGATGCGTACGTCGCAGAGCATCGGGTAGGTCATGCCGATGCCGACGGCGGGGCCGTTGATCGCGGCGATGACCGGTTTGGGCACGTGGTAGGGCAGGAGTTGCTGGACGTTGTCGCCGGTGTCCTCCCGGCCGGCGAACGTGTCCGCGCCGCCCCCGAGGTCAGCCCCCGCGCAGAACGCGCGGCCGGCGCCGGTGACGATGATCGCGCGCACCGCGTCGTCGTCGCGCGCGGCGGCGAGCGCCGTCGACATGCCCCGGTCGAGGTCCGCGCTCCACGCGTTCATCCGCTCGGGGCGGTTCAGCGTCAGGGTGGCGATGCTGTCCGCGACCTCGTAGAGCACTGCGTCCGACATGTCTTCTCCCGCGGGTCGTCAGGGCGCCTTGGAGCCTATGCCATCGACCGCGGCGGCGCTATGGCCGGCGGGCGCCGCGCCGGCGGGTTCGCGCATGACCGCGTGCTACCATCGAAAGCGAAGCGATTCGAGGGGGGCAGGCATGGCGGATCTCGTGCAGACGCTTGCGGAAATCACCGGTCCCGGCGGCGTCCTGACGGGCCCCGACGTCACCGGCCGCGCGGCCGGCATCTGGATGTCCGAATCCATCGAGGCCCAGACCCTGGTGCGTCCGCGCACGACAAAAGAGGTGAGCGCCGTGCTGGCAGCGTGCGACCGGGCTCGCCAGTCGGTGGTCGCGCAAGGCGGCCTGAC
This sequence comes from Pseudomonadales bacterium, assembly GCA_022827245.1. Taxonomy (GTDB): domain Bacteria; phylum Pseudomonadota; class Gammaproteobacteria; order Pseudomonadales; family Azotimanducaceae; genus VXNE01. The sequence continues at coordinate 30,919 of JAJDTI010000205.1, read as the reverse complement.
GGGGCTGGTGGGCAGCGCCCTCACCGAGCGCGGCGACGTCATCCTGTCGCTGGAGCGCATGAACCGCATCGAAGGCGTCGACCGCGTCAACCGGACCATGACCGTCGAGGCGGGCGTCGTCCTTCAGGCGGTGCAGGAGTGCGCCGACGAGCACGGCCTCATGTACCCCCTCGATCTCGGCGGGCGGGGCAGCGCCACCATCGGCGGCAACATTTCGACGAACGCCGGCGGCAACCGGGTGATTCGATACGGCATGACGCGGGACATGGTGCTGGGCCTCGAGGCGGCGCTGGCGGACGGGACCGTCGTCTCGTCCATGAACGAGATGATCAAGAACAACGCCGGCTACGACCTGAAGCAGCTCTTCATCGGTACGGAAGGCAGCCTCGGCGTCGTGACCCGCGCGGTGCTGCGCCTGCGCGAGAAGCCGCGCAGCCAGGAAACGCTGTTCGTGGCGGTCGACGAGTTCGACAAGCTGCCGGAACTCCTGAAGATGATGGACGCGCGGCTCGGCGGCGCGCTGTCCGCGTTCGAGGTGTTGTGGAACAACTTCTACCGGCTCGTCAGCACGCCGCCGGCGAAGCAGCGCCCGCCGCTGTCGCAGGACTATCCGTACTACGTGCTGATCGAGGCGATGGGCGGCGATGCCGAGACGGACAAGGCCCGCGCGGAGGCCGCCCTCGAAGACGCCTACGAAGCCGGCCTGGTCGTCGACGCCGTGATCGCCCAGAGCGAGGCGCAGCGCCTGGAACTCTGGGCGATGCGGGACGACGTCGAGCAGTGCAACCGCTTCCCGCCGCTCTTCATCTACGACGTCAGCCTGCCCATCCCGAAGATGGAGGCCTATGTCGATGACGTGAACCGGGGACTGACGGAGACGTTCGGCACCTTCCGCAACTTCACCTTCGGGCACCTCGGCGACGGGAACCTGCACTTCGGCATCTCCGCCGGGCGGGACCACGGCGCGAAGAAGGGGGTGGACCAGGCGGTCTACCAGCCCCTGGCGGACATCGGCGGTTCCGTCTCGGCGGAGCACGGCATCGGCATCGACAAGAAGGCGTACCTGTCGATCTCGCGCACGCCGGAAGAGGTCGCCCTCATGCGCACCCTGAAGCAGGCGCTCGATCCACGGGGCATCCTGAACCCGGGCAAGATCTTCGACGAACCCGGGAGGATGGGCGTCGCCGCATGAGCGGGTCGGGCGCGGACGTTCCGCTGCACTACCTGACGCTGTCGGACGTCTGCCGCCGGACGAAGAGCGGGGAGCTGTCGGCCGTCGCCGTGGCCGAAGCCGTGCTGTCGCGCATCGACCGCCTCGACCCGCAACTCAAGGCCTATGTGACCGTCACGGCGGACGACGCGCTGGCGCAGGCGGCGGCGCTCGATGCCCGGCGCGCCAGCGGGGAACCCCTGGGCGCGCTGCACGGCGTTCCCATCGCGCTGAAGGACCTGCTCTGGACGGAGGGGGTCGTGACGACCTGCGGCACCCGCGTGCTCGCGGACTGGGTACCAGGGGAAGACGCCACCGTGGTGCGAAGGCTGAAGGCCGCGGGCGCCGTCATCCTCGGCAAGGTCAAGCTCACCGAGGGCGCGTTCTCGAACCACCACCCGGACGTCGCGCCCCCGGTCAACCCGTGGGCGGCGAATCGCTGGACGGGCGTGTCGTCGTCCGGTTCCGGGGTCTCGGTGGCCGCGGGCCTCGCCTATGGCGCCCTCGGTTCGGATACCGGCGGCAGCATCCGCTTTCCTTCGGCGTGCTGCGGCCTTGTGGGCATCAAGCCGACCTATGGGCGCGTCAGCCGGCACGGCGCGTTTCCGCTGGCGGAGTCTCTCGATCACATCGGCCCGATGACGCGCACCGTGGAGGACGCGGCGCGCATGCTCGGCGTGATGGCGGGACAGGACCCGAAGGATCCGACGTCGCTGCCGGCGGCGGTGCCCAACTACGTCGCCGAAGCGGGCGGCGGCCTGGCCGGCCTGACTGTCGGCGTGGACCGCGACTACATCGGAGCGGGCGTCGCCCCGGAAGCCGTCGCAGTGGTGGAGGACGCACTCGGGCTGCTGCAGACGGCCGGCGCGCGCATCGTCGACATCCGCATGCCGGACTGCGCCGACCTCGTGCAGGGCTGGGCGATCACCTGCGGCGTGGAGTGCGCGCTCGCGCACGCGGCGACCTGGCCGTCACGCCAGGAAGACTACGGTCCCGACCTGGCCCGGCTCCTGGCGTTCGGGCAGGCCGCGAACGCGATGGACTACGCGCGGCTCGAGCGGGCAAGGGAGCGCTTCCGAGCGGAGCTCGACGCCAGGTTCTCGGAAGTCCAGGCCATCGCGGCCCCGTGCATGATCACGTCGCCGCCGCTGACGGACTTCGGCACGCGGGTGCCGGAGGAGGGCATGGCGCCGTTCATCCAGTTCACGGCGCCGTTCGACTACTCCGGCCACCCGACCATCACGCTGCCGGTCGGCCTCGACGGCGAGGGCGTGCCGCGGGCCTTCCAACTGATCGGACCCCGTCTCGGCGAGGCCGCGCTGGTCCGCCTGGGGAGCGCGTTCGAAGCGGCTGCCGGGTTCGAGGCGCACCCGGAGCTGGACTGACGTACGGCCCCGGTTCGGGCAGGAGAGATCGAGTGACGAACGGAATGACCCGGCGGCGCGCGCTCGGCGCGCTCGCGGCCGTCGGCCTGCCGGTGGCCGCGATGGAGGTCGAGGACTACCTGCGGCTGGGACTCGACCGGCCGTTCATCGACCGGGGACTCGACGCCCGTGTGAACGGACGCTCCAACATGGAACTGCGCGAGTCGCTGAACGTTCCCGAAGACCGGCAGTACCATCCCTGTCCCGAGGCGCACCCGGGGCCGGACGTCCCGCGCGGTACGGTGCGCGAGTTCGCCGGGTGGGACGGCACCCGGAACGTGGGCTCGTTCGTCAACATCCGCGGCGGCCACAACTACCCGTACCTCATCCGCTCCACGCCCCGGAAACCCCTCAGGGTGTTCCTCCAGAGCGGGGCGCGCGACGGCAACATCATCCTCGGCAACTGGGCGCTCGCCAACCAGCGGATGGCCTCGGCGCTGGGGTACGCGGGCTACGAGTACCGCTTCGTCTTCGGCGAGGGCGGCCACAGCGCCCGCCACGGCGGCGCGATCTTCGCCGACTCGCTGCGGTGGCTGATGAGATGACCGCGAGTGCGCTCGTCGCACGGCGGTAGCTGCCGGGTCAAGCGGCTACCCAACGGAGCTTCACCGGCTGCCCGGGCGAGGGCCAGGTCACCGTGAGGGCACGCCCTATCAGCAGTTCGAAGATCGGGTCTTCCCGATCGAAGCTCTCGAAGGGTACGGCGGCGAGCACTTCCGAACGTTCAGCGGTCGAGTCCACGACCCGGACGCGCCCGGAAACCTGAAACTCGAGGTCGTCGGCACCCACCTGGGCGTGCAGCGCGTAACGCGGGTCGCGCCGGAGCTGCGCGACCTTGGGCGTGGCTGCGCTCGCGAGGACGTACATGCCCTGGTCGGTGAACACGGGGCAGACGGGCGCGACCCGAGGCGCGTCGCCGCGAGCGGTCGTCGCGAGGATGGCGACCTCACCGTGCTCCGGATGGTGCAAAAGGCGGCGCCCCACCCCGGCGATCTCGGGCGCCGCCCGGCGGAAGTCAGACCATGAGAGGACAGGCATGCGACGGAGGACGATGCTTCATCGGGGCCAGTAGCGCCGGTCCAGCAGGCTCGCCCAGTCATCGTCGTAGGGATGCACTTCGAGGACACGCTCGGCGCCGCGGTGCACCGGCCGGCCTTCGTTGGCCCAGCGGAACAGGGACCCCTCGAGGTTGAAGACGTTGCTGGCGCCGGCAGAGATGAGTCGTTCGGCCAGCGCCGCGGAGCGGTAACCGACCGAGCAGTACACGACCACGGTGGACGCGGCGCCCGGTGCCGAGCGTGCAGCGAGCGCCGTGTCGAGACCGTCCGCGTGTACGGCCCCCTTGAGATGGCCCACCTCGTACTCCTCGAGGCTCCGCGCATCGAGCAGCAGAACGCTGGCGGGATCCTGCTCGAGCCGTTCGGCGAGCTGCGCCGTGGTCATGTGCGGGACGCCGGGATAGTCGTCACGGGCGAGACCCAACGTCGCCTGCCATGCCGGCGAATCCGGCGCCGCGTCCGCGGAGTTCTCCGTGTCGCTGGAGCACGACGCGGCCAGCAGCAACGCCGGGAAGAGCAGCGCGGCGCCGAGGCGCCGTGTGCGGACTGTGACTACGCGAACGTGCACACCCCCTGGTCGATCACCACGGCGCCGTGCTGGTTCGTCGTGCGGAAGAGCGCCTGTCCGCCGTCGACCCACATCGATACCGTCAGCGCGTCCCCGGGGATCACGGGTCGCGAAAAGCGTCCGTTCATCGACCGGAAGCGCGACGGGTCGCCGCCGCAGAGCGTGTGCAGCAGCGCCCGGCCGGTGAACCCGTAGGTGCAGAGCCCGTGCAGGATCGGCTTGTCGAAGCCGCCCATCGCCGCGAACGACGGATCGGAGTGCAGCGGGTTCCGGTCGCCGGACAGCCGGTAGGTGAGGGCCTGGTCCTCGCGGGTCTGGTAGGTCACCCGGTGCGTCGGCTCGGCGTCGGGGAACTCGACTTTCGCGGACGGGCCGCGGTCGCCGCCCCAGCCGCCTTCGCCGCGGCAGAAGAGCGTGGAGCGGGTCCGGATCAGCGCTTCGCCGGTCGCGGTGTTCACGCCCTCGGACTCCATCTCGATGAGCGCCGCGTTGCCCTTGTCCCAGATGCCGGCGATCCGCCCGCGGCTCTCGATCTCGCCGTCCGGCGGAATCTCGCCTAGCAGTTCGATGCCCTGCTCGCCGTGCACCATGAGCGCCGGGTTGAAGCTGCCGACCTTGCCGAGGGGCGCGCCGCCGCCGCCGATGATCACGGCGAAGGTGGGGAAGACGCGCTGGGCGACGTCCTTCGTGTTCTCGGTGGTGAAGGGGAGTTCGTCGGTCCCCGCGCCGATGCCGACCGCGTAGAGCAGCGCGTCCTTGGACGTCCAGCTTCGGGTCGAGGGTCCGCCGGTCTCGCCGACGGCATCCGGATTGATGGGCATGGTTCCTCCCGTGGTCGATTTTGCCCGCACCTTAAACGATGCGAGAATGCCGCGAAAGCACGCCGAACCCGATCCTTTGCGCCGGCGCGCGACAGCGTGCGACGTCGCGGCGCAGCCGTTTCGGGGCACTTCCAGGCAGGGGGAGAGGACATGGAACGCTCATTGCGCGGGCGCGTCGCCGTGATCGGCGTCGGGGAAACCACCTACTACAAGCACGGCCAGTCGCCCGACCCCGAGTTCAAGCTGGCGCTCAAGGCGATCCTCGCGGCCTGCGAGGACGCGGGCATCTCGCCGAAGCAGGTGGACGGCTTCGCGTCCTACTCGAATGACCGCAGCGACCCCTCGCGCCTGGCGGCGGCGCTCGGCATAGACGACCTTCGCTTCGCGAACATGCAGTGGGGCGGCGGTGGCGGTGGCGGGTCCGGAGCCATCGGCAACGCGGCGGCGGCGATCGCCACCGGCATGGCCGAGTGCGTGGTGGTGTTCCGGGCGCTCGCCCAGGGCCAGTTCGGGCGCTTCGGACAGGGCCCGCAGCGGAACGTGATCGCCGGGGACACGGCGCACACCGTCCCGTACGGCCTGATGTCCGCCGGCCAGACGTTCGCCATGAAGGTGCAACGCTTCATGCACGACCACGGCGTCGAGCAGTCGGCGCTCCGGGCCATCTCGCTGGCCTCGTATCACCACGCGCAGAACAACCCGCGCGCCGTGATGTACGGCCGGCCCCTCACCGAGGAGAAGTACGACAGCTCGCGCTGGATCGTGGAGCCGTTCCATCTCTTCGACTGCTGCCTCGAGAACGACGGCGCGGCGGCCATGGTGCTCGTCTCCGCGGAACGCGCCGCCGAGGTGGGCCACGCGCCCTGCTACCTGCTCGGCGCCGTCAGCGGCTCGCACCACCGCGCGGGCGCCTCCGTGCACAACGCCCCCGACTACGCGACGAGCGCCTTCAAGACGGTCGCGCCGCGGCTCTACGACATGGCCGGCGTAGGCCCGAACGATGTCGACGTGCTGCAGTCCTACGAGAACTTCACCGGCGGCGTGCTGATGAGCATCGTCGAGCACGGCTTCTGCGAACCGGACGGCTGCAACGAGTTTTTCGTGAAGGACAACCTGATCGCCCCCGAGGGCCAACTGCCGACGAACACCAGCGGCGGCAACCTGGCCGAGTGCTACATGCACGGCCTCGGGCTCAACATCGAGGCGGTGCGGCAGGTGCGCGGCGCGTCCACCAACCAGGTCGCGGACGCCGACGTGTCGATGGTCATCTCGGGGCCGATGGTCACCCCGGTGAGCTGCTGCATCTTCGGTTCGGAGGCGACGCTGTGAGCTACCTCAACCCCGGCCTCCCGAAGCCCGTCCCCGCGCCCGACGGACTCGACGCGCCGTTCTGGGCGGCGGCCGCGGAGGGTGTCCTGAAACTCCAGCGCTGCAACGCGTGCGGCCGGTGGCAGTGGGGCCCGGAGTGGATCTGTCACCACTGCCTGAGCGACGACCTCGCGTTCGTGGAAGTGGAGCCGAGAGGGCGCATCTACAGCTACGAGCGCGTCTGGCATCCGGTGCATCCGGCGCTCAAGGACCAGGGGCCGTACCTGATCGTGCTGGTGGAGTTCCCCGACCACGACAACGCGCGGATCGTCGGCAACCTGCTGGGCGATCCCGAGCAGGAGGTGACGATCGGCGCGCCCGTCCGGGCGGTGTTCGAACATCATCCGGACGACGAACCGGCCCACACGCTGGTGCACTGGGAGATGGAATCGGTTCGGGGCGCGTAGCCCGGGGCGCGTAGCCTGAACGCCTCATCACGCCGCCTGACGCCGGGGCCCTCCGACCCGGAGGGTCCCGCGCCCGTCCTGGCGGTGATGCGCGACATCGCGCTCCCTGTCTACGTTCCGTCCTTCTTCTCCGCCATCGCGCAGAACGCGGTGCAGATCCTGCTGCCGCTCTACGCCCTGGAGATCGGCGGCGGTGCGGCGCTTGCGGCGGCGGTGGTCGGGCTGCGCGGCGCGGGCACGATGCTGGGGGACGTGCCGGCCGGCATGCTGGTGGCCCGCATCGGGGACCGGGGCGTGATGATCGTGGGGCTCCTGGCGGTGACGTTCGCCACGGTGGCGGCGGCGCTGGCGACGGAAGCGACGCTGCTCTCGTTCGCGGCGCTGGGTTTCGGCGGCGGGGTAGGGGTGTGGATCCTCGCCCGAGTGTCGTTCATCACCGACACGGTGCGGCTCGAGCAGCGCGGCCGGGTGATCTCGGTCCTCGCGGGGCTGCAGCGCGCCGGCGCCCTCGCCGGACCGCTCATCGCCGGCGTCGGGGCGGAGGCCCTGGGCTACCCGCCCATGTTCCTGGCCTCGGCGGCGCTCTTCGCGGTCTCGCTGGTCCTGGTGCTGATCTTCGCGAACCCGGCGCCGCGGCTGCCGCATACGGCGGGTCACGTGCCGCTGGCGCAGGTGATCAGCAACCATCGGCGCACCTTCACGACCGCCGGCAGCGTCATGGTCATCCTCATGTTCCTGCGCGCCGGACGCCTGCTGATGATCCCCCTGGTCGGGTCGAGCATCGGGCTGTCGGCGGCGGAGATCGGTTTCGCGTTCAGCCTCTCGGCGGCGGTGGACATGGTGATGTTCTATCCGGCCGGGCTGATCCTCGACCACCTCGGGCGCCGCTGGGCGCTGGCGCCCGCCATGCTGCTCCTCGGGGCCGGACTCGCGCTGCTGCCGTTCGCGGACGGCTTCTGGACCTTCGCGGGCGCGGGCCTGCTCGCGGGGCTCGGCAACGGCTTCGGCACGGGCATCTTCATGACGCTGGGCGGCGACCTGTCGCCGGAACGGGGACGCGGAGAGTTCCTCGGGGTCTGGCGCCTCGTGGGTGACCTCGGTGCTGCGGTCGGGCCCTTCGTCATGGGATCGGTGGTGCAGTGGGCGTCGCTCGTCGTGGCCTGCACCGGCACCGGAGCGATGGCCCTGGTCGGCGTCTTCCTGTTGGTGGCGACGGTTCCCGAGACGCTGCACCGGCGGGGTACGGTGGAACGCTCTTCCGCGGCTGGGGAAGGTTCGTGACGCAACCCGCTTTCGGTCTCAACCGGCTCGACCTCCGCTCCCCGGCCCACTTCGCCGCGGATGCGGCGCGACTCGAGTCACTCGGCTGGAGCTACGGGTTCATCCCCTCGTCGCCGCTCCTGGTCCTCGACCCTTACGTCATGCTGGCGGAAGGCCTGCGGAAAACGCGGAGCATCGTGCTCGGTCCGCTGATCGAGAACCCGGTCATGCGCCACCCGGCCGTGATCGCGGGCTCGATCGCCACGGTGGACCGGCTCGCCCCGGGGCGCGCGGTGCTCGGCATGGGCGTCGGCGACACGGCGGTGCGCCTCATGGGCAGGCGGCCCGCCACGGTGGCGGAACTCGAGGAGTCGATCCGCACGATCCGGGGGCTGAACGCCGGGGAGCGCCTGGCGGTGGACGCGGCGCGGCCGGCGGTGCTCAGGCACGCCGCGCGCGTACCGGTGTGGGTCGCCGCCCAGGGCCCGAAGACCCTGCGCATGGCCGGGCGCGTCGCGGACGGGGTCTTCATCCGGGTCGGCGTGCACGAGACGAACCTGCGGCTCGCGGTGGAGGCGGTGCGGGCCGGGGCCGCGGAGGCGGGACGGGACCCGGGCGAGGTCCGCATCGGTTGCGTGTTCCACACCGTGGTGGACGACGATGCCGACCGCGTCGGGCGCATCGGGCGGGCCATGGCGGCGGGATACTACGAGTACTCGCCCATGCTGTTCGACCACATCGGCATGGCCTGGAACGGGCCGGACGTCGAAGAACTCAAGCGCCGCGTGTGGCCGGACTTCCACCACGCCCGCGACCTCGAGGCCGCGGGCGAGGTGGTGTCGTTCCTGCCGGACGCGGCGGTGGATGCGTTCGCGCTGCACGGACCGTTCCCCGCGATCGTGGAGCAGATCCGGACCATCCTGGATTACGGACTGCCGATCGAGGCGATCGTTCCGCACCCGATGCCGACGCCGCCGCCAAGGGAGGAGGGCGGGTTCGACTACGCGAGGGCGTTCGCGGAGGCGGTGTTCCCGGCGTTCTGAGACCTGGATGCGGAGTGCGTCCTCAGAAGAACACGAACATCCGCACTTCGCAGCTCTCGCGGGGCGAGGTCGTTGCGTCCTGCGTGGGCAGGCGGAACGCCGTATGCGCCGTGAAGCGCGCGGGGCCGTCCGTGGCGGAGTCGTACACCTTGAACAGCAGCGCCTCGTCCGGCGTCATGCGCGGGAACCAGTAGAAGCGCTGGCGGGGGTGCCAGGCGATCTGCCAGGTCTCCCCCACGCGCCCGGGCGAGATGCGGTTGACGGGAATCAGGTCGGACTCGCGGATGGTGCGGGCGTCGGCGATCGCGATGGGATCGGCCTCGATTGGGTGCCGGATGGGCCGCCAGATCTGCACGATGGCGAAGCGCCGCTCGAGGAGCGTCTCGGCCTCGTGCGACAAGAGGTCCCGCATCCGCTTGCGGGACGACCAGTGCGTGTAGTCGTTGTGCACGCCGTAGGCGGGTTCGCGCACACCGCGGGCCGCGCGCACGGCCTCGTCCCCGTGACGCACCGTGTGGTCGAACAGGAAGGCCCGACTCGCGCCGGTACGGTCCAGGGCCAGGGCGCGCGCCTGCGGGTAGTAGGCGTCGGCCACCGCGGCGGCGTCGTCCCAGTCCACCTCCGGCCGCGGGTGCGCCAGCAGTTCGAAGCCGTGGGTGTCGAGGGCCGCCGCTGCCGCCCGGCCGTCGTGCAGCGTGACCGTGCGCTCGACGGACTTCGCGAAACGTCCGGCACGAGGGTCGATCTCGTGGGCCTGCCTGGCGCCGGTGTCCACTCCGAAGCGCAGCGACACGGCCACGTCCCGGGAGGTCGTCGGTGGTGCTGGGCTGGCGGCGAGGTTCATGGTGTCAGGCGGCCGCCTCCCGGGCACGCTCCTCGGCGACGATCTCCGCCATCCCCTCCCACTCGTGCCACATGTTGCACAGCGCGTGCTTCGAGCGCTCCCACGGATCGTTGCCTTCCTCGTATTCGAGCCACTCGCCCATCTGGCCGCGGTCGGGATGGTCGGACACGCCGTTGGCCACCTTGTCCGGCTGGCGGCGCTTGTTGCGGATGCGGAAGATGATGTTCTTGCGGGATTCGGTGCCGTGCTCGTTCCGCGTCCCCGAATGCGGGATGTGGTAGCTCGTGATGCACACGTCCCCGGGCCGCATCAGGATCTGGGTCGGGCGCGGCCAGCGGCGGCCGTCGGGCGTGGCTTCGGATGTCTCGTCGAGGAACTGCTCGCGCACTTCGTCGGGCAGGTAGACCAGCCCGCAACGGTTCGGGGCGTCGTGGTTCAGCCGCGGCCAGCCGGGGCCTTCCGGACCGAGGTGGCCGTTGGTGTCGTACTGCCGGCGAAAGAAGCGCTCGACCGCGTGATGCGCGCCGCGCAGGAGGGCCGTCTGGCCGCAGCCCTCGACGCTCTGGTCGTTCAGGCACACGAACACGAACGCGGTGAAGCTGCCGTTCCCGAGCGTCATCCCGGGGTCCTGGAACATCGGCACCATGTTGTGGCCCATCACGTCCGGGCTGCGCCCGAGGTCGCCCTTCGGGCCGGACGCGAAGTAGCGGTGGTAGATCTCCTCCGGCGTCCCTGCCTGCACTTCCTGGGGCGCCGCGATGGTGATGAGGCCGTCCATGTGCGTCTGCGCCCCGTAGTACGGCATGTCCCGGTCGCGGTATCCGAGGTTGTTGAAGTGATCGCCGGGCTCCGCACGCTTGTTCACGCCGATCTGGCAGTGGGTCGGGGGGTCGAACCGCCCCATGACCTCGTGCAGGATCGGGGTGACGGAGGAGGCGTTGACGAGGTCGGTCATCTCGCGCTCCCCGGAGAGGCTCTCGCCCTTCTTCGCGCGGCGGATGCGCGCAAGCGCCGCCTCGACCAGCTCCGGGGCCACCGCGCGTGGCACGACCACGTAGCCGTCGCGATAGAGCACCCGCTTCTGTTCGACGGTGAGGGCGGTGGGGGAGGCGGAGACGTTCATGGGACGGACCGAACGGAGGGAAGCGCGCACTGTAGCCAGCCGGAAAAGGCTGCGCAACAGACGGGCGCGGCCTCTCAGTCACAGCCATCCAGCAGCGCCCGGACCCTCGAACCCTCGGGCTGGACGAACTCGCCGCGTGAATAGGTCAGGTGCCCGAAGCCCGCATCGGCGTCGCGGAAGTTCACCTTGCCGCCCTCCCTGGCGCGGAACATTTCCACGAGCCACCGCCCGATTTCGGCGGGGCACACGGTGTCGTCGGCCGCGGGCCAGACGACGACGTTTCGCGTCTCGATGAGGCGCGGGTCGAAGCCCCATTCGTAGCAGACGTCGAGGGCGGACGTCAGGCGTTGCCGATCGCGCCAGCACGCCGGCCGGCGCAATGCTGTCGCTAGAGTGCCGCATCAAGTCGCGACCCTCCTGCGGCCTTTGCGGCAATGCACGGCCCAATCGAGAGAGCGAACGGGTCAGGCCAGTGAGCCAGGTGGAGGGAGGCGTTGAACCCAGGCTTGGGCCCCGTCGGTGAAGAAGCAGGCGTCGGGTATGGGGCCGAGCACGTCCCGATACCTGGCCTTCAGGGCCGTGACTCCGGCCTCATCGGGCTCGAGGCCGACCACGGTGATGTCCTCGGGAGGCAGATCGGCGAGTGCTTCGGTGAAGAGCACGCGGGCCGCCGTGTCGGTGGCGGGGAACGAGTAGCCGATGAACGTCACGGCCTCGGCTCTGGACAGGTGCTCAAAGGCCAGTGTCCAGACGAGGCGAAGCACGGGCTGCGCGACGAGGTCGGACTTCGAGAGCACGGGAGGGACAAGGACGGGCTCGGACTCAAGGTGGCGAGCGACCACATCGCTGGGGAACAGGCGCCGTGAGATGCCTTCCCAGCCGTGATGATGGACGATCGCATCGAGCGCGAAGGGCTTGGCGTAGCCGCGGCGGGCCCACCAGTTGACGGAACCGTGCAGCTTGAGCAGGAGCAAGTCAGAGGCGGGCGGACCTTGGGAGAACGTGGAGACGGTGTTGGCGGACGGCTGGCAGAAGAAGCCGTACCCCCAGTAAGGGTTCCAGTTGCCTGCGGCAAAGAGAGCTGCGTCCAGGAGGTCGTCGTAGTTGAAAGTGATGCAGGTGGCGTTCACGCGGGCGCAATGGCGAGCGAACGCCACGATGTCGCTGTCGGGTCGGATCTCGACGCCGTCGAGAGCTTGCTGCATGGTTCGGAGGAAAGCAGCCTTGAGTTCGGCGAGCAGGAACGCGAACTGGTCCGCCGAGCGGTGGCGGTGGTCGTAAGGCATGAGTTCGTGGAGGCGGGTCATCAAACGCTCGACGTCGATGAACCCGTCGGGGTGGCGGTTGCGCTCGGCTTCGAGCACGCGGCTTGCCGCCGGGAGGCCGCGTACGGCGGCGACGAGACTGTCGTTCTCGAAATCGCCGACCAGCAGAGGTGCCCTACGGACGAAGGCGCGCGTGAAGCCCGCGCCGGTAACGTATAGCCGGCGGACATCCGACGAGGTCACGAGGCGGCTGGAGGGCGAAGCCGGCCGTTAGCCGGCGGGGCTCGATGGACCGGCAGCCTGCTGTCGTTCCCACTCCCACGCTTCGGCGTGGGAGGTGGGTCCGCCGACGGCTTCGATGCGTCCCTTGGGCCATCGGCGCTGGTGTTCGCGCTCGCGACGCTCAAGGTCCGTGGTAATACCCCGGTGGACCACGCGGGACCCGACCAGAAAGCGATATTTGTAGGTCGTGGTTTTCGGTGCAGCGGCGACCATGGCGGAAGTATGGTAGGTCGAAACGGCGCGGTCAATTTCGGACGAGCGGACAGGACTAGCGCGACCTAACGGTCGCGTTGGGAGTTTCGCTGGCGCGAAACTCCTACGGCGCAAGCCTAGCGCAGTTTCCGGATGGTCTCTGGTCGCCGGGAGCGCACGGCCGCAGAACCGCTCAGGCTCGCCCGTCCAGCAGCGCCTTGACCATGGAGCCCTCGGGTTTGGCGAACTCGCCGCGCGAATAGGTCACGTGCCCGAAACCCACGTCGTCGTCACGGAAGTTCACCCTGACGCCCTCCCTGGCGCGAAACATCTCCGCGAGCCACCGCCCAATCTCGGCGGGGCACACCGTGTCGTCGGCCGCGTGCCAGACCACGACGTTCCGCGTCTCGATGAGACGCGGGTCGAAGCCCCACTCGTAGCAGACGTCGAGGGCCGACTCCCACGCGTTGCCGATGCTGCCCCGCACGGTGCCCCGCACGAAGCTGTCGCCGAAGTGCCGCACCAGGGCGGGGTCCTCGCGGACCCTGCGGCCGGCGCGCACGATCGCGCGCAGCGGCAGCCAGGGCGCGAGGGTGACGACGCTGAGGTGCATCACCGCGAAGTACCAGCCCATGTACCACTTCCGAAGCGTTTCCGTAGTGGGCAGGGACTCGATGCCGATGGCGCCCTTGACGCCCTCCTCCTTGGACACGTCGATGGGCAGGAACGGGGCGTAGAGCCCGAGCCCCTCGCAGCGGTCGGGGAAGTACCACGCCGCCGCCATCGCATGCGGGTTGCCCTGCGAGTGGCCGGTGATCATGAACCTGTCGACACCCTCCCGGGCAAGGACGGGCGCGAGGTCGTCCCGCGGCCAGTCCTTCACCTGGCGGCCCGGCTGGATGTCGCTGTACGCGAATCCGGGCAGGCTGATCGCGATGCCCCGGACCCCGAGGTCCTCGCAGGCCGGCGCGTGCAGCGTCGCCTGTTCCCTGGCCTCCGGGCCGGAACCGTGCATGTTCACGACCGTCTTCGCGTCGGGATCGGTGCTGCCGTAGGTGAAGTACTCGACGACGCGGCCGTCGTCGGTCTTGATGTACTTGCCGCCGTCGGCGGCGAGCGCGGCGGCGTCGAACGGCTTCTGGCCCTTGTTGCGGAGGTAAAGACCGAAACCGACGGCGAGCGCGTAGAGACCGGCCGCTACCGCGACGATGGTCCCGACGATCTGGGCGGCCAGCAGCACGGCGCTAGTAGCCCACGATCTTCTCGTCCCGCAGCCGCACCACCTCCTCGGCGTCGACCCCGAGCACGTCGAACAGCACCCGCCCGGTGTGCTCCCCGATCGCGGGGGAGGGCCCGACGGGCGGCCGTGTCCCCGCGGCCGTGAGCACCGGCATCCCGGTACAGTGCCGGGTACCGGCACTGGCGGACCGCACCGTCGGGAAGAAGCCTGTCTCGATCGCCGCCATGTCCGCGCCGATGACCACCCGCGAGGCGGGCACGCCGACGGCGCGGAGCGCGGCTTCGGCTGCCTCGACGGTGCGCTCGCCGGCCCAGGCTGACAGGGCTTCGTCCAGCGCCCCGACGTTCGCGAGCCGCCCGGCGGTTTCGCGGTGGGCGGGATCGTCCAGCCCTTCGAGCCCGGCGACGGAGCACAGGCGCTGCCATTGCGCGTCGTCCTCCACCGCGAGCGCCACCCAGCGTTCGTCCTCTTCCGCGTCGAGACACCGGTAGCAGCCGTGCGGCGCCATGTCCGGGCTGAAGTTGCCGCGCGCCGTCACCTCCGTCTCGGAGAACGACTGCTCGGCGTAGCGGTCGCCGATGAGGTAGGCGGCCGCCTCGACCTGGGCCGCGTCGACGTAGCACCCTTCGACGGAACGCTGCGCCAACGCGCCGAGGACGGCGACGAGCGCCTGCTTGCCGGCGATGTGGTCCGGGTGGTTGAGGGTGGTGCCGACCGGATACGGGTCGTCCGGATGCGCCCACTGGTGGGTGAGGCCGGAGAACGTCTGCAGGTTCGGCCCGAACGTCTGGAAGCCGTCGTAGGGGCCCTTGCCGAGCCCCTGGCTCGACATGTAGACCACGTTCCTGCGGAGCTTCCGCGCGGACTCGTAGTCCAGCCCCCACTTGGGCACGACCGTGCCGCGCATGTTCTCCATGATGACGTCGCACTCGGCCGCGAGCCGCTGCACGAGTTCGACGCCCTCGGGCCGGTTCAGGTCGATGGCGACGCTCTCGACGCCGAGGTTCAACTGGTTGAAGGTCGGGCTGTTGTCGATGTCGCTCTCGCCGCCCAGGCCCACCCGCCGCAGGAAGTCCGGGTAGACGCGGGACTCGACCTTCAGCACCTCCGCACCGAGACAGGCGAGCACGGAGGCCGCCTCGGGAACGACCGCGCCGACACCGAGCTGCAGGACGCGCAAGCCCGCCAGCGGTCGCTCGTCGGAAGAGGCGTCCGCAGCACTGTCCACGGAGACAGGTGGCGGTTTACGCACCGGCTCGTCGAGGAGCGTTCGGGCGTAGTCGTCGTGTTCACCGAGTGCCGGGGCGGGGCTCACCTGGATGTTCAGTTCGGACGGCCCCAGCCGATGGGGCGGACGCACCAGCTCAATGGGACCGAAGTCCGGATCCTGCACGGTCGCCATGATCTCGCGTTCGCGGACGTGGCGGTCGTTCTTGAAGTCGACAAGGGTGTGCACCGGCGAGGCGGTCAGGCCCCGCTGCTGCCCGCCGATGAAGATCTCCTCCACGGTGCGCCGGCGGATCAGGTCGTCGCAGATGAGCTTCAGCCCGTCCAGGTTCTGGACCCGGAAGGCGAGGTCGCTCCACGGGCCGGATACGAGCTCGTCGGGTTGGCCGAGCAGCTCGACGAGCGCTTCCCATTGCTTGGGGGTCACGGCAAGAATCCGGACGTAGCCGTCCTGCGTCTCGTGGATCGGGAATCCGCCGGCGCCGAGCCGGGCGGTGACGGTGCCCTGGCCGTTCCCGTCCGTGTCGTAGGCCATCAGCGTCCGGGTCCACGGCGTGATGCTGGCCGTCGCCGCTTCCTGGTAGGGGATCTCGTAGCGCACCGGACCTGCGCTCCTGCGATGTCGCAGCAGGCCTGCCGCCGCCATGACCGCGGCATAGACGCCGGTCCCGTCGAGCGCGAGCCAGGAAGGGGCGTTGCAGGGGGGTTGGTCAGGCCAGCCGCTCGATGCAAGGCCGCCGCTGGCGGCGAAGCCGACGATGGACGAGATGCCGAGCCCGAGCGGGTCGGTGACGGTCACGGCCACCGGCGCTTCCGCGGCGGCTTCGAGTGCGTGGAACGCGGATCCGTCGGCATCGAAGACGACGTCGGCGCGGGCGCAGAGTCCGCGCAGGAGGGCCACGTCATCGGCGTCTTCGGGATCGATGACGACGCTCTTCTTGTTGGTGTTGCGGGCAAGGAACGCGAGGCTGCCGCGGGAGGATTCGCCGGAGCCGGGCACGCGGGGCCGACGTCGCCGGGCGAGGGCGCCGTCGGGCGGTTCGACCAGCAGAACCTCGGCGCCGAGTCCGGCCCAGATGAGACCGGCGTACTCCGTCAGCGGGTGTGCGAGTTCGACGACCCTGAGGCCGGCCAGCAGTCCGTTCGACATCGCGTGAACTCCCTCCCGTCGGTGATCGAGCGTTAGGCTAGCAGACAGAGCGATGGAACGGCGGGCGGCTCCGGTGCCGGACAGCGATCGAAAAGGGGCGAGGCGACACAGCATGAGCACCGCACGGTCGAGACTCTTCCAGGACGGCTTTCTGGTCGTCGACGATGTCGTGCCGACCGCACTCTGCGAGGCCGTGATCGAGGAGACCGCGGAGTTCCTCGGTATCGTGCCTGACGACCCCGCCACCTGGTACGCGAACTGCAGTCCGGGCCACGGCATCGTGCCGCTGCACCATGGACAGACCCTCTGGAACGTGCGCCAGTGGCCGGGCGTCCACGCAGTCTTCCGGGAACTCTACGAGGAGGAGGCCCTCTGGGTGTCGATGGACCGGGTGTCCTTCAAGGTCCCTGCCGCGGGCTGGGACGGGGGCGACCGCGTGAGCCCGCTCCACTGGGACACGGACCCGCGGCTGCCGCGCCGCGCGGATTTCCAGGGGCTCGTCTACCTGCGTGACACGGCGGACGACCAGGGCGCTTTCTGCTGTGCTCCGGAGGTGTACGCCGACCTGTCGGAGTGGGTGGCGGGACGTCGGGTCTCCGATGCGCGGGCGGCGGTGAATGCGAGCGACACGCCCATCCGCCGAATCGGCGGCAGGGCCGGGTCGATGGTGATCTGGCACCGGCAGATGCCGCATTCGTCCGGGCGCAACGACGGGGCGCTGCCACGGTGGGTGCAGTACGTCACGATGGATGTCGCGACGTCCGAGGAAGAGCGGCTCGAGCGCGTGCGGCTCTTCGAGGAGAAGCGCCCGCCGGAGTGGGCGGTTCGGCAGGAGGTGCCCGGCCAATTGATCCCGGAGCCGGGGCCGGTGGCGGAACTCACGGCACTCGGGCGCCGGCTCGTGGGTCTCGACGCCTGGGACCGATCGGGTCGATGATCCCGGACGCCACCGAACGCTTGTTGTTCCTGGCCATCATAAGGCGCGGCCGGCTGGGCCATATGTTCGTCGACATACAATATGGCCGTCACTGATCGTTCTTGTTGTCTCCAAGAGCACTATGGCCGATACGCGAAACAGTCCCGCCGATCGCGCGGGGCAGTACCGAACGCACCCTGAGGGGTATCGGGCTTTCTGGCCGAAGGCACTGCCTCCCGACCCGCCCCTGCGTATCGACCGGGAACTCCAGGCCCTGCTGTCCCAGGCCGATCAGGCGCTCGGCAGGCTCGACGGCGCCGTTCAGATCTTGCCCAACGCGGACCTGTTCGTCCTGATGTTCGTCCGCCGGGAGGCGGTGCTGTCGAGTCAGATCGAAGGCACCCAGAGCTCGTTGCAGGACCTGCTCCGGGCGGAGGCGAACGTCCTCGATCCGGAACGTCCGGCCGATGTCGCGGAGGTCGTCAACTACGTGTCGGCGCTGGACCACGGTGTTCGTGCGCTGGCGTCGGGCCGCCTCTCCGTTCGGCTGATGCTCGAGTTGCACCGACGACTCCTGACCGGCGTGCGGGGATCGGACCTGTTTCCCGGCGAACTGCGCAACGACGTCGTGTGGATCGGGTCGGCGGATGCTTCGTTGCGCGACGCGACCTTCGTACCGCCGCCGCCGGAAGCCGTCCCCGCGTGCATGGAGGAGTTGGAACGTTTCCTGTGGCAGGAGCATTCCGTGCCGGCGCTGGTCAAGGCCGGACTGGCGCACGCCCAGTTCGAGACCATCCACCCGTTCTTCGATGGGAACGGGCGCGTCGGGCGTCAGTTGATCACGCTGTCGCTGTGTGAACAGGGCACCCTCCAGAAGCCGGTGCTGTGTCTGTCGCACTACCTGAAGGCCCGCCGCCAGGACTACTATCGGCACCTGCAGGCCGTCCGTGACGAAGGCGCCTGGGAGGAGTGGCTGAAGTTCCTGGTCGCCGGAGTCGTCGCGGTCGCCGGGGAGTCCACGGCGACGGCGGGCGCGATCGTCGCGTTGCGCGAGGAGACGCGTGAAGACCTGTTGACCCACCTCGGGCGGGGAGCGGGAAACGCCTTGCGGCTCCACGAACGGCTCTTCGAGACGCCCATCGTGGGCGTCCGGCACGCCAGCGAGTTCCTGGGCATCGGGTTCGCGGCGGCCAACCGTCTCGTCGAGCGCATGGTCGAGCGCGGCGTGCTGGTCGAGATCACCGGCCATGCGAGGAATCGTCGATTCGCCTACCAGCGCTACATCGCGTTGTTCGACGACTGAACGACGCGGCCATCGGCTGCCAGGAGCTTGCTCCGTAGGAGTTTCGCGCCAGCGCCGCCCGGGTCTGCAACTCGACGCGATACGCGACTATGATTGTCCGCTGGCCAATGGGCGGGCACGCGGGCGAGCCTGCGCCTGCCGCGAGCGTCTGCAAAGAGGAGGAAGAATGTTCACGAAACCGAGTGTGGGGCTGAGCGAACGGGTCGAGTACGCATCCGCGGAGTGGCTCGCGGAGGCGAAGCGATTCCTGGAATCGGCATCTGCAACCATCCCGAACGCATCGTTCAGCTTCTCGGCGCACCTCGACAACCCGCCCCCGCACCTCAATGGTGGCGATGGTCCGTTCGGTTACACCATCCGCATCGCCGGGGGCACGGTGGAAGCGCAGGGCCGGCCGAGCAACGACGTCGACCTGTTCCAGCGCGGCGACTACAACGCGGGCTTGCCGCTGGCCTGGGTCGTGTACGGTGACGACCCGACAGGGCGGGCGCGCATCGTGCGGGAGTACCAGCACCTCGCCGGCGACCGGACGTCGGGACCGGTGGGCGAGATGCCCGGGGACCCAGCGGTGGCGGGCGTGCTCGGCGCCTTGCACGATCACGTGGCGCGCCGGACGGTCAACAACCCCGATGTCGGCCACCGCATCAAGCAATACGGCCTCGAACGGCACGCCGCGGAACTCGCGGATACGGGGTACACGGTCCTCGAGAACGCGTTCACGGACGATTACGCCCTCGCATTGCGCGAAGAGACGCACAAGAACCACGAGGGGCGGGCGGCGGACGCCAGCTTCCGCGCGACGATGCTGCTCGAGCGGGGCCTGATCTGGGAAGAGGCGGTCATCCACCCTTGGGTGCTGACCCTGGCGGATCACCTGCTGGGTCGCGGCAACCTGATCTACCAGTCGGACACCATCGTCAAGGGTCCGGGCCTCGAGACGCATCCGGGCCTGCACTCCGACTACGCCGCCTCCATGGTGGAGGAACCCTTCCCGGACTTCTGTCTCGAAGCCACCGCCGTCTGGGCGATCGACGACTTTCGCGGCGACTGCGGGCCCACCTGCATCGTCCCGGGCAGCTTCAAGGAACGCCGCCAGGTGCCGCCCGGCGTGACCCAGGAGGGCTCGGTCACCATCGAGATGCCCCCAGGTTGCATCGCCTTCTGGCACGGGGCGACCTGGCACGGCTCGACGCCGCGCAAGGCGGCGGGCAAGCGCACCTCGCTGCACAACGCCTACTCCCGGAACTTCATGCGTCCCATCGAGCGCTACGAGGATATCGACCAGGCCGTGGTGGACCGCAATCCCCCCGTGTTCTCGACCCTCTGCGGCCTCGACGACGCCTTCGGGAAGAGCGGCCTCATGGGCGCCGACTTCGAGCGGCTCGGTTACGCGGCGAAGTCCGGCTACGGGCGTTCGACGGCGTTCGCCACGGCGCTGCTCGAGGAGTGAGGGCTCGCTTCTGGACTGGGACGCGTCGCCGCAGATCCTAGAGTGAAATACTGGTAAATCACCCCCGATAACCGCATCGTTTACCAGTATTATGGTCGCTATGGGCGACTATCTGCAGAGCTTGGGCAGCAATTTGCGCCGTGCCAGGAAACGGCACTATCCGCGCGACGACCTCGCGAGCTTCGCGCTACGCGTCGGCGTCAGCCGTTCCACGCTGCAGAAGATGGAGCAGGGCGACCTGTCGGTAAGCATCGGCCGCTACTGGCGGGCCGCCGAGATCCTTGATCTCACGGAGACGTTCGCGACGTTGTTCGTGGCCGAGGAGAGTCTGTTTGACGACCCGCCGTGACACCTACGTAAACGCGGAAGCCACGGGCCTGTTGCATGCGGCGGACTGCGCCATCGAGGAGGTCGATGGGCGCGTGCGGCGAGTAGCCTTCCGGTATCGCGCGGCGTACCTCGGCCATCCCCGTGCCTTCGCCATCGATCCCGTCGCGCTGCCGTTGCGTCGCGGCGAGTTCGACTTCCGGTGCGACGGCGGCGTGCCGGGCTTCCTCGACGACCATCTCCCCGACGACTGGGGGCGCAAGGTGCTCGCCCGCGCGGCCTTCCATGCGGGGGACGAAAGTTTCGATGCGAATTGCGTCTCGGATCTGATGAGGCGTATGGGCCATAG
The DNA here is from genome assembly GCA_022827245.1 of Pseudomonadales bacterium. Classification (GTDB taxonomy): domain Bacteria; phylum Pseudomonadota; class Gammaproteobacteria; order Pseudomonadales; family Azotimanducaceae; genus VXNE01. The sequence goes on along the minus strand of JAJDTI010000205.1, from coordinate 10,092 downwards.
CCAGATCGGCGCGCTGTCGCTTGTCGAATCGGGAGCAGCACCTGGGTACGAGTTCGGCGCGCCCCTGTCCGCCTTGCGCGAGCTGGAGGAGGAGGCTTTGCGGACTGACGGCGCGTCGCTCTCGGGGGAAACGGGCCCCGACATGGACAAGCGCGTTCTGCTGCGACTCCTGCTCGCCGCGAGCAGCGTCGGCGGAGCGCGCCCGAAGGCGCTGGTATTCGATGACGAAGGACGGTACCTCGCGAAGTTCAACCGGCGGCGGACCGACGACTACAACCACGCTCGTGTGGAACTCGCGTGCCTCGACATGGCGCGTGCCGCGGGGGTCGAGGTGGCGCGCGGACGGGTCATGGCCTGTGGCCCGGGCCGTGACGCGCTGGTGCTGGACCGGTTCGACGTGTCGGAGCACGGGCGGCACCACCTCGTCAGCGTCAACGGCCTGTTGAAGGACGCGGCCACGCAGCGCGACCGCGGCGTGACCTTCCGCTACGACGACATCGCGGACCTGATCCGGCGGCACTCGTGTTGCGTGACGGAGGACCTGCCGGCGTTGGTACGGCTGATGGCGTTCAATCGGGCGATCAACAACACCGACGACCACGAGCGCAACTTCAGCCTGATCCACCGCGGCGACGGGTATCGCCTGTCGCCGGCCTACGATCTCACGCCGAGCCTGGCGCTTGGCGCGTACCATGCGGCCGGATTTGGTCACTGGCCCGCGCCGCCGGCGCCCAGCGAGTTGACGAAACTCGGCCGCGTCTTTGGCCTGAGCAAGCCGCAGGTGCGCGGCTGCGCCGAGGAAGTCGCGGCTGCCGTCGAACGGTGGCCGGAGTTCGCGGAGCGGGCTGGCGTCGGGGAAGAGGAAACGAACCTGGTCGCGCGCTGCATCTGCCGATAGCGGCGGCGCCGCAGGAACTCACCCGGCGAGGCCGCGCTCCGTGACGAGGTAGCCGACAAAGCTCGCGAGCCAGTGCGCGCCGGCGTAGGTCTGGCCGTCGAGCGCTCGAATGCCAGCCCTGCTGTGCCGCTCGGCCATCTCGACGAGACGCCTCGAAGGGGCCGCCGACGCGATGCCCTCAAGCATCCAGGCGCGACTCAGGTTGAGCCCGTCGAGGTGCACGAGGTGGCCGTCCTGCCGGTCCGTCGCCGAGACGGGCGCCAGTTCGAAATCACCGAGGAAACGCGCAAGCCATTCACGGAAGGGGAGCGGCCGCAAGACGCGCCGCATCAGGTCCGCTTCGGCGAGACTCGGCGAGAGGAAATCGTGCCCGGAGGGTTCGTAGGCGAGCGGCGCGTCGCGGTCCGCGCCGTAGAAATCCACGCTGCGGTCCTCGACGAGGCTGCGCACGCGCGATGCGCCCGTGATCCGCGCCCAGTCGTGCACCAGGGCGAGCGAGAAGGCGGTCTGGTCGTGGGTGCCGCTGCGGACCGGGTGCGAGAGCCGGGGCAGCCAGGCCTCGAACACCGACGCGGCATGGGCCTCCAGGGGTCGAAGCGTCTCGCGCCAGGCTTGGGCGTCCGGGTCGTCCCATTCGTGCAGTTCCGTGGCGAGTTGCAGCAGCCACGCCATGCCGTACGGTCGTTCGAAGCCGGGTCGCTGCATTGCGTAGCGCCTTTCGGCCGCGATGTTCTCGGGAGTGAGTGCGCGTGTCAGTGCGGCCCGGGCGTCGGACGCGTAGTCGGCGTCGTGTTCCAGCCGGCATAGCCGAGCAAGCAGCCAGTGCGCGTGGACGGCGCTGTGCCAGTCGAAGCAGCCGAAGAAAGCGGGGGTCAGACGCCTCGGTGGCAGCACATCGGCATCGGACTCGAGCAGATGGCCGATGCGGTTCGGGTACTCCCGGTGGACGCAGCCGAGGGCCAGGCCGGCGAGACGCTGCCGGAGAGCGGCGGGCGCGGTCAATCGGGGCGGGCGCGGAGGCGTTCTACGCGCCATTCCAGGGCATCCTTGCGCGGGCGGTAGCGCCGGCGGCCGTGAAAGATGACGTCCTGCCCGGCGAGTTCGACCAGTGGGGCGTTATCGGGGATGCGCCGGTCGATTACTTCCGAGACGCGCCATTTCATGTCGGGAGCCGGGGCGATCAGCCGAGCGTCCAGGGCGCGATGGAAGGTAGGCGTCAGGGCGATACCGTTCTGCGGGCGATCGTCGTGGGTCTCGGCGAAGGGAATCAGGTGTGCCGCTTCCGTCAGCACCGGACCCTCCGGGACGAAAAGCCGCCACCCGCTGGCTGCGCACCGGTAGTCGTAAGCCTCGAGGACCAGCCGGCGGAAGGCGGGGTCGCGGACGGCGTCGTCTGGCGGGATGGTGTCCGGTCGGCGGCTCTCGCTCAGGCGTAGCGTGTTCTCGTAGTCATTGCTCACGCGGCGTTGATCGATCAAACGTTGAAGAGCCTTCCTGTCCTCAGCGAACCACCCGTCGATCAGCGCGTTTCGCAACTGCGTCCGTGCGTGCGGATCCAGCAACAGCGCGTGCAGGTCGGCGTCGACGAAGGCGTATTCGATGGTGTCGGTGATCGACGAGTGCGAAGTGGGCCGGTCGCGTACGGTTTCGCCAGGCAGGGGATGGAGATGCCAGAAGGTGGCGCTGCGGAGGTAGAGAAAGGGGAGGTAGGCCAGGCAATGGTCGGACCTGTCCCGCACCACCTCGAAGTAAGCGGCGAACCCATCCAGGGTCCATTCGTACGGGATCCTGTTGCTGCTCAGGGCGCCCCGCTCAGCCAGTTCCAGGACGGCGAGAAGCATGCAGGGTTTGTGCGGACTCCTGCCGACGGTCCGGTTGACGCGAAGACCCCGGAACCTATCGATGTACTCGTCGAGCGTGATGGACGGCGCTCCGCACTCAGTCCTCGAACTCCAGGATCGCCCGTCCGGCGATCTGCCCCGCCCGCAACGCCTCCGTCGCCTCGTTGATGTCGTCTATCGGGTAGCGCTCCGTGACGAGGGCGTCGAGGTCGAGGTCGCCGCTGGCGTGCCAGTCGAGGAACATCGGGAAGTCGCGGTCGGGGGCGCACGAGCCGCCGATGCTGCCGCGGAACTGCTTCTCCTGGCTGACGATCTGCATCGCGTTCAGTTCGACGTGTTCGCTCGGGATGCCGACCAGCACGGCGGTGCCGCCCTGGCAGGCCCCGAAGTGGCCGGGACGGCAGGAGGGCACGAGCTGCTCCATCGTCCTCTTCAGGCCGATGCAGTCGAAGGCGTAGTCGACGCCCGTCACCGGCAACCGGGTGATGGCGGTCTGATCGGGACGTCCCGTGATCTCGTGGATCGCCTCGACCGGGTCGACCTCCGCCGCGTTGACGCCGTGGGTGGCGCCGAAGCGCCTGGCGAACTCGAGCTTCTCGTCGTCGAGGTCGACCGCGATGATGGGCTCGGCGCCACGCATGCGCGCGCCGACCACGGCCGAGAGACCGACGCCGCCGACTCCGAAGACCGCGACGCTCTCCCCCGGCTGGACGTTCGCGGTGTTCAGCACGGCTCCGGCGCCCGTCATGATCGCGCAGCCGATGATGGCGGTGACGTCCCTGGCGATGCCCGGGTGCGCCTTCACCACGTACTGCTGGTCGGCGATCGTGTGGTCCGCCCACGTGAAGACGTTGGGCGCGCGGGCGGTGCCGCCGACGACGTCGAGGACCGATGGCTCCGGCAGGCCGTCGGCGCGCGCGGCGTCGCGGGGGACCCAGGTGACCAGGACGATGTCCCCTTCCTCCACGTGCGTCACGGCCCCGCCAGCCGCGATCACGACGCCCGTCGACTCGTGGCCGAGGATCAGCGGATGCTCGCGTGGGCGGCCGATCTGGTGCAGTTGCGAATGGCAGACGCCGGACGCGAACTGCTTCACGACCACCTGGTTTGGACCGGGGTCGGGCAGGCGCACCTCCTGGACTTCCAGCGGTGCTGGATCCTTCGGTACAACGACGACGCGGGCGGGTGTGGTCATGGGAGGGCTCCTCGTCTGTGGCGGCGCATCCGGTTCCTGATTACTCGATCTCGAAGGACAGGGTCTCGAAGCCCGCCGCGCGCAGGGCGTCGCTGACGCGGTCGCGGCCCTTGGGCGCCAGTGCCACGATGGAGCCGCCGCCCCCTCCGCCGGTGAGTTTGGCTCCGAGGGCCCCGTGCGTCCGCGCGATGTGTACCATCTGCTCGAGTTCCGGAGTCGAGACCTGCAGGGCGTTCAGGTGACCGTGGCAGAGGTTCATCAGTTCGCCGAGCTCCTCGAGCGCTCCCTGCCTGACGGCGTCGACCGCGGCTTCGGTGAGGGACTCGATCTGGTCGAAGACGGCTTCGTAGCGTTCCGGCTGACGCTGCCAGGCGGCGTGTACCCGAGCGACGGTATGCGCGGTCAGGCTCGCCGTGCTGCCGATGCCGATCACCAGGGGGACGGGACGCGGCGGCGAGAGGGGCTCGAACGCGGGCGTCTCGCCGTTGCGGTAGAGGAGCGGCTCCCCGTACGTGGCGACGGTGTTGTCGACGCCGGAGGCGCGGCCGTGGGTGGCCTGTTCGCATTCGAACGCGAACGCGTTGATCTCCTCGTCGGAGAGGGCGAGGCCACAGTGGGCGTCCAGCGCGCGCAGTACCGCGACAGCGAGGGATGCGGAGCCGCCCAGCCCCATCCCTCGAGGGACGTGCGGGACCACCTCGATGGTCATGGGACGGTCCGCCAGGTCGAGGCGCGCCAGGAGCGTGGCGAGGATTCCAGGCGCTCCGTCGGCGTGCCGGTCGGCCGGCGGTACCCGATGCTCGAGCCCCCATTCCGGTATGGAGAGGTGTACGCCCTCCCGCGCATCGGAGACACGGGCCTCCACGGCGAGGGGGATGGGGGCCGCCAGCGCGGAGCGGCCGTAGACGACGGCGTGTTCGCCGAGCAGGATCACCTTGCCGCAGGCGGAGCTCGCCGGTTCGTCATCGGGGGCGGTGTCTCGGGTCCCGCGGCGTTTGCTTTGCCCGAGCTGGTCGGCGAGGTCGCGCGCCTTCCATACCTTGATCTCGCCGGACTCGATGAGGCCGTCGACGACCCGGTCGAAGAGGGGTTCCGGCACCCCGGCCGCCGATGCGACGCTGCGGGCGTGCAGGGTCATGTGGTTCTGCTGGATGCCGGCCGTGGTCAGGGCGCGCAGCGCGGCGTAGTTCTGGGCGAGGCCGACGGCGCCCATCACTCCGGCCAGCTCGGTGGCGCCGGGGGAGCCCAGGATCCGGTGGTTGATGCGGACCGTCGGATTCGTCTCGAGGGAGCCGCCGACCGTGCCGACCTTCATGGGCATCTCGAGTTCGCCGACCAGGTCGCCCTCGGGGTTGCGCGTCCACCGCGTGAGGCCCCGGTAGCGCCCGTCGCGCGCCGCGTAGGCGTGGGCGGCGGCCTCGATGGCGCGAAAGTCGTTCCCGGTGGCGATGGCGACCGCATCGACCCCGTTCATGATTCCCTTGTTGTGGGTCGCGGCGCGGTAGGGGTCCACGAGGGCGAGGTCGTTCGCCAGGATGATCCCGTCGCGGACCGCTTCCCCGTCGAAGTCGCGGGTTTCGAGGTTCTCCACGGGGATCCGTACGCTCGCGCGGACCAGGGAGCGGTCCGTGAGATTGGAAAGGATGCGCAGAAAGACCTTGCCGCCGGTGAGGGACTCGACGAGTCCGGCGACCTCCTCGCACATGCCGTTCACGAGGTTGGCCCCCATGGCGTCGCGGGTGTCCACCAGGAGGTGCAGGACGGTCATCTCCCGTTCGCTGCCGGACGGGTCCTCCGGTGCGCGATGGCGGAACACCTCGATGTCGCGGGCGCCGCCCCCGCGGGCGACCATCCTGAGGTGCAGGCTGTTGGCCAGGTCCAGAATGTCCTGCTTGTGGGCGAGGAGCGTCTCCGCGGCGCGGTCCGGGTCGGCGGCGTCCACGAGCTGCACCTGCCCGATCAGGATCGGGTCGGTCGTCGTCGCATCGAAGCCCCCGGAGAGCCGCGCCGTCCGTGCCGCGCCGGAGAGTCCGGCGACGATGGACGGCTCCTCGACGGACAGCGGCACGACGTAGTCGCGCCCGTTGATCAGGAAGTTGAGGCCGAGGCCCAGGGGCAGGCCCAGCACGCCGACCACGTTCTCGATCATCTTGTCGGCGACGTGGCGCTTCAGGGTATGGTCGCCGGACTCGAGCAGCCGCAGGTCCGCGTCCGTCAGCAGTCCGCGCTCGTGGAGCGCCGTGATCCTCGCCTGGATGGGCATCCGGAAGAAGTTGGGGATGCGGGAAGTGCTCTTCGCTTCCGCCGGCTCGGAAGTCACCGGTGCTTTCCCCTGAGCGACGTTGGTGTCGACGGCCGATTCTACGCCGGTGTCGCGCCGGCGTTGTAACGGCCGGCGAGGCCTCCGATGGTCTCGAAAAACTCGGCCGAGATCTCGTCCAGGATCTCCGCCACGGGCCGGACCGCGTCGATGCGACCGCAGACCTGGCCGGTCAGGGCGATGCTTGCCTCCATGTCGCCCCCGAAGTAGAGGTCCATCGCGGTGCCGAACTCGGTCATGGCGTTGGTCTCGTGGTCCTTTTCGAGACGCGTGGTCTTCTCCGTACGCAGTGCCCGGAGGGCCGGCGAGTTGAAGCGGTTCAGGAACACGGTGTCCGTCTCCTGCGCGGAGACGATGGCGTCCTTCCAGTTCTCGTGGACCGGAGACTCGGCGGCGGACACCATGCGCGTACCGAGCTGGATGCCCTCGGCGCCGAGGGCGAACGCGGCCGCCATCGACGGCCCGTCCACGAACCCGCCCGCGGCAACGATGGGGACGTCGACGTTCGACCGCACGAGCGGCAGCAGCACCATGCTCGCCACTTCCCGGGGGTTCTTGAAGCCGCCGCCCTCGCCGCCCTCCACGATGAGCCCGTCCACGCCGCAGTCGACGGCCTTGCGCGCGGCGGAGAGGCTTGGCACGACGTGGAAGACCGTCAGCCCGGCGCCCTTGATCTGCTCGGTGTAGCGCTCCGGGCTCCCCGCCGACGTGGTGACGAACTTCACCCCCTGGTCGATCACGAAGTTCACGATGCCGGGATCGCGCACGAACGCCTGCGCGATGTTGACCCCGAACGGCCGGTCGGTCAGTTCCCGCATGCGGCGGATCTCTTCGCGGATCGCGTCGAGTTCGCCGGACGAGGTCTCGATGATGCCGAGGCCGCCGGCGTTCGACACGGCCGAGGCGAGCTGCGAGCGGGCGATCCAGCCCATCGGCGCCTGCACGATGGGGCGTTCGACGCCCAGCATGCGGGTGACGCGGTTGTCGAAGGTCGGCGTCGCGGTGGTTGCTTCCGTCATGGTCCTGCGTCGTGTCGGGGGATGGGGCGTTCCGCGGCTGGCGGGCCGCCCGGCGCGAACCTTACGCGCTTGGGGTGTGGCCGCCAAGCCTTCGCGTACGGGTCAGCCGGCGGAGCCCAGGGGGAAGCGACCGTCGGTGAGAAACGCGGTCACGAGACCGTTGGGCACGCACTCGAACAGGTCCTCGGTGACGGGGGGCACCTCGGCGTCCACGCGCTTGAAGCTCTCGGCGACGACCAGGAGGGGCCTGCCTACGGCCTGGGCGACGACGGCGAGCGACCGCGTTCCGACCTTGTTCACGAAGGCGTGCCGGCCGATCGCGTCGGCGCCGACGACCACCGCGGCGCAGGCCGGCACGAACTGCTCGATGTCCGCGTCTTCGACGCACCTTGCCCCCAGTCGGGCGGCGGCGCGCCGACCCTCGCCGCCCGGTTCCGAGGCGGTCACGACGATGTCGTCGGCGGGGCGCTCCGACAGCACGCGCAGGACGGTGGAGGAGGCGCTGTGGGTCAGGATCGTCCCGGGCGTGGCGGCGAGGCGTTGCCGCGCGAGCCGGAGAGTGTCTTCAAGCGCCGCGTCCGCCAGGCTCGACACCCCGTCGCAGTGAGCGACGGCGGCCTCGCCGGCGGAGACATCGGACGGTAGCGTGTCGATCCAGTATTGCAGGATCCGGCCGACGGCCCCCATGCTGGGGCGCGCGTCCCGCAGGGACTCGGCACAGCGGCGGATGCGCGGGCCGTCTTCCGAACCGGCGGCTCCCGCGTACTCGCGAAGCATGGCCAGCGCCTGCCGAGCCAGGACCGCCGCGCCGTCGGTCTTGTTGGCGCGCAGCCGGTCGGCGAGGGCGTCGGGCTCGGGGAGTGCCGGCGGCACGCGCCTCGGGGTTACCGCCCGGTGAACTGCGGCTTGCGCCGCTCGAGAAAGGCGCGCACGCCCTCCTCGAAGTCCTCGGACTGGAACATGGTATTGAGATGCACCATCAGGTGATCGACGGCCGTGTCGTACGACTCCTCGAGCCCCATGCGCATCATGCGCTTGGTGGTCTGGACCGCCATGGGCGCGTTGTCGGCGATCTCGTTGGCCCACTCGAGGGCCGTCGGCAGGAGATCCTCGTCGGGCACGACCGTATTGACGAGCCCGATCTCGAGCGCCTCCTCGGCGTCGATCGTGCGGGCGCGGTAATACAGCTCGGCGGCTTTCGCCCAGCCGATCAATCGCGGCAGCAGCCAGGTGCCGCCGCTCTCCGGGACGACGTTCCGCTTGGCGGTCACCGCCGCCATCTTGGCTCGCCTGGCGGCGATGCGGATGTCGGCGAGCAGGGTGATGTCCATGCCGTAGCCCGCCGCCGCGCCGTTGATCGCGCACACGACGGGCGTGTCGATGTTCCACATCACGTTGATCGGCGCGTCGCGCAGGTCGAAGAGCTGCCGGGGGCGGTTCTGGCCGCGGGCGGAGTCGCGGCTGCCGATCCCGCCCTCGTTGACGGCGACCAGGTCCAGCCCCGCGCAGAAGCCGCGCCCGGCCCCGGTCAGCACGATGCAGCGGATGTCCGGATCCTTGTTGGCCTCCACCAGCTTCGCCGAAAGCTCGTCCAGCATGTCGCGGCTGATCGCGTTCAGCCGCTCGGGGCGGTTGAGCGTCAGCAAGAGGATGCGATCCTGCTGCTCGACGAGCAGTTCGTCGGTGGCGGATGCGCTGATGGTCATGGGCGGCCTCCGGGGCGGCGGAAAAAAGGCGCAAGTGTACGCGCAAACGGGAGCCCCGCGGCTTTCAGGGTCCTTGCCGCGCCGCGTGGCGGCGTCAGGACGGCCAGGTCTCCTCGATCGCCTTCACGTCCCGCAGCCACAGGCCGCCGCCGAGATGGGGCCTCGGATCGTAGGACCGGTGGCCGAGGAGGCGCTGCACGCGCGCGGACCGTCCCCGCAGCTCTTCGTCGGTGTAGTCGAGCGGCGACGATTCTTCCGGCGTCAGCCAGCCGACGACGTAGCTCAGGTGCATCGCCCACCGCCACCGGTCCGGTGTCCGATTGGCGCCGCCGCCGTGCACGGTCTTGCCGGAGTACACGAGCGCGTCGCCCGGGTTCAGTTCGGCGGGGACGGTCTGCTCGTGATCGCCGCAGTCCGTGAAGTCGGCCCAGCGGTGGCTTCCCGGGATCACCCGCGTGGCGCCGACTTCCTCGGTCACCTCGCCCAGGGCGATGATGGCGCTCAGCGTGACGTCGGGACAGTACGGCCAGTCCGGGGCCGAGGCGCGGGGCCAGTTGTAGCAGTCGCGATGCAGCCCCTGTGCGCGCTCGCCCGGCCCGATGATCATCACCTGGCCGGTGTTCACCCAGTACGAGCCGCACGAAGGCAGCAGCACGGCATCCGCGATGGCGCCGAAGACGGCGTTGTCGAGCATGTCGAAGTACACCGGCGACACCTTGCCCAGGGTCGAGAAACGAATGGTGTTCGCCCCGGCGAACGCCCTGCCGGGCTCGCCGAAGCCCTGGGTCGCCGTTCCCGGCGGCGAGGTCTCGGCGGCCCTGGCGACCGCGGAGCGCATCTCCGAGATGACGGAGTCGGGGAACATGTTCTGGACGACGAGGGCGCCGTCGGCCTCGAGCGTCTCCAGCAAGACCTTGAGTGGGGCCGTGGCCGGGCGCCGTTGCAGCGTCATGTGCGGGACTCGTTTCTGATCTGCGGCGCGCCACGGTACCACGGGCGTCGGGGTTTGCCGTGCTGTGAACTGGCCCGGAAAAGAGGACCGGCGGAGCGCACCCGGACCCTCTACGGGTGCTGAATCCGCTAGAATGGGATCGTTCACCGGAGTGGAAGGAC
>JAJDTI010000028.1 GCA_022827245.1 Pseudomonadales bacterium | reverse complement strand
AGCTGTCCGGCGACCGAAACACCGCAGCCGGCCGACCCCGGATTCCGGCTGCCTCGCAGGGAGGGACCTTGGGACGTGGCCTACACCACCGAAGATATCCGTAACATCGCCCTGGTCGGACACGGCGGCGCCGGCAAGACGGAACTCACGGACGCGTTGCTGCACGGCGCCGGCAAGATCGCGCACAAGGGATCCGTCGACACCGGCACGACCGTCTCCGACTCGGACGACCACGAGAAGGAACTCCGGCACTCGCTGACCGCCGGTTTCTGCCACCTCGACCACGGGGAGGTGCACGTCAACCTGCTCGACACGCCCGGGCACCCGGACCTGGTGGGGCGCTCCCTCTCCGTGCTGCCGGCGGTGGAAACCGCCGCGGTCGTGGTCAACGCGGCGACGGGCGTCGAGATGATGACGCAGCGGGCGATGGAGGCGGCGCGGGAACGGCGCCTCTGCCGCATGATCGTCGTCAATCGGATCGACGCGGACGGCGCGGACACGGCGGGCGTGCTCGAGCAGATCCAGGACGCCTTCGGCTCCGAGTGCCTGCCGGTGAACCTCCCTGCCGACGGAGGCGCGCGCGTGGTCGACGTGTTCTTCCAGGAGGAAGGCGACGATACGGACGTCGACTCCGTGGAGTCGGCGCACGAGCGGATCGTCGACCAGGTCGTGGAGGTGGACGACGACCTGATGGAGGCGTACCTGGAACAGGGGGAGGTCTCGGCGGAACAGCTCCACGACGCCTTCGAGAAGGCGCTGCGCGACGGCCACCTGGTACCCGTGTGCTTCGTCTCGGCGGCCACCGGCGCCGGCGTTCCGGAACTGCTGGACGTGTTCGCGAAGCTGATGCCGTCTCCGCGCGAGGGCAACCCGCCGGCGTTCGTGTCGGGCGGAACGGAAGTGGCCGTGTCCGCCGACTCCGACGGCAGCGTCGTGGCGCACGTCGTCAAGGTCGACATCGATCCCTTCCGCGGTCGGATGGCGATCTTCCGGATGCACCAGGGGACGATGCGGCGCGGGGGCCAGGTGTTCGTCGGCGATGCGCGCAAGCCGCTCAAGATCGGCCACCTTCTGAAGCTCAACGGCGGCGAGCACACCGAGGTCGAGGCGGCGGTGGCGGGGGACATCTGCGCGATCCCGCGCGCCGAAGACGTCCCGTTCGGCGCCGTGCTGCATGACGATCACGCCGAGGACGACACGCGGCTCGAGTCGCTGCCGTTGCCGGAGCCCATGTACGGGCGCGCGATCACCGCCGAGAGCGACGCGGAGGCCCAGAAGGCGAACGAGGCGTTCGGGGTGTTCTGCGCGGAGGACCCGACGCTGCGGCTCGACCACATCGCGTCCATGAACGAGACCGTGCTGCGGGGGATCGGCGAGCTGCACCTGCGCGTGGCGCTCGACGAACTCGACCGGAAGTACGGCGTGAAGGTGGCGACGGCGCTGCCTTCCATCGCCTACCGGGAGACCGTCACGTCCAGGGCGGACGGACACCACCGGCACAAGAAACAGACGGGGGGCGCGGGCCAGTTCGGGGAGGTCTTCCTGCGGATCGAGCCCCTCCCGCGCGGCGGCGGATTCGAGTTCGTCAACGAAGTCGTCGGCGGGGTGATTCCCACCCAGTTCATCCCGGCGGTGGAGAAGGGCATCCGGGAAGTGCTCGAGGGCGGCGCGATCTCAGGTCACCCGCTGCAGGACGTACGGGCCATCGTCTACGACGGCAAGCACCACTCCGTCGACTCGAAGGAGATCGCGTTCGTGCAGGCCGGCAAACGCGCCTTCGTCAACGCCGTGAACGATGCTTCGCCGATCGTCATGGAGCCGGTGGTGGACGTGAGCGTCACGGTGCCCGAAGCCTGCATGGGCGACGTCGCCGGCGACCTGTCCGGCATGCGGGGGTCTGTCAAGGGCACGAACGTGCTCGCCGGCGGCCGCGCCGAGGTGCTGGGCCAGGCCCCCCTCAAGGAGGTGCAGGGCTACCACTCGCGGCTGAACTCGCTGTCCGGCGGCGAGGGCAGCTTCACGATGGCCTTCAGCCACTATGCGGCGGTGCCCGCGATGGAGCAGCAGGCGCTCGTCCGGGCGCACGAGGGGGACGGGGAGTAGCCGCCCCCGGGGAGTAGCCCCCCGGGGGGCTAGCCCGCGGCCGCGAGGGCGTCGGCGATCGCCGTCGTCGGCACCTGGTCGGTGACCCCTACCGCGCCGATCCGTTGGGGCAGCACCAGGCGGATCCTGCCGTCGGCCACCTTCTTGTCCATGCCCATCGCCTCGAGCACGGCGTCCGGGTCGGCGGCGGGGGGCGGGGCGGCCGGGAGGCCCGCCGCGATCAGGACGTCGCGGATGCGCGTTGCCGATGCCGCGGGCAGCATCCCGAGGCGCGCGGCGAGGTCCGCGGCGATCACCATGCCGATGGCCACGGCCTCGCCGTGCAACAGCGACGTGTAACCCGTCACGGCTTCGAGCGCGTGCCCGAACGTGTGGCCGTAGTTCAGGATCATCCGCACGCCCGATTCCCGTTCGTCCGCCCGGACCACCTCGGCCTTGATCTCGCAGGAGCGGGCGACCGCGTGACCGAGCGCTTCCTTGTCCCGGGCGAGCAGCTCGCCCACGTGGGCCTCGATCCAGTCGAAGAACTCGGCGTCGAAGATGACCCCGTACTTGATGACTTCGGCGAGGCCCGCGCGCAGCTCCCGGTCCGGCAGCGTGTCGAGGGTATCGAGGTCCGCGACGACGCAGCGGGGCTGGTAGAAGGCGCCGACCAGGTTCTTGCCGCCGGGGTGATTGACGGCGGTCTTCCCGCCGACCGATGAATCGACGAGGGCGAGCAGGGTGGTCGGCACCTGGATGTATGCGACGCCGCGCTGGTAGGCGGCCGCCGCGAAGCCGGCCACATCGCCCACCACGCCCCCGCCGAGGGCGATGATCGTGGTGCCGCGGTCGTGGCGTCCCGAGACCAGCCGGTCGATGATGTCCGAGAACGTCGCGAGGGTCTTGAACGCTTCGCCGTCGGGAAGCTGCATGACGTCCGCCCGCACGTGTGCGGGGAGTCCGGCGAGGGTGCGGTCGAGGTAGCGTGCGCCGACGATTTCGTTGGTCACGACCAGCGCCCGGGACCCGGTCAGGAACGCCTCGAGCAGACCGGGTCTGCCGAGCAGCCCGCGGCCGATCCGGATCGGATAGGACCGGTCGCCCAGGTCCACGGTGACGGTCAGTGGGTCTGGCTGGTCCATCGCTTTATTGCTCCCAGCGCCCCCGGCGCTCCCGGTCCTCCCGGCGCCCCCAGCGCTCGCAGGACTCCAGTTGCGTGGCCACCAGGTCCGCGATCGAGCGGGGCGATCCGCCGGTTACCCGAACGGCGAGGTCGGCCGTCTCCGCGTACAGTCCGCCCCGCTCGTCGAGGAGCCGGCGCAGCGTCTCCTCGGGGTCGCCTTCGCTCAGCAGCGGCCGGTGCCGGTCGTTGCGCGCCCGCGCCACCAGGCGTTTGAGGGGCGTGTCCAGATACACCACGACCCCCCTTTCCCGCAGCCGGGCGCGGTTGGCCTCCCGCAGCACGACACCGCCCCCGGTCGCGAGCACGACGCCGTCGCGGCGGGTCAGTTCGTCGATCACGTTCTCTTCGCGTTCGCGAAAGCCGGCCTCTCCCTCGAGGTCGAAGATCCACGCGATGTCCGCCCCGGCCCGCTGTTCGATGACCTGGTCCGCATCCACGAAGTCTAGGCCGAGCGCGTTCGCGAGGTGGCGGCCGACCGTGGTCTTCCCCGACGCCATCATCCCGATGAGGAACACGTTGTGCTTCATGGGAGCCTCTGCGGCGGCGTGGGCGGTGGCAATGCAGGGCCGGGCGGCGCGTGCGGAGCCGCCAAGCTACCGTTGCCCCTAGCGCTTTTCAAGGTGCCGGCGGCCACGGCTTCGGAAACCCCGGATCCCACGATGCGGGGCGTGATGAAGATGAGCAGTTCCTGCTTGTCGTCGCGCGTCAGGGTCCGTCGGAACAGCCGTCCGAGGATGGGCACGTCGCCGAGCAGCGGCGTCCTGGCGATCTCCAGGTTCCGGTTGGTGCGGAACATGCCGCCGAGCACGATCGTCTCGCCGTTCTCGACCAGGACCCGGGTGGTGACGGAGGTGGTGTCGATGCTGGGCACGCCGTTGTAGAGCTGGCCCACGGAGTCCTGATGCACGGCGAGGTCCATGATGATGCGCTGGTCGGGAGTGATGCGGGGCGTTACCGCGAGAGACAGGACCGCCTCCTTGAACGACGTCGAGGTCGCCCCGGAACTGCTTGCCTCCTGGTACGGGATCTCGACGCCGGACTGGATGGTCGCCGGCTGCTTGTCCGTCGTGATGAGCGTGGGACGCGCGATCACCTCGGCGTGTCCTTCGCTCGCGAGGGCCGAGATCTCGACGTCGAGGACGTAGTCGGCGGTGTCGGTCACGCCGATGCCGAGCCGCGTGGTCCCGCCGCCCGAGACGCCGAGATCCGTGACCGGCCCCTCCGGTGACGAAAGTATCTGCCCACCTTCCGTTGCCGCGCGTTGCAGTTGGTCCAGCGCCCCCAGGCCTCCGCCGAGCTTCAGGGTGGTCTCGCCGCGGGTGCGCAGCGCAGCGCCGCCCCATCGAATGCCGAGCTGCGACGAGAAGTTGGCGTTCGCGTTGACGATCCGGGACTCGATGACGACCTGTCGCACCGGCACGTCCAGGCGCGCGATGACCCCCCGGATCCCGGCGATCCGCTCGGCGGTGTCGGTCAGGATCACGGCGTTGGTCCGTTCGTCCACGAGGACGCTGCCGCGGTCGGACAGCGCGGCCGGATGCTCGGCGCCGCCCAGCAGTTCGAACAGCTCGGCCGCGCTCGCGTAGCGGATCTGGATGAACTCGGTGGTGAGCGGGGCGAGTTCGGCGAACTGCCGGCGGCGCTCGAGTTCCAGCCGTTCGCGCTCGGCGATCTCGCCGGCGGGCGCCACCAGGAGGACGTTGCCGATCTCGCGCTTGTCGAGTCCCTGCGTGCGCAGGATCAGGTCGAGTGCCTGGTCCCAGGGAACCCGGGCCAGCCGCAGCGTCAGGCTGCCGGACACGGCGCCGCTGGCCACCAGGTTGCGTCCCGCGAAGTCGGCGAGCAACTGCAGGGCGGCACGGGTCTCGATGTCCTGGAAGTCGAGAGTGATCGTGTCCTCGCTCCTGTCCTCGCTCCTGTCCTCGCCCCTGTCCTCACTCCTGGCCCCGGACGCTGCGGCCGGCGCCTCCGCGACCGCGGGGTGGAGCAGCAGGGCGAGCGTCGCCGCGATGGCCGTCCGTGGCATGCCGCTACGCATCGCCCCGCGGCTCCACGACCGGCTGGCTCGGACCCGGGGCGGGGCGGGACAGGTGCATGGCGCGCTGGCGGGTCACCCAGCCGCCGCTGCCGTCGGCGATGGCCTCGATCAGCACCAGTCCGGCGTCTCCGATCGCCTCGACCCTGCCGAAGTCCCGGCCGACGTAGTCGCCAACGCGCACTGCATGGACCATGCCGTCGGGGTCGCCCACGAGGGCGGAACGTGCGCCGCTGCCTGCCAGGACGCCCACCATCCGGAGTTCCTGCATCGAGAAGCCCTCGAGCACCGTCCTTCTACGTTGCAGGTCCGGGGCCGGTGAGCGGCCCCGGTCGTCCCCGCGCTCCCACTCGGAAACAGGGGCCTGGAACGGATCGCGCAGGCCTGCGGACTCGTAACGGAACGGCGGCGCGGGCCGGACGGTCTGATGCGTCGGGACGGACGCCGCAGGACGGCCGGACGCCCAGGCCGCCGTCTTCGACTCCGGTGGAGGCGCCGGCGAGCAGCCGATGGTTATGGCCGTCAACGGCGCCCACAGGGTTCCGCGCCAGGCGGGCCGGCTCATGGCGCGGCCTCGGCGGGCGCGCGGTATCGGTAGGTCTTCGCGACTACCTCCATGCGCAGATCGCTGCTCCCCGCCGGGCGCGTGACTTCGAAGCCGTGCAGCGTGACGACCCGCGGCAGCGCCGCCACGGCGCCGGCGAAGGCCCCGATCCGGTGATACGTGCCGCTCAGGGCGATCTCGATCGGCAGTTCGAAGTACAGCTCGGACGGGTCTTCGACACCGAGTTCGATGCGCTCGACGGCGAGTTCGTGGACGAGGGCCGCCCGCGCGATGTCCTCGAGCAGACCGGGTACTTCGGTTCCGGTCGGCAGCGTGGCGAGCAGCGCGGAGAAATCCGCCTGGAGCGCGTCACGGCGGGCCTGCTCCGCTGCAAGGGGCGCGGCCAGCAGCGCCTTGGCCCGCCGGGCGTCCGCCAGTTGCAGTTCGGCGCGAGCCCCGGCGGAGAGAGCAGCGGACCGGGGCCCGAGCCAGGCGGCCCACGCGGCGGCGAGCACGAGGGCGAACGCCAGCGCCGTGGCCGTCATCCGGGCTGGCGCCGGCCAGTTGCCCGCATTGCGCGGCTCGAGGTCTTCGAGCTCGACGGAGCGCAGCCGCTCGAGCGCTTCTCGGGCCCGGGCGCGTATGCCGGCCCCGGAGGCGGCGCGCGGATGCCAATGCGACTTCATCATCCGCGTCCCGCCTCGGACGCGCGCGAGTGCGACGCCAACGGAAAGGCCAGGTCGAAGTGCACCGCGCGCCCGCCGTATTCCGCGTGGCCGGGGTCTTCGCGGATGCTGCGCAACGTGGGCATGCCGAACCGTTCGGAGGCCGCCAGGCCGCGCATCAGGGCCGAGATGCGTGCGGCGGACTCCGCGGTCCCGCTCGCGCGGATCGCCTCTCCGCTTCGCGCCAGGGTCTCGTAGTGGATACCGGCCGACGCCGTGCGCGCGAGTTCGTGCAGCATGCCTGCGACCCCGGAGCGCTCCGCGTGCAGTTGGAGCAACGCGGCCAGGCGCGCCTCGAGCCCCGCGGACTCGGCCCTCAGGGTCTCCACGCGAACGATGCGGTCGTCCAGTTCCGCGATATCCGCTCGCAGCGCGCCGGCGCGACGTTCCTGCCGGCCCTCCAGCCGGTCGATGTACAGGCCGGCCATCGACGCCACGCCGAGGGCCAGGACCGCGCTCACCAGGAGCCTGGCGAAGAACGCGCGGTTGCGGCGTTCCCGCTCCCACTCTCGCCACGGCAGGAGGTTGATGCGACTCATGGGTCGAACGCCCGCAGGGCCAGGCCGCACGCGGTCAGCATGGCGGGTGCGTACGCGGCGAGGGCGTCGCCGTCGACCCGGGCGGCGAGGGTCATCCCCGCGCAGGGGTCGGCCATGCCGGCTCCGGCAGGCAGCGTATGCCCAAGCAGGTCGGCGAGTCCCGGGAGGGCGGTGGCGCCCCCGGCGAGCAACACGTGCCCGACAGGGCGGTCGGCGGTCGCCTGGAACTGGCGCAGCGCCCGCTCGACTTCCGCCGCGAGCGCGGCCCGGAAGTGCTGCAACACGGTCTCGTCGGCGTCCGCGGGCAGGTCACCACGGCGCAGCGCCAGCTCGGTCTCCGCATCGGACCAGCCGTAGCGGCGGCGCAGTTCGGCGGTCAGCCGACGCCCGCCGAAGTGCTGTTCCTGAACGTACCCCGGCCCGGCGCCGTCGAAGGCGTGCAGCCGCGTTGCGTCGGCGCCGATGTCGAGCACCGTGAGCAGCGCCGGCCGGCCCGCGCCGTCGTCCGTCGGCCCGGAGCTTGCGGCCGCGCGCCGGATGGCCTGTCCTTCCATCTCCACGACGTGGGGCCGCAGGCCGCCCAGCCGCATGGCGCCTTCGCGCTTCTCGACCTCGTCGCGCCGGCAGACGGCGAGCAGCACCTCGACCTGGTCGGGGTTCCGCTCGGACAGGTTCTGCACTTCGAAGTCCATCGCCACCTCCTCGAGGGGAAACGGGATGTGGCGGCCAGCCTCCGACGTGATGCGGGACTCCAGCGCGTCGTCGGACAGGGAGGCGTCCATCTCGACGATCCTGGTGATGGCCGCGGAGTCGGGTACGGCGGTGGCTGCCCGCCGCGCCCTGGGGGCGGCGCGGTGCGCGAGCCGTCGGATGGCTTCACCAACGGAGTCGAGGTCACTAATATTCCGGTCCACGACGGCGTTGGGCGGCAAGGGCTCGACGCCGAAGGCCTCCACGCGGTGGCGGCCGTCGTGCTTCGAGAGCTCAAGGAGCTTTACGGAGGTCGAGCCGATGTCCAGGCCAACGAGTGATTCGAGCTTGCTACGCGGGTGCCACACGGCCGTATCTCCCTGGCTGGGACCGGCTGGCCACGGCCGCGAGGCGAGGCGGCGATGACGCGGCGAAGCCGGTCCGTGCTGTGGTCCATTGTCTGGCTCGGCGTGGCCGGGGTCTGTGGGACGGCTCTCACATTGGCTGGCAGCTATCTCTATTTGAACCCGCAGATTCCTGCCGCCGAGAGTTACCTCGAACTCCGCCCCGAGGCGCCGATGCGCGTCTTCACCGCCGACGGGGCCCTGATGGCGGAGTTCGGCGTCAGGCGGTTCGTGCCCGTGCCCCTCGAGGAGGTGCCCGAGCACTTCGTGAACGCGCTCCTCGACACGGAGGACAAGCGCTTCTACGACCACTCGGGCATCGACTACATCTCCTTCGCCAACGATGTCCTGCAGGTCCTGATGAACCCGAGCGTGCGCACCGGTGCGTCCACCATCACGATGCAGCTCGCGCGCAACGTGTCCTTTTCGCTCGAGCAGACTTTCATCCGGAAGTTCAAGGAGATGCTCCTGGCGATCAAGATCGAGCAGGAACTCACGAAGGAACAGATCCTCGAGCTGTACATCAACGTGATGTTCTTCGGCAAGCGCGCGTATGGCGCCCAGGCCGCGGCGCTGACGTACTACGACAAGCCGCTGTCGGAGCTCGACCTCGCGCAGCTTGCGATGCTCGCCGGCATCGTCAAGCGGCCGGACTCCGGGAACCCCCTCAGCGGCCCCGACTGGGCGCTGAACCGCCGCAACCTGGTGCTGGGGCGGATGCTCGCGCAGGGGTCCATCGACCGGCCGGCGTTCGAGACGGCCCGCAACGCCCCGATCACCGCCCGCCAGCACCGCCGGGAACCGGATCTGTCGGCGCCGTACGCGGCGGAGTGGGTGCGCAGCGAACTCGTCGCGCGCTACGGGAGCGACGTCTACAACTCCGGCTACGAGGTGCACACCACCATCGACGCCGGGCTGCAGGCAAGCGCTACCCGCGCGCTGCGCAACGGCCTGGCCGGGTACGACCGGCGCCACGGCTATCGCGGGCCGGCCGGGCGCGTGGAGGACGCGGCGGACCGCGCGGCGCTGCTGGCCCTCGCGCCGGTTCCGGACCCCTCGGATGGCGACGCGACGCTACCCGCCGCACCGGTCGCGGAGACGGCGCCGGATCCCGGAGCGGGCGGGGGAGACGCCGTCGCGGCGCGCGTGCTCGCGGACGTGCCGGTCGTTGCGGACATGCTTCCGGCGGTGGTGGCCCGCGTCGACGAGCGCGCGTTCCACGCGGTCACCGCGTCGGGCGCGCGAGTGACGGTCGACTGGGACGGTATCACCTGGGCGCGGCCGTACATCGACGTCGACCGGCGCGGGGTCCGCCCCCGCACGGCGGCCGACGTCGTGGCGGAAGGCGACATCGTGCGTGTGCAGCCCCTGGAGGACGGCGGCTGGCGGCTGGCCCAGGTGCCCGACATCCAGGGGGCCGTGGTGGCCCTGCGTCCGGAAAGCGGAGCGGTGGCGGCGCTGGCCGGTGGGTACGATTTCTGGAGCAACCAGTTCGATCATGCCCTGCGCGCCGCGCGCCAGCCCGGGTCGGGCTTCAAGCCGTTCGTCTACTCGGCGGCCCTCGCCGGCGGTGTCACGCCCTCGAGCATCTTCCTCGACGCGCCGCTGGTCTTCGAGGACGGGCACTTCGAGAAGGCGTACCGGCCACGCAACGACAGCGGCCGGTACAACGGGCCCACCCGGCTGCGCGAGGCGCTGTACCGGTCGATCAACCTCGTGACGATGCGCGTGCTGCTGGAAGTCGGGGTGGACCGCGTGCTGGAGCACGCGGGGCGTTTCGGGTTCGACACGCGGGGGTTCCCGCGGGACACGCAACTCGCCATCGGCGGCGGGACGATGGCGGTGACGCCGCTGGACATGGCGCGCGGCTACGCCGTGATCGCGAACGGCGGGTTCGCGGTCCAGCCGCACATCGTGCGGCGCGTCGTGACCCGGGACGGTGCGCTGGTCTTCGAGCCGAGCTATCCCGAGGTGCGCGCGCCCGAGGACGGGCCGGCGCTGGCGTTGGACGAGGCGACGGGATGTCCGGACGCGTCACTCGCGGACGCGACGTGCAGATCTTCGGCGGACGACGGCGGGCTGGCCGAGGGCACCGCCGTATCGCCGGAGCCGCTGGAGTCGCTGGAGTCGCTGGAGCCGACCCCGGTCTCCGAGCCGGTCGTCGCGGCCGCGCCCCGGGTCATCGACGAGCGCAATGTCTTCATCCTCCATTCCATGCTGCGCGACGTGATCCAGCGCGGTACCGGACGCCGCGCCAGGACGCTCGGGCGCGAGGACATCGCCGGCAAGACCGGCACGACGAACGAAGCGGCCGACACCTGGTTCAACGGCTACAACGACGAGCTGGTGGCTTCGGTGTGGGTCGGCTTCAGCGACTACCAGCCGGTGGGGCGGCGCGAGTACGGTTCGACGACGCCGCTGTCGGTGTGGATGGAGTTCATGGGGGAGGCGCTCGAGGGCGTTCCCGAACACGACCGGGCGACGCCCGAGGGCGTGGCGATCGTGAAGATCGATCCCGCAACGGGGCTCGCGGCCGCGCCGGACCTGCCGGACGCGATCGTCGAGTACTTCTTCGAGGAGGCCGCGCCGGACCCGGTGGCCACCGGCGGAACCGGCCCCGTGCGGGACGTGACGCCGGAAGAGATCTTCTGATCCGGTACAGGCGGCCGCGAGGGTCGGCCTTGTACGCCTCACGTGTCGAATGTGTGCACGATTCGGGCACGGGCGGGGACAAGCCCCGCCCCTACTGGACGATCTTGATGTAGTTCCCCGCGCGGGGCTCGCCGTGCGGGTGTCCGGCGTTCATCAGCCGCAGCGTCTCCTCCGGGAACCTGCGGATCGGCGTGTTCCGGGCAAGGTCGGCGTAGGTGACGTCCGGCTCGGCGACGATCACCTTGATGCGGCGCTCGTTGGCCAACTGGGCGTCCTCCGGAGTCATGTTCCGCAGGGCGTGCATCGTGGCGAGGAAGTTCTGCCGGAAGGTCTCCGGGTCGCCCTTCGGCCCGGCGGCGCCCGTGAACAGGAATACGTCCTTGCCCCGATACAGAACGCCGATCATCTTGAGCTTCGCGTCGCTGCCTTCGGTGCTCGTCTCGCCGACGTAGCCCTCCATGCCGTTGATCTCCACGGCCTCGCCCGACACGATGTCGTCGCGCCGCAGTCGCTGGGTCAGGAACTTCTCGGGCGATTGGCGCTTCTGCCAGGGGTGCCGCCCGATCTCGATGTATGCGGTCTCGCGGCCCCCGGGCGCCGTCGCGCTGATCGCGGCCTGCGGATTGGAGATGGTCCACTGCTCGGGGAACTCGACAACGACGCGCAGCCCGCCGTGGTAGTACTTTCTGTCGATCACCCGGCCCATGACCGCCTCGTCGCCGTACATCAGGCCGTCGACCAGGTCCCAGAAATCCGCCACGGGCTCCGTCGTCGTCTCCGGGAGCAGGTTCTGGGCGTAGGCGACCGCGTCGTGGAGCCGCTTGTCGTTCTTGGGGTGCGAGGCGAACAGTCCGTGGTAGGTCGCGGGCCTGCGCTCGACGCGCTTCGCGAAAAGTTCCTGGTCCTTCAGGACCTGCACCACGTCGATCATGGCCAGGGGGTTGTAGCCGGCACGGGCCAGGTACTCGCCGCCGAGGCGGTCCGCCTCGAGTTCCATCTCGCGGCCATAGCCCGAGACATAGGCCTTCGTGGCCGCGTCGGACACGCTGTACAGGTTGCCGGCGCCGGTGAGGATGGCCGCGACGATGCCCACCCCCTTGCCGAAGATGTTGGCCGTCCGCTGGCGCCGCGTGTGGCGTGCGACCACGTGCCCGATCTCGTGACCGACGACGGCCGCGAGTTCGTCCTCGCTGCGAAGGAACGCGATGAGGCCGCGGTTGATGAAGATGTAGCGGTCGCCGGTCGCGAACGCGTTGACGACGGAGTTGTCGAGGACGTGGAAGTGGTATTGCTTGCCGGCGTCCTTCGACTGGGACAGCAGCCGCTCGCCGAGCCGCCGCACGTACGACTGCCAGGCCTCGTCGCCGTAGATCTGCCCCGTCTCGACGAACTCGTTGTAGAGTTTCTCGCCGGGCCCGTCGGCGTGGGCGACGGCAGCCGCTAGTGTGAGGATGGCCAACGCGATGCGCATGGCGAACGTGCAGTTACGCATGCTCGAAACCCAGTGGACCGGAGCTTCCGCGATCGATCCTGAACCGAGGATGAACGTGCCCGATTCTACAACGCCGGAGACGGCGCTGCCGACGGCGCCAGGGGCGCCCCGCCGGGCTTGCCCGGGGGCGGGCTCAGGCGGTCGCGCGGTTGCCGAAGCGGCGGCGGAAGCGCTCGACCCGTCCGCCGGAGTCGATGATCTTCTGCTTGCCCGTGTAGAAGGGGTGGCACTGGGAGCAGACGTCCACGTGAATGTCCCGCCCCAGCGTGGACCGCGTCTCGATGACGTTGCCGCAACTGCAGGTCACCTTGATGTCCGTGTACGCCGGATGAATGTCCGCCTTCACCGGGAGCCTCCGTCGGGTGGGGAGGGCGCGCAGTGTATTTCCGCCCGGCGGCGTTGGCAAGCCGGGCATCGGGCGCGGGTGGTGGACTCGGGCTCGTGACGGACCGCGTCGTGGAAGTGGCGGTCCCGCGTCCGGTCCGGCGGTTGTTCGATTACGCCGTTCCGGCCGGCGATCCCGTGCCCCCGGTTGGGGCGCGCGTCCGCGTGCCGTTCGGGCGGAGCGAGGTCGTCGGCGTGGTCGCGGGCGCCCGTCCGGAATCGCAGCGCCGCCTGAAGAACATCACCGAAGTTATTGATCCAGAAGGCTTCCTGCCGGCCGACCTGGTCGAACTCGCCGTGTGGCTGGGACGCTACTACCACCATCCGCTCGGGGAGGTGTTCGGCACGATGCTCCCCGCTGCGGCCCGGCGCGGAGAACCGGCGCGGCTGCGGCCGACCCGGTGCTGGCTGCCGAAAGCGGACGGCGCGGTAGAGCGTGCTCCCCGGCAGGCCGAGACGCTGCGAGCCCTGCGCGCCTTCGCAGGGCCCGTACCCGACACGGAGGTCCGCCATCTCGGGATCGACCGCAGGGCCCTTGCCGCGCTGGTCCGCAAGGGGCTGGTCGAAGAGGTGGAGGAACGCCCGGAGTACGGCGTCCGGCCTTCCCCGTTCGACCTGAACGAGGAGCAGGGCCGGGCCGTCGAAGTCATCGCCGGCGCCGCAGAGGATGCGGGCACCGTGGTGCTCGAGGGCGTGACGGGGAGCGGCAAGACCGAGGTGTACATGCGCGCGGTGGCGGAGGTCGTGGCGCGTGGCGGCCAGGCGCTCGTGCTCGTCCCCGAGATCGGTCTCACGCCGCAGACCCTGGCGCGTTTCCGCGAGCGGTTCGGGGGCGCCGCGCCGCTCCACTCCGCCGCGCCGGACGCGGTGCGCCTCGACACGTGGCTGCGGTGCGCGAACGGGGACCACAAGGTACTCGTGGGCACGCGCTCGGCGGTCTTCGCGCCGTTCTCGGACCTGCGCCTGATCGTGGTGGACGAGGAACACGACGCCTCGTTCAAGCAGCAGGAGGGGCTGCGCTACTCCGCCCGGGACGTGGCCGTGAAGCGGGGCCGGATACTGGGCGTGCCCGTCGTGCTCGGCAGCGCCACGCCGGCGCTGCAGACGCTCGAGAACGCGGCACGCGGACGGTATGGCCAGGCCCGGCTGACGCGCCGTGCGGGTCAGGCGACGCTGCCGCGGTACCGCGTGCTCGACGTGCGGGGCCAGCGGTTGCGGGACGGCTTGAGCGACCGCCTGCTCGGGGTGCTCGACCAGCACCTGCGGGCGGGGAACCAGGCGCTCGTGTTCGTCAACCGCCGCGGCTTCGCTCCAACCTGCCTCTGTACCGCCTGCGGCTGGCAGGCGCGCTGCGAATGGTGCGATGCGCGGCTGACGCTGCACGAGACCCCGCCGGGCCTGCGCTGTCACCATTGCGGGCGCCGTTACCGGTTGCCGGAAACGTGTCCCGCCTGCGATGCGCCGTCGCTGATCGGCCTCGGGACCGGGACGCAGCGGCTCGAGTCGGCGCTCGGCGCCCGGTTCCCGGACGTGCCCCTGTATCGCTTCGACCGTGACACCACGCGCGGCCCGGCGCGTTTCGATGCCCAGTTCGAGCTGCTGCGCCGGGGCGGGCCGGCGATCCTCGTCGGCACGCAGATGCTCGCGAAGGGCCACCACCTGCCGGCGGTCACGGTCGTCGCGGTGATCTATGCGGACAGCGGCTTCCTGTCCGCGGACTTCCGGGCGCCGGAACGGACCGCGCAACTCATCGTGCAGGTCGCCGGCCGCGCGGGTCGCGCCGAGCGCCCCGGCGAGGTGTGGATCCAGACCTACGACCCCGGCAACCCCAACCTGCGCGCGCTCGTGGAGGAGGGGTACCCGGGCTTCGCGAAAACGGAGACCGCGCATCGCAGGGAAGCCGGCCTGCCGCCGTTCGCGGCCATGGCGGTGCTGCGCGCCGAGAGCGCCCGCGTCGGCGCCTGTGAAGCGGTGCTCGAACGGGCCCGCGCCGTCCTGCGGGACGCCTTCCGCGACGAAGCCGGCGCCTGGGATGTCCTCGGCCCGGCGCCGGCGCCCATGGCCTACCGCAGCGGGCGCCTGCGTTTCCAGTGCCTCGTTCTGGCCGGCCGCCGGCCCGCGCTGCACGCCGCGCTCGGGCGGCTGGAGGAGGCGGAAATCCAAGCGTCGAACGTGCGCTGGTCGATCGACGTGGACCCCTACGACACTTTCTGAGCGGCCGGTCCACGCGGTCGGCGGTGTAGAATGGGCGCCGGATGCGCAAGGGCAACAGATCGGGCAGCGGGCGGGCCCCGGCGGGGTTCAGTGTCCTGTCTTTCGCCGCGGGCCTGGCGGTCGGTGCGGTCGTGGCCGTCGTCGCCGTATACGTGTGGGGGCCGGGCGCCGGGGAGGCGTCGGCGGAGGCGCAACAGGAGCCCCCCGTAACGGACGCGCCCGACTTCGAGTTCTGGGACCGCCTGCCCAATGCCTGGGTGGCGCCCGACACCGCCCCCTACGAAACGGGCGGCGGCGTCCGCGCGGAGCCGGGGCGGCCGATGGAGTACTTGCTGCAGGCGGGCGCGTTCCATCGGGCCGGGGCCGCGGAGCGGCGGCGCGCCGAGTTGATCCTCGCGGGGATGCCGGCGAGCACGTCCACGGTGGGCGTTGACGACGGCGTGCTCTATCGCGTAGTCGTTGGCCCATTCGGAACGAGGGCGGAAACGCAAACCGCGATGCGTCAATTGCGGGAGCGGGACATCGTCGCCGTCCTGCTTGAAAGACCGGCACCTGCCGGTTGATTCCGCCTCCCGCGCCGACGAGTATCGGCAGCAACGGGCAAGGACGGCGGCAACGCCACGGACGTAGCGGGAGGAACCCTCATTGGAGCAGTTCAGGGGAACCACGATCCTGTCGATTCGCCGGCACGGCACGGTCGCCCTCGGCGGGGACGGCCAGGTGTCGGTGGGCAACACGATCATGAAAGGGAATGCGCGGAAGGTGCGGCGCCTCTACCAGGACCGCGTGCTCGCGGGGTTCGCGGGCGGGACGGCGGACGCGTTCACGCTCTTCGAGCGGTTCGAGGCCATGCTCGACAAGTACCAGGGCAACCTGACCCGGGCGGCGGTGGAGCTGGCGAAGGAGTGGCGGTCGAGCAGGGCCCTGCGTCCGCTGGACGCCCTCCTGGCGGTCGCCGACGCGAACGCCTCCCTCGTGGTCAGCGGCACGGGCGACGTCATCGAGCCCGAGTCGGGGCTGATCGCCATCGGGTCCGGCGGCGGATTTGCCCAGGCCGCCGCGAAGGCCTTGCTCGAGAACTCGGAACTCGGTGCGCAGGAGATCGTGGAGAAGAGTCTCGCCATCGCCGCCGACATCTGCATCTACACCAACCACCACTCGACCGTCGAGGCGCTGCCGACCGCATGAGCATGATGACCCCACGCCAGATCGTCGAGGAACTCGACAAGCACATCATCGGTCAGGAGGGCGCGAAACGCGCCGTCGCGATCGCGCTCCGGAACCGGTGGCGGCGCATGCAGCTCCCGGATTCGCTGCGCGAGGAAGTGACGCCGAAGAACATCCTGATGATCGGCCCGACCGGCGTCGGCAAGACCGAGATCGCGCGGCGGCTGGCGAAGCTCGCCGATGCGCCGTTCATCAAGGTGGAGGCGACCAAGTTCACCGAGGTCGGCTACGTTGGCCGTGACGTGGAGTCGATCGTGCGCGACCTCGCCGATGTCGCCGTCAAGATGCTGCGGGACCGGCAGTTGAACAAGGTGCGCGAGCGCGCGGAGGTGGCGGCGGAGGAGCGCGTGCTCGACGCGCTGCTGCCGGCGGCCCGACGCCCCGGTGCCGAGGACGGTGAGGCCGACGGCGCCTCCGGGACGCGCCAGGTGTTCCGCAAGCGGCTGCGGGAGGGGACGCTCGACGACCGCGAGATCGAGATGGAACTCGAGCCCGCGCCGGTTGGCGTGGAGATCATGACGCCTCCGGGCATGGAGGAGATGACCAGCCAGTTGCAGGAGATGTTCGCGAACCTCGGCGGCGGGCGGAAGAAGACGATGCGGCTGAAGGTGCGCGACGCCCTGCGCCGCCTGTGCGACGAGGAAGCCCTGAAGCTCGTCAACGAGGACGAGATCAAGGCGCACGCCGTGGACGCGGTCGAGCAGACCGGCATCGTCTTCATCGACGAGCTCGACAAGGTGGCGAAGCGCGCGGAGCACGTCGGCGGCGACGTCTCGCGCGAGGGGGTGCAGCGCGATCTCCTGCCGCTCATCGAAGGCTGCACGGTGACCACGCGCTACGGGATGGTGCGCACCGACCACATCCTGTTCATCGCTTCGGGGGCCTTTCACCTTTCCAAGCCCTCGGACCTTATCCCGGAACTGCAGGGCCGGCTCCCGATACGGGTCGAGCTGTCGGCGCTCGGACCGGAGGAGTTCAAGCGGATCCTCGAGGAGCCGGACGCCTCCCTCACGGAACAGTACCGCGCCCTCCTCGACACGGAGCGCGTCGATCTCTCCTTCACCGACGAGGCCGTGACCCGCATCGCCGAGCTTTCCTGGCAGGTGAACGAGCACACGGAGAACATCGGCGCGCGGCGGCTGTACACCGTGCTCGAGCGGCTGCTCGACGAGATCTCGTTCGACGCCGGCGGCGAGTCCGGGGACGCCGCCTGCCAGGCGATCACCATCGACGCCGACTACGTGGACACGCACCTGGCCGACATCGCGCGGGATCAGGACCTGTCGCGCTACATTTTGTGAGCCCTTTGTGAACGCTCCTTCGGAAACGCCCCCGCGGGCGATCGTCTACCACCGGGAGGATCGCACGCTCGAGCTCGACTACAGTGAGTCGGAGAGTGAGTCGGAGGGCGGCCCGGACAAGGCGCTGCTGACGGCCGAACTGCTCCGCGTGTTTTCGCCGTCCGCGGAGGTCCGGGGGCACTCGGAGGACGAGCGCGTGCTGCAGACCGGCAAGAAGTACGTCGCCATCGAAGAGGTCACGGCCGTGGGCAACTACGCCATCCGGATCGTGTTCGACGACGGCCACGACACGGGCATCTACTCGTGGGCCTTCCTGAAGGACCTGTACGAGCGGCGCGACGAGTACTGGCAGGAGTACCTCGCGGACCTTGCCAAGGCCAACGCGTCGCGCCTGCCGACCATTCCCATCGGCCAATGGACGCCGCCGGACCGGTGAAGGGGCGCGGTGCCCCGGCGCACGGGTCGAAGACCTCGCCCGACCGGGCGAAGCCCGCGCCGGAAGAGGCGACCGTCGACTTCGGGCGCCAGCGGGTCAGTCCGGAGGAGAAGAGCGCCCGGGTCGCCGAAGTGTTCCGCGCCGTTGCGGAACGCTACGACGCGATGAACGACCTGATGTCCGGCGGCCTCCACCGGGTACTGAAACGCATCGCGGTCGACAGTACGGGTCTGCGGCCCGGCCAACGCGCCCTTGACCTCGCCGGAGGCACGGGCGACCTGTCCCGGCTCCTGGCGCCCGTCGTGGGACCCGCCGGCGCGGTCGTCCTCTGCGACGTCAACGCCAGCATGCTGGCCGTCGGGCGGGACCGGGTGATCGACGCGGGACTCGCGAATGTCGAGACCGTGCGTGCGGACGCGGAAGCGCTGCCGTTCGCGGCGGAGAGCTTCGACAGCGTCGTCATCGCCTTCGGCCTGCGGAACCTTACCGACAAGGAACGCGGGCTGCGCGAGATCCATCGCGTGCTGCGCCCGGGCGGCAGCGCCGTGGTGCTCGAGTTCTCGACCGCGCGCGACCCGTGGATCGCGCGTGCTTCGGGCGCCTGGCAGAGCCTCTGGCCCCTGCTTGGCCGGGTCGTGGCCGGCGATGCGGCGCCGTACCGGTATCTCGTGGAGTCGATCGCGGTCCATCCCGAACGCGCGGTGCTCGTGACGATGATGGAGGACGCCGGCTTCGTCGACGTGTCCGCCGACGGCCTGCTCGGCGGCGTCGTGGCGCTGCACCGGGGCAGGAAATGAGCGCCCCGGAGGCTCGCGCCGTACCGCGCCCCCGCCCGGGCAGCCGGGTAGGGCGGTTTCTCAGCATCGGGTGGACGGTCGTCCGCTACCGCCTCGACGAGATCGCCCTGGCGGTCGCCCCCGAGAGCGTCTTCGTCCGGTTGCTCCGGGTGGTCCTGATCGGCAAGCCCCGGACGCCAGGCGCCGAGCGGCTGCGCCGGGCGCTCGAACACCTCGGCCCGGTGTTCGTGAAGTTCGGGCAGATACTCTCCACCCGCCGGGACCTCCTGCCGGCGCAGTACGCGGACGAACTGGCGAAGCTCCAGGACCGCGTGCCGCCGTTCGACACCGCCGAAGCGATCGCGCGCGTGGAGCGGCGGGGCGGGAAGCCGGTCGAGGCGCTGTTCGCCACCTTCGAGCAGACGCCCCTCGCCTCGGCCTCGCTCGCGCAGGTGCACGCGGCCACGCTGCACTCCGGGGAGGAGGTGGTCGTCAAGATCATCCGGCCCAACATTCAACGCGTGATCGCGAAGGACCTGGCGCTCCTCTACTCGATCGCGGCGTTCCTGGAACGCGTGTCCCACGACGCGCGGCGGCTCCACCTCGAGACGCTCGTGGCGGACTACGAGCGCACGATCTTCGACGAACTGAACCTGCTGCTGGAAGCCGCCAACACCGCCACGCTGCGGCGCAACTTCACGGCTTCCGACCTGCTCTACGTGCCCCGCGTGTACTGGGAGTACAGCTCGGAGGACGTGCTGGTGCTCGAACGGATCCACGGCGTGCCGATCTCGGACGTCGCGGGGCTCGAGGCGCGCGGCACGGACATGCGGAAACTCGCCGAGCGCGGCGTCGAGACGTTCTTCACGCAGGTGTTCGAGGACAACTTCTTCCACGCCGACATGCACCCCGGCAACATCTTCGTGGATGTGCGCGATCCGGCCGACCCGAGCTACATCGCCGTCGACTGCGCCATCATCGGCCGCCTCACGGAGGCGGACCAGACCTATCTCGCCAAGAACCTCGCGGCATTCTTCGACCAGGACTACGGGCGCGTGGCGCGGCTGCACGCGGAGTCCGGTTGGATTCCGGCCACGACGGACGTCGCGGAGTTCGAGACCGTCATCCGGCAGCTCTGCGAACCGATCTTCGAGCGCCCGCTCAAGGACATCTCCTTCGGACACTTCCTCGTCGCCCTGTTCCGCACGGCGCGCCGCTTCGACATGGAGGTGCAGCCCCAACTGGTGCTGCTGCAGAAGACGCTCCTGAACATCGAGGGGCTCGGCCGGCAGCTCTACCCGGACCTGGACCTGTGGCACACGGCGAAGCCCTTCATGGAACGCTGGATGGAGGAGCGCTACGGTCCGCTGGCGCTGGCCCGGCGCCTGGCCGACCAGGCGCCGAGCCTGATCGACGCGCTGCCGACCCTGCCGGACCTGCTGCTCACGGCCGCCGCGAAGCTGAACGACCTCGACCGGCTCGGGGCGGAGCAGCGCGCCGCCCTCGGCGAGGTGACCAGGGCCCTGTCCGAGCGACGCCGGGGTGCCCGCTGGCGGCAGGCCATGGGCGCCGTGCTCGCGGTCGCGGGCTGCGGTCTGCTGTGGCCGTTCGCGGAGGGGGCGAGCGGGGGCGATGGGGGCGTGACGGCGTTGCTGGGGGGCGTGCTGGCCCTCTTCGGGGCGTTCCTGGTCGGCAGGGGGTGAGGTCCCGCGTCGCCCGCACGGGCGCGGCGGGGCTGCCGGTCAAGCGTATAATCCGGGCGATTTCCGCGAGGCGGAGAAGGTCATGTTCGGATTGAGCGTCTGGGAACTCCTGATCGTGCTCGCCATCGTGCTGCTGCTGTTCGGGCCGCGGCGGCTGAAGACCCTCGGCTCCGACCTCGGCGCCGCGATCAAGGGATTCCGGTCGGCGGTCAGCGAGGACGAGAAGAAGAAGGCCGCCGAGGCGAAGGTGATCGAAGACGGGGGCACGATCATCGAGGGCGAGGTCCGCTCGAAGGCCGAGGCGAAGCAGGACTAGGCGGCGCGTCGCCTGCGGCGACGCGTGCGAGTTGCTGCGCAACTCGGGCCTCGACGGCGGGTGGTACGGGCCAGGACACTGAATGTTTGATATCGGCTTCCCCGAACTGCTGCTGGTGAGCGTCATCACGCTCCTGGTGCTCGGTCCCGAGCGGCTGCCGGAGGCGCTCAGGAGCCTGGGGCTCTGGCTCGGCCGCGCGCGGCGCAGCTTCACCCGGGTCAAGACCGAGATTGAACGCGAGATCGGCATGGACGAGGTGCGCCGTCAGTTGCACAACGAGGCCATCATGGAGCAGATGAAGGAGATCCAGCAGGACGTCGACGCGTTCTCGCAGGACATCCGGGGCGTCTCTCCGCCAGCCTCTCCGGCCTCTCCGGCGTCACAGGGCCCGAGCGCCGACGAGACCGTCGAGCCGGTCGCGCCGGCCGAGCCCGCGCCCGAACTGCCGCCGGAGCCCGCGCCCGAAATCCCGCCCGAGACGCCGGGACCCGCTTCCACCGCGACCGCCGATGAGCGATGAGTCGCGGGACCGCCTGCCGGCCGAGGGCGCGCCGGCCGCCGGCAAGGATCTGACCGGGGGCGAAGGCGAGACCGAAGAGGCCCGCCACGACGCGCAGGTGGACGGCAACGAGATGCCGTTCCTCGCCCACCTGGTGGAACTGCGCCAGCGCCTGCTGCGCGCGGTGCTGGCGGTGGTCGTGCTTTTCTTCCCCGTCTACTACTTCGCGAACGACATCTACGAGTTCGTCGCGGCGCCGCTGATGGCGTACCTGCCGGGCGGCGAGATGATCGCGACGGAAGTGGCCTCGCCGTTCCTCACGCCGTTCAAGCTGGCCGCCTTCACGGCGTTCTTCGCCGCCATCCCCTACGTGCTCCACCAGGCGTGGGGTTTCGTCTCCCCGGGTCTCTACCTGCGCGAGAAGAAGTTCGCGCTGCCGCTCCTGGTTTCGAGCATCCTGCTCTTCTACCTGGGCATGTCCTTCGCCTATTACGCCGTCTTCCCGCTGGTCTTCCAGTTCTTTGCGGGCGTGACCCCGGAAGGCGTCACGATGATGACGGACATCAACCGTTACCTCGACTTCGTGCTGAAGATGTTCTTCGCCTTCGGGATCGCCTTCGAGGTGCCGGTGGCGACCTTCCTGCTGGTGCTCTCCGGCCTCACGACGCCGGAGGCGATGGCGCGCAAGCGCCCGTACATCATCGTCGTCTGCTTCATCGTGGGCATGCTGCTGACGCCACCGGACGTGATTTCGCAACTGCTGCTCGCGCTGCCGACCTGGGTACTGTTCGAGGCGGGGATCATCCTCGCGCGCTTCGCGCAGCGCGAGACGCCGCCGGAGGAGTAGCCGCCGCGACAGGGGCGTCGACCTGATTCGACAGTTTCGGTTTTGTCGACTAAGATCGACAAAATTGAATGTGCAGAGTCGACTCGACGCATGGACGCCGAGGATCTCCTGAGCGTTGCCGAGACCTGGAGTTTCTGGAACCGGCCCCCGCCGCCGTCGATCCCCCGCGTGCTCGAGCTGCCCCGCTCCCTCTCGCCCCGCAAAGCGCTGGTGGTCCAGGGCGTACGTCGCTCCGGCAAGTCGACGCTGCTGGCGCAGTTGATCGGGCGCTACGAGCTCGAGCGGCGGGACTGCCTGTTCGTCAACTTCGAGGATCCCCGTCTCGCCGGCGCTCTCGGCTTCGAGACGCTGGAGCGGTTGACCCAGGCGTTCGGCGAGTTCCGGCGGGATGCGGGGACGCTCACGGTCTTCCTGGACGAGATCCAGTGGGTGGACGGCTGGGAGCGATGGTTGCGCGCGAAGCTCGAGCGGCCGGGACGCCTGCGATTCGTCGTCAGCGGCTCCAACGCGCATCTCCTGTCCGGGGAGCTGTCTTCCGCGTTGACGGGGAGACACGTCACGGTCGAACTCTTTCCGTTCGACCTGCGCGAGTTTCGCAGCGTGCATCCCCACGCGACCGTCACGGACTACCTGCAGCGCGGCGGCTTTCCGGAGGCTGTCACGAGCGACGACGCGGACCTGCTCCTGCGACAGTACTTCGTGGACATCCTGCAGCGGGACGTGCGCGAACGGGTGGGCGCAAGATCGTCCCTGGCGCTCCGCCAGATCGTGCAGATGGTCTTCGAGTCGGTCGGCTCCGAGCTCAGCCTCCGGCGGATCGCAGCCGCCAGTGGCGTCGCCGTCGAGACGGTCGCGTCCTACCTCGAGGCCTGTGAGCGGGCGTACCTGCTCTTCCCCTGTCCGTGGTTCGCCTACTCGGAGCGCAAGCGGGCCCGGCGCAACCGCAAGTATTACCCCGTCGACACGGCCCTGCGGCGCGTCGCGGTGACCCGGACCGGCCGCGACGCGGGCGAGGCGCTTGAGTGCGCCACGTTCGTCGAACTCAGGAAACGTCACGCGGACGTGTTCTACTGGCGCGGGGCCGGGGAGGTGGACTTCGTGATCCCGACGGGCGG
>JAJDTI010000127.1 GCA_022827245.1 Pseudomonadales bacterium | reverse complement strand
GTCGCGGCCTGCACCGCTTCCGGCAGACCCTGGCGCATCGTCGCCCGCACCGACTCCACGGCGAGCGGGGCGTTCTCCGCGATCTCGGCCGCCAGCCGCGCCGCCGCGGGCCGCAGGTCGTCCGCATCCGTCAGGATGTCCGCCAGGCCCCACTCGTAGGCCGTCTCGCCGTTGATCCGGCGGCCCGTCATGAACAGCAGGTTGGCCTTCTGCCGACCCACGATCCTCGGCAGCGTGTGCGTCAGGCCGAATCCCGGGTGGAAGCCGAGCTTCGCGAAGTTGGCCGTGAAGCGTGCGGCCGGCGACACGATGCGGTAGTCCGCCATGACCGCGAGCCCGAAGCCGCCGCCGACCGCCGCGCCCTGCACGGCGGCGATGACCGGTTTCTTCGCGGAGAAGAGCCGCACGGCCGCCGCGTAGAGCGGGTTGCCCTCGCCGGGGGCGCGGTCCCGAACCGCGGTCCGCTTGCTGTCCGCGAAGTTGTTGCCGGCGCAGAAGTGCTTGCCTTCGGAGCAGAGCACGAGCGCCCGCGTGCCAAGGTCCTCGTCGAGGGCGTCGAACGCGTCGCCGAGGTCGTTGATGAGCTCGACATCAAAGAAGTTGTTCGGCGGGCGCTGGATCTCCAGCGTCGCCACGTACCCGTCGTGCTGAACCTCGATGTCGCCGTATCTCACCCGATCCTCCCTGGAAGCCGTCCGAAATGCGGCTGCTATAGTGCCCGAAAACCGGGAACGATGGATATGGGCGAGCCCGCACCCTTCCTGCGCTGGCGGATCGGCGACGTCACGGTGACGCGGGTCGTCGAACTCACGTCGGCGAGCATCGGCGGCTACATCCTGCCCCAGGTCCCCCCCGACCTGGTCGACCGCCTGCCCTGGCTCGCGCCCTTCACCGACCCCGCGAAGAAGCTGCTGATGTCCTTTCACAGCCTCGTCCTCCAGTGCCGGGACGAGACGTTCGTGGTCGACACCTGCATCGGCAACGACAAGGTGCGGAACTACCCGCGCTGGAACCGGATGCAGTCACGCTTCCTCGACGACTTCGCGGACGCCGGCTTCGCGGTCGACGCCGTGGACACCGTGCTCTGCACCCACATGCACGTCGACCACGTGGGCTGGAACACGCGCCTCGTGGAGGGGCGCTGGGAACCCACCTTCGAGCGCGCGCGCTACCTCTACGCGGAGGAGGAGTGGGCGCATTGGCGTGCGACCGATCAGACCGAGGAGTACGGACCCGTCATCGCGGATTCCGTCGACCCGATCTTCGACGCGGGGCTGGCGGACCTCGTCCCCTCCGACCACTCCGTGAGCGACGAGGTACGGCTCGAGCCGACGCCCGGGCACACGCCGGGCCACGTGAGCGTACACATCACCTCCCGGGGCGAGGAAGCCGTGATCACCGGCGACGCCATTCACCACCCCTGCCAGATCGCCCACCCCGAGTGGTCGTCGACGGCGGATGTCGACGCGGACGCGAGCGCGAGCACCCGCCGCGCCATGCTCGAACGCTACGCGGACCGGCCCGTGCTCGTCATTGGGACGCACTTCGCGGGGCCGACCGCGGGACGCGTGGTGCGGGACGGCGACGCGTTTCGGCTGGACTATTAGCCTGACACGAACCGCTCGACCACAGTTCCGACGCTGGACGGAAGCCCTCAATGACCGCCGACGACATCCCACGGCCCTTGCCGTTCGAGCGGCGTGTAAAGAGCATCGAGCCCATGCCGGGCGGCCAAACGGCGTACCTAGAATCCCTCAGGCAGGTCTGCAACCGCGTGGACAAGCAGAGCATGTCGCGCGCGAAGTTGAGCGATTGGCTTTCCGAGCGATTCGGGATCGGTGTGTCCTATGCGCGCAACGTCGAGTCGTTCCTGCGCAGAACCGGCTTCCTCGACGAGCGCTTGGGCGTGCTGCGGTTGAGCGAGGCGACCCGCGCGTGGCTGGCTAGCGGTGACGACCGCATCCCCGTCTCTGTCCTCCACAGCCGCATCCGATTCGTCGGGGACATGCTCGCTAGTTGCGTCAACCCAAGTCCACGCGGCAACTACTCCAAGCTGCCCTGCGCCACGGGCTATCGCATAAGGATGGCAACGCCATCAGCTACCGGCGAGGCTGGCTACAGTCCGCCGGGCTCGTGAAACGAGCAGCTGGTGGTCGATGGGAGATCACGGCAGCCGGAGCAACGCTCTTGGAGCGACTCGATTTGTACGAGGCCGAGTCTCCGGCGCCGCGCGATGACCGATCCAACCGCCACTCGCCTGCCGGTGACTCCTCCCTTCCGGACCGAATCGACCAGATTGCGGGAGAACTGGAACGCGCAGCCACCGACAGCGCCAACCCGACCCGCTTCGAGAAGGCCGTCGCCGAGGCGTTCCGGTTTCTGGGGTTCATTGCCGAACATTTGGGAGGGTCCGGCAACACCGACGTGCTCGTCACGGCACCGCTCGGCAAGGGACGCTCCTACCGAGTCGCCGTCGATGCGAAAAGCGCGAGCAGCGGTTCGTTGGTCGAAGGCAACGTCTCCTGGCCGACGCTCAAGGAGCATCGAACCAAGCACGATGTCGACTATTCCACGCTCGTCGCTCCCCATCCCGGAGGGAAGCGAATCCAGGATCGGGCAGCGGAATACAGGGTGGCCGTGCTGTCGTCGGAACAGTTGGCGCATCTCTGCCGCCAGCATGCTCGAGCGCCGCTGGGCCTGATCGACTACCAAGATGCTTTTCGCAGGCCGGGTCGGGCCGACCTCTCGGTGATCGAGGGCAAGGCCCGCCACCTCGCCCGGCTTCGCAAACTGGTGGCGGCGGTCTCCGGTTTCTTGGAGGACCAAGCTCCGCGCGTAGGCCCGATGAAGGCGAACCAATTGCTGGTCCTGGTTCCAGACGACGAGCCTTCCGAGGATGAGATTCAAGGCATCCTTGACATGCTCGCTCATCCCCTGATCGGGGCGGTCCAGAGCAGCCGGGACGACGGCTACGTACTCGGGACCACCCGGGAGGCTTTGCATCGCCCGCTCGAACTCTTGGGCGATGAGCTGACCACTACGCCCTCCGAACGGGACTGAACTTCGCTCACCTGCAAGGCTGCCACCCGCTCCGGCTGGATCCGACGTTCGGTTCCACCACCACCGATCCGCCACCACCTTGCAGCGCCGCCGTGTCGGCGCTACGCTTCCGCACGCATAAAAAGCCGCCGCGCCGTACGCTACAATTCAAGAGGGCTCAGGCTCCGCGTACGGTTGCGGCACCTATCTCAGTCGTCCCATTTCCGAGCCCTTGCGCAGATACGCGATCCTCATCGACGCGGGATTCCTGAAGCGGAAGCTCGGGTCCCGCGAGCGGCCCCTGACGTCCGCCTCCGTGGGCCAGTTCGTCGGCCGGCTCCGAGAAACAGAGGCACTACGCAGCCTTCTTCTACACCGGGTCTACTTCTACGACGCACCGCCGCTCCGATCGACCGAGCAAAAGCCCCTTGGCGGCGGCACGACTCACTTCGCCGAGACTCCGCTTGCCCGAAACAACCAGCGTTTGCACATTGAATTGCGCAACGTGCCGTTTCTCGCCTTGAGGATGGGCGAGCTGCGGTTCCGGGGCTGGACGTTGAACGCACGCCAACTGCCAGCCCACGACGAGGAGGCGACCATCACGTCGGAGAGCCTGGTACCGAACGTTAACCAGAAGGGTGTCGACATGCGCGTCGGCCTCGACATCGCCTCGCTTACCCTAAAACGGCAGGTGGACGTGATCGTACTGGTCACTGGGGACAGCGATTTCGTGCCGGCGATGAAGTTCGCGCGCCGCGAGGGCGCGCAGTTGTATCTGGTCACCTTGGGCCACAACGTCGTCGAGGCCATGCGCGAGCACGCGGACCTAATCCTCGACGCAGTCCCGTGACGGGACGGCCCTATCCGATCCGGTCCACAAAGGCCATCGTTACAGGAGTGCTTGATCCCGACCGCAGGCGCGTAGACGAGCGCGCGGGACGGTCCGCCCCGTAAGGCTGCCCGGACGGACCGACCACTCGGGAAACGCCGTCCAGGAGTGCCGGCCCGGTGTCGGCGCGGACGATCCACTCCCCCACGACCGCGAGTCGGTCCCAGTCCTCGACGTCCTCCACCGCGGCCTCGACCCGTCGACCGACCGCATCGCCAAAACACCCCGCGGCCAGGCGCGCCAGCAACGCCCGTTGCGCCGCCACACCCTCGGTGCGCCCTTCCCGACATGCCTTCCCGCCGTCCTTCCTCGCGAGCGCTGTCGCGCAAGTGGTTCCGCGGCGGACACGCGCCCGTCGCAATCGCATGCGGCCGGCCAGGCTGGAGCCGGCGGCATGCTAGACTTGATCGTTTTCCCGCTGCCCTGCCGTGTCCTCCCTCCACATCGTCAACGCCCTGAAGCGCCGCGACTTTCTCTGTCTGTGGAGCGGCAGCCTGGCCGCCTCGTTCGCGATGAACATGCAGATGATCGCGCGCGGGTGGCTCGTCTACACGATGACCTCCTCCGCGATGGACCTCGCGTGGGTGACGCTGGCGTTCATGGTGCCGCAGGTCTTCTTCTCGCTGTGGGGCGGCGTGCTGGCCGACCGCTTCCACAAGCGTCGCATCCTGGTCTTCGCCCAGATGCTGAACTGCGTCGCGACACTCTTCATGGCGACCGTCATCATCACCGGCCAGGTCACGTTCTGGGACTTCATCTGGCTCGGCATGTTCAACGGCACCGTGCTCGCGTTCTCGATCCCGGCGCGGCACGCCTTCGTGCCCGAACTCGTGCCACGCCGGCTGATTTTCACGGCCATGGCGCTGCACACCACCGGCATGAACTTCGCCCGCATCCTGGGCCCGGTGATCGCGGGGTTCCTGATCGCCTGGGTCGCAAGCGGCGACACCTCGAGCACGTTCGGGGTCGGGGTCGTCTACTACATGATCGCGATCCTCTACCTGGTGGCCGCGGTCACCATGATGTTCGTCCAGCGACCCGGCGCGCCGCACGCGCAACTGCCGAAGAGCCCCCTGCGCGACCTCCTCGACGGACTGGCCTACGTGCGCGCGACCCCGCCGGTCTTCGGCCTCATCATGCTGTCCGTGGTCGCCTTCCTGTTCGGCATGCCCCTGAACACGCTCCTGCCGGCGTTCAACGAGGACATCCTCGGCGGCGGCTCCGACGACCTGGGACTGCTCATGTCGGGCATGGGACTCGGCGCCATCGCCGGTTCGCTGATGCTGGCCTCGGCGGGCGAGTTGAAGCGCAAGCGCCGCTGGCTGATCGGCACCTGCTTCGGCTGGGCCGTGAGCACCGCGGCGCTGGCCCTTGCGACCGACCTCCCCGTCGCCATGCTGATCGTCGCCGTATTCGGCTGGATGTCCGCCTGGAACATGGCGCTGAACCGGGGACTGATCCAGAGCCAGGTCGACATGCGCATGCGCGGGCGCGTGATGAGCATCGACATGATGTCGCACGGACTGATGCCGGTCGGGATGATCCCCCTCGGCTGGGTCGCCGATACGTTCGGGGTCGCCAGCGCACTGGCCGTCAGCGGGACGCTGTTCGCGGTCGCCGTCGCGGCACTGAAGTGGCTGTCCCCCGCAGTCCAGCGGGTGGGCCGACCGGTGGCCGCCGTGGGCGCGACCCGGTAGCGGCGGGTCCTCCTCTCAGACCTCCGCCTGCGCCTTTGCCTTAGCGTAGGCCAGTTCGTCGAGGACCGGCCGGATCTCCGCGAGGAACCGCTCCGGGTGCTCGCACATCGGAAAATGGCCGAGTCCCTGCATCGTGCGGTAGCGGGCGCCCGGGATCATCGCGGCCAGTTCCTCGCCCGCTTCCGGCGTCCCGCTCCAGTCGTACTCGCCGTTCAGGATGTAGACCGGGCAGACGTCGGTGTCGATCCCGCGCGCGCTGTTTCGCACGTCGTGGTCGATGGAATAGTAGTAGAGGTCGCCCTTGAACACGGCCGGCGCGCCCTGGCTGTACACCCACGTCGTCTCCCGCCGGTACGCCTCCGGACTCGTCGGCGCCATCATTCCGTACATGACGTGGGCCTTGAAGTCGTTGCCGATCTCCGGGTGGTAGAACTCGTCGATGAAGCCGCCCGGGGTGTACGCGGACGCCTCGAGGCCCACCGTGGCGCGGAAACGCTCCGGGTGATGGATGGCGAGGTCCACCGCCAGGTGGCCGCCGATCGAACTGCCCATGTAGAGCGGCTCCGGGAGTTCGAGCGCGTCCGCAAGCCCCACCGGCACGCTCATGAGGAAGTCCTTGGTGAGCCTGTAGGGCTCGCTCCACCAAGCCTTGCCGGTAGGCGGGACGGACTTGCCGTGATACGGCAGGTCGTAGGCGATCAGCCGGTAGCGGCTCTGCAGTTCTTCGTCCTCGAGGACGTGCCGCCACTGCCGCCCGTCGGCCCCGGCGGTGTGTTGGAGGAGGACCGGGACGCCCTCCCCTGCCTCCTCGAAGTACACCCGGTGCTCGACGCCCCCGAGTTCCAGGTGGACGTAGCGTCCGACCGCCGCGTCAAACCGGGCCATTGTTCACCTCCCGCATGATCTCGATCAGCCGGCGCAGCGCCGGGTAGTACGCGCAGTAGTGGGCCGTGTCCCCCGTGACCTCAAAGCCGTGGTGCAGCGTCGCCGGGTAGAGGTCCTGGTAGAACGGCCGCGGTACCGCTTCGAGGAGGGCGTCCCAGTCGTCCTCCGGGGCCGCGATCAAGAGGTTCGCGGCGACCGCCCCGAACCAGGGCTCGATGTCCGTGACCTCCCCCGCGGCGACCGTGAGCTTGTGCTTCTCGGCGCCGATATCGAGGCGGATCCGGCTCGTCCAGAAACGCGCATGCATGCGGAACTCGCCGTCCTCGTTGGCCCGCCGACGCACTTCCCCCCAATCGAGCATGAGACCCGTGCCTCCCCGGTATCTTGTAGTTGCCCCCGCTGGTCGCGTAGGGTAGCCCATTTCCCCGGCGCATCGTCCATGCCCCTGAACATCGGCCTGATCGCGGACACGCACATCCCGGAAGCGCGCGCGACCCTCTGGCCGCAGGTCTACGAGGCGTTCGACGGCGTGGACTGCATCTTCCACGCGGGCGACATCCACGAACTCTGGGTGCTCGACACCCTCGAGGAGGTCGCGCCGGTCTACGCCGCCCGCGGCAACGGCGAGGACGGCTCGGGCGGCCGGGATGTCCAGCCGGAGGATCCGCGCCTCCGCTACGCGTGGAGCCTCCCCCTCGAGAACCTGACCGTCGGTCTCACCCACTACATCCCCGCGAACGAGCGTCCGCCGGACTTCACCGTCTCCCGCTGGGTGGAGCGGTTCTTCCCCGACAAGACACCCGACGTGATCGTCTACGGAGACACGCACACCGAACTCATCAACGAGGTGGACGGGATCCTCTGCGTGAACCCCGGCTCGCCCACGTATCCACACAACTACGACACGCAGTACGGGACCATCGGGTTCCTGGAACTCGACGACGGCGAGGCGCGCCCGAGCGTCTGGCTGATCAACGACGACGGCATCGAACCGTTCGACTGGGACGCCGTGCCGCCCTGGCGGCGACGGTGACCAGCTACAGGAAGGAGGGAAGGACCATGAGAAACTCGATCATCGCGTTGGCGATGCTGGCGCTGGCCGCCGGCTGCGAGCAGGAGCAGGCCGCACCGGAAGACGCCGCGACGGCTCCCGAGAGCGTGGCGCCGGAAGCGCCGGCAATCGCGTCGAACCCACTCCGGGACGCCTATTTCGGCGACACCCACGTACACACCAACCTCTCCTTCGACGCCTACCTGATGGGCACGCGGCGCACGCCCGACGAGGCCTACGCGTTCGCCAAGGGGGCCGCGATCGAGCACGCGGCCGGGCGGATGATGCAGTTGCATGCGCCGCTCGACTTCCTCGCCGTGACGGACCACGCCTTCTACCTCGGCATGATGCGCGAACTCGCGGACGAAGACTCCGCCTACGGCGACCACCCGGTCGCGGAGGCGGTACGCGGGGCAACGAACGCGGCCGGGTCCGGCGCCGGCTTCCAAGCCATGATCGGGCATCTCCGGGCAGCGATGGCGGACACCGACCCCGACCGCATCGACGAGCTCGACGACCGCGACGTCGCCCGCTCGGCCTGGCAGGAGATCATCGAGTCCGCCGAACGCAACAACGATCCCGGCAACTTCACGGCCTTCACCGCCTACGAGTACACGACCTCCGGACCCGAGACCCAGAACCTGCACCGCAACGTGATCTTCCGCGGCAGCGCACCGCCGCAGCCCTTCAGCCGCCTGGACTCCCTCAATCCCGAAGACCTCTGGGCGTGGATGGACGGCGTCCGCGCCGAGGGCATGGACGCCATCGCGATACCGCACAATTCCAACGGCTCCGACGGCTGGATGTTCAGCGACGTGAAGTTCGGCGGAGAGGCCCTGGACGCGGCCTACGCGGACCTCAGGATGCGCAACGAACCGCTCGTCGAGAACACCCAGGTGAAGGGCACTTCGGACGCGCATCCCCTGCTGTCGCCGAACGACGAGTGGGCGGATTTCGAGCTGATGGAACTCAAGGTCGCCACCGACCAGACGTCCCACCCGCCGGGCAGCTACGTGCGCGATGCGTACCTGAGGGGGCTGGCCATGGAAGCGACCCAAGGCTTCAATCCTTACCGGTTCGGCGTCATCGGCTCGTCGGACACGCACAACGCCGCCGGCTCCTTCTACGAGTACGACTACTGGAGCAAGACCGGTTTCACCGATATCGAACCCTACATGCGCGGCTCCGTGCCGCTGCCCGAACCCGCGGAGGATGGCTCGGAGTACGCCGATGGCGCATCCCAGTACTGGGGCGCTTCCGGCCTGGCCGGCGTATGGGCGGAATCGAACACGCGCGAGGCGCTCTTCGACGCCATGCGCCGCAAGGAGACTTTCAGCACCAGCGGCCCGCGCATCAAGGTGCGCTTCTTCGGCGGTTACGACATCGACAGTGCCATGACGGAAGCGCCCGACAGCATTGCCCAGGCCTACGCCAACGGCGTGCCGATGGGAGCGGACCTCGCTACCGACGGCGACCGGGCTCCGACCTTTTATGCCTGGGCGGTCCGCGACCCGAACACCGTCGGCCTGCAGCGCCTGCAGGTCGTCAAGGGCTGGACCGTGGACGGCGAACACCGGGAAGCGGTGGTCGACATCGCGTGCTCCGACGGGGGAACGATCGATCCCGAAACGCAGCGCTGTTCGGACAACGGCGCCACCGTCGACCTCGCGACCTGCGACGTCAGCGAGGACAAGGGCGCCGCGGAGCTCGCCGCGGTCTGGCAAGACCCGGACTTCGATCCGGCGCAGCATGCGTTCTACTACGTGCGCGTGCTCGAGAACCCGAAGTGCCGCTGGTCGACGTGGGACGCGATCCGGGCCGGCGTTCCCCTGCGGCCCGACATGCACTCGACGATCCAGGACCGGGCGTGGAGTTCGCCGATCTGGGTTCGGCCC
>JAJDTI010000102.1 GCA_022827245.1 Pseudomonadales bacterium | reverse complement strand
GCCGGGCGCGGTCAAGGCGACCCTGCCGGGCGGCGCTCGCGCGCCGACCTTGACCGCCGCCGCCGGCCGCCGCGCCCCTTCGGGGGTCCGGGCAGACGCCCTTCCGGAGGAGAGAGAACCCCATGTCCAACCAAACCGCCGACGCGCCGCCGTCCGGCGCCAGCTACCTCATTCCCGTCGACAACGTGCTGCCGATGGTGCGCCACGCCCGGGCGCTCCTCGAACGCGCCCGCAAGGCCGGCGTCGAGTCCCGCCTCGACTGGCGCATCGAGCCTAGGCCGCAGGTGCTCCTGGACGGCGACCTGCACCAGTGGGTCACGATCACCTCCGCGCCCCCGCGCCTCGCCGGCTGGTCGCTCGCCGCCCGCTACGACATCGACCCCGCCGGCATGGCGGCGACCATCCCCCACGCCGTTCCCGGCGTCGAGCTGCCGCGGCGCTACTGGACCCTCGCCGAGCCCGTCTGCGAGCACTGCGGCAAGGAGCGGGACCGGCGCGCCGTGTTCCTGCTGGCGCACGCCGACGGCCGCCACCTCCTCGTCGGCCGCTCCTGCCTCAAGGCGTTCCTCCGCCACCCCGAGGCCGAACGCATCGCGGCGCTCTTCGACACGCTCGCCCCGGACAAGATCGTCGACCGCTACCTGCATCGCGACCCCGGCGCCCCGGGCTACGACGGCGGCTACGCCGACCAGAACGAGGAACTCGCCTGGACCGCCGCCATCGTCGCGCGCTACGGCTGGATCTCCGTCGCCAAGTCCGGCGAGGACCGCATGGCGACCGCGTCCCGCCTCGCGTTCCTGATGAACCGTCCGAGCCCGAAGCTCGCTTCGCTCTGGCACGCCGAGCGCAAAGCCTGCGCCCCGACACCGGACCACCATGCCGCCGCGCGCAAGACCGTCGAGCTGGTCCGGTCCGCCAGCCCGGACAGCGAGTACCTCGTCAAGCTGAAGGCCATCGCCGACGCGCCCGCCGTGCACGTCCGCGACCGCGCGCTCTGGTGCAGCGCCATCACGCTGCACATCCGCTGGCGCGCGCGGGAGCACGAGCGCCGGGCCGCCGCCGATGCGCCGTCCATCGAACCCGGCCGCCAGGTCGTCGAAGGGCGCATCGTCAAGCTCGACATCCGGACATACCGCAACCTCTGCCGCGAGGTCATGACCGTCCAGGACGTCCACGGCAGGAAGTTCTGGGGCACCCAGCCGCGCTTCCTCTACGAGGCGAAGGAGGGCGACCCGGTCGCGTTCCGCGCCGACGTGGAACCGTCCCGCGACAACCCCGCCTTCGCCTTCTTCAAACGGCCCACGCGCGCCCCCGAGGCCGCGTGACCGCAACCGCAACCCACCAGGAAGACACCACCATGCAAGCCACCCTCACGCCCGCCGCCGAGGCGTTCCACGACGTGCCCGCCGCACAGCCGCTCGCCTGCGGCATCACCGCGCACCTCGTCGATCCGTCCCACATCGAACCGGCCAGGGCCTGGCGCCACGACCGCCACGACCGCATAACCGGGGCTCGGTACACCGGCTGGTACGCCGACGCCGGCCAGTTCGAGATCCTCACCGGGTTCGTCTACGCCTACGCGGACGAATCGGACGAGGACGATCCGCCCGTCGGCTACTACGCCCTCGCCGAGTCGAACGACTCCGACTGCCACTTCCTCGACCCCGACGTCTACGACGACCCCGTGGACGCCGCCCGCGCCGCCGACCGCATGGCGGAGCTCGTCGCGGAACTGGAGCGGGAGTGCGACGAGGCCCGCAGCCTCGCCATGCGCGCCCGCGGCGAACTGGCCGAGGCCAACCGCATACGCGGCGAGGCCCTGGACATCCTCCGGCACCTGCGCGGCTGTCCGGCCGACGGGGACGCCCTTGCGCCCGCGTTCGTTCGCCTGTGGCGCCAGGCCGATGCCGGACGCCGACGCGCGTTCGACATCGTCGACGAGCACCGCCCGCCGCGCCGCGAGCGGCCGTCCGATCCCGCGCGCGCCGCCACGCGCGCCGAGTGCCTGTCCGACGCCTGGCGCGACGGCTGGGACTGCGGCGCGGACTTCCCACCCGCCCCGGCGGAGAGCGCGCCATGACCCGCCTCCACTTCGACATGGAGCAGGTCGCCGGCCTCGCGCGCCACGCCCGCGAGGCCCCCGAACGCCGCATGACCATGGGCCAGCGCGCCGCCATCTACGGGGAGGAACGCTGCTCGGTCCGACAACCCGGCGA
This sequence comes from Pseudomonadales bacterium, assembly GCA_022827245.1. GTDB lineage: Bacteria > Pseudomonadota > Gammaproteobacteria > Pseudomonadales > Azotimanducaceae > VXNE01. Next base: position 13,941 of record JAJDTI010000102.1, on the reverse strand, counting down.
GGAACGCCTCGCGCCGCCGTGCCTGTGGCTCGTCAAGGACGAGGGCATCTACCTCATGTCGCCGGGCATGTACCCCGAACCCGCATCCGCCGACCCCGCGCCGCGCCCGCCCGTCTCCTACGCGCGCGGGTTCGATCCGACCCGCGACGACCGCATGGCGGTCTGGGACCGCGCCCGGGACGCCGTCGGCGGGGACGACTTCTCCGAGGAGGTGCCCGTCGAGTGGGTCGACGCCGCCCTCGCGGCGCGCGCGCCCGAGTTCGCGCTCGAGTTCGGCCCCGACTCCATCGGCCTGCTGCTCCCCGCCGGCGGCCCGCCCGATCCGAACCCCTGACCGGCACGGACCCGCGACCGAATCCCGCCCGGCAGCCTGCCGCGGCCGCCCGTCCCGTCAAGGCGGACCCCTGCGGGGCGCCGCGCGGCCGCTCCGCGTCCGGCGGCGGCCTTGACCGGCCGGGCTCGCCGCGGCCCGTCGAGGGCAACGGGCTTCGGCCCAACCAAGGAGGAGACACCCATGAACCCGACCCGGCCCGCCGTTCCGGCGCCCGAACGCATCGACCGCTTCCGCGGCGACCACGCCTTTCTGTCCAACTTCCACCGCGCCCCCTTCGAGTGGCGGGGCAAGGTCTGGCCGACGTCGGAGGCGGCGTTCCAGGCGGCCAAGACCCGCGACGAGCGCATGCGCGACCGCATCCGCAGCGCCCACTCGCCCGCCGCCGCCAAGCGCCTCGGCCGCCGCGCCGACCTGCGCTGCGACTGGGAGCACGTCAAGGACGACGTCATGCACTCCGTCCTCGCGGCGAGGTTCGCCGTCCCGGAACTGCGCGACGCCCTGCTCGCCACCGGCGACGCCGAGCTCGTCGAGGGCAACACCTGGGGCGACACCTACTGGGGCGTCTGCGACGGCCGCGGCCTCAACCGGCTCGGCCGCACGCTGATGCGCATCCGCGACGACATCCGCACCCGCGCCGGGTGCGCCATGGACGCCCAGCACGCCGACTGGCTGAGCGCCCAGTGCGAGCGCCAACGCACCGGCCGCTGCGACGCCGACCCCTGCCGTCGCCGGGGCGGCTGGCGGCGCGACGCCGACGGCCCGTCCTGCATTCCGCTCGAGATCCTGCGACGGCTCCAAGCCGCCGGATCCTCCCCCGACACCAACCCCTGAACCGAAGGAGACCAGTCCCATGAAGCGCATCCAGCTTCCCGCCCCCTGCCCCCTGTGCGGCCAGACCTGCGTGTCGAGCCGCCGCGGCCGCGTCGTGCGCCGCCTCGACCGCGCCGACCTCGGCCGGCCCGCGGAGCGCACCGACGTCGGCGCCTGCCCGTGGCGCCAGTGTCCGCACCGGCCCCACGGCGCCCGGATCGAACCCGTCTGGGAGGACCAGCATTCGTACGGCGTCGTCGCCTCGACCTGGCCCGACGGAGACCGGCCGCCGGTCGTCCTGTCCCTGCACCCGGTCCGCGCCGCCGCGGAGACCGACCGCGACCTGCTCGCCGCCGCGTCCCCCCTGCCGCGCCCGCGCGGGGCCGTCCGCACCGACTACGACGTGGTCGAGTTCCCGCACGCGCTGATCGCCTCCCAGCTCGACGCCGCGCAGGAGGAGGGCTACGAGTACGGCTACGAGCACGCCATGGAGTCCGCCTGCGAGCGCCTGCGCGAGGACGGCAGGCTGCCGGCCGCCACCGCGGCGCTGCACCGGTTCGCCGACCGCCACCCGCGCCTGTTCGCCGACACGATCGGCCACCTTTTCCGCGTCGCCCGCGACGTCGCCGAGGCCGTGACCGAGAGCGTGCGTCTCGGCCATGCTCTGGACGAACCGCTCGACGCGGCGCTGAACGCCCTGGCCGCCGAGTCCGGACGGACGGAGACGTCGCCGTGAAGCTGCACCGCATCGTCGGGCGCGCCGGCAAGTGCGGCCCGAGCGCCATCTCCGCCGTCACCGGCCTGCCCACCCACGACTGCGCCGCGCTGCTGCGCGAGGTCACCGGACGCCCCCAGATCCACGATATGTGTAGCTGCACATATCGTGGATTGTGGGGAGTGCGTCCTTATGTGTAGTAAAGCTCTCAGGCGTTTGATTGCTAAAGGCTTAGCGTTTGCAGACCTACACATAAGATCTCGTCGGGTTCGGGAGGGTCCCGACTGTTGGGCGCCACCGGTGGTTCGGGGAGTCTCATAGGTTGCGAAGCCACTCCAGCAGTGTGGCGTTCTGCTTCCAAGACGGCATCTCCGGAAAGCTAGAGTGCTCCGCCACGGCCGCCAGCGCCTTGCGCTTCATCTCGAGATTCGCCCGGGCATATATCTGGGTGGTCACGACGTGCGCGTGGCCGAGGAAGTCCCTGATGATCTCGAGCGAGACGCCGCTCTGGAGCAGGTGCATTCCCTTGGTATGCCGCAGCGTGTGCGGAGTAACCGCCTGGGTGAAGGCTGGATCAGCGTTACGCACTGCCTGAACGTGCTTGTCCAGGATGTACCGGACCCCCCAGCGGGACAGCCGAGCGCCTTGTCGGTTGTGAAACAGCGGCTGCTCGAAGCACTCGGGGCGGTCCAGGCCATGTTCGCGCAGATGGTCACGTAGCAACGTCGCCGTGGCGTCCATCAGCGGAACGGCGCGCATCTTCCGGCCCTTGCCGAACAGACGGACCTGGGCGGGCGGCTCCAGGCGCACGTCCCCGACGCTGATGTCGATCAGCTCCTGTACCCGCGCACCGGTGTCGTAGAGCGTGCTGAGCAGCACGGCGTCCCTGCGACCGCCGCATGTGCGCACATCGGGCTGCGCGAGGATCCTGCTGAGGTCTTCCTTCGCGAGGTAGCCCACGTTCGCATGCGGGTGACGGCGCCGCGGCACCGCGAGGATCCGCTGACACTGCAGCAAGTGGTCCGGCACCTCCGACTGCACGAACCGGAAAAACGCGTGCACGGCTGCAAGCCGGTAGTTGCGCGTACGGATCGAGCAATGTCTGTCGCGCTCCAGATGGTCCAGGAATGCCTCCACCAGCGGGACATCGATCTGCTTGAGGCACAGGCGCTCCAGGGCCATCCCGCGTTCGTCGCGGCAGTACCGGAGCAGTAGCGTGAACGTGTCGCGGTACGCTCGGATCGTGTTCGGGCTCAGGTTCCGCTGCGCGGCCAAGTGGTGCGAGAGAAACGCTGTCAGATGCACGGAGAGATCGGTCGGCTTCATCACGGCACGCTCCGTGGAATCACGTCGCCGAACGCGGCGTTGACGCGTACCGTGACTTCGGGGAACAGTTCCGCCGTGAGATGCAGGTAGCGCGAGGTGCCGAGAATCGACTGGTGGCCCATGTAAGTTGCCAGCACGGGGAGCTTGGCCTGGAGATCAGCGCCCTCGCGGTACCAGCGCAGCATCGTATGGACGGCGAACGTGTGCCGAAGGTCGTGGACACGCGGCCCTTTGCCTCTGCCCCCATGGGGGATGCCGCAGCGCGCCAGTAGTTGCCGAAAGACCTCATAGACCGACGTGCTGTGGTATGAGCGGCCTCCTTCGGATGGGAAGAAGACCGCATCGCGATGTCTTGCGCCAAGCACCGCGCTGGCGGCCGCGTCGTACGAACGTAAACGCTCGACGAGCGGCAGCGCGGGCGGCACGAGGCGGTCCTTGCCGAACTTGCCCTCGCGGACGGTGATGACGCCGCTGTTCAGATCCACGTCGTCGTTCCGCAGCTTCAGCACTTCCCCGATCCTGAACCCGCAACCGCACAGCAGGCGGAAGATCTCTGGCATGATCAGATGCCTGAGCGGGGAGTTCGCCGACGGCGTTAACCGATCAACTTCCTCCAACAAACCCCGGACTTCCTTGTGTGTGAAGATCCGCGGCACGAAACTGGAGGGTCCCTTCGCCGTCAGCGATCTGCCCGGCACGAAGGCCGGATGCCCCAAGCGGCACATGAACTCGCCGAAATCGCGGATCACCGCGAACCGGTGTCGTTGCGTGGACGGAGTCTCAATCGGGCGCTTGGCGAGCCACTCGACGACGGCCGAACGGGTCAACCCGGCACCGTCCGTCGCATGCTGAGCCAGGAACCGATCAAAGCGCATCAGGACGCCCGCGCCGATCTTGTATCGGTACCCGATGGCGCGCTTCTCTTGCACAAACTGCTCCATCAGCGGTGCTAGCGAACTCTCGAAGGTGGCCTTGGACTTGCTACTCGACATCAGACACCTCCTCGGTATCCAGCGCCGCTGTTCGCAGCATCTCGGTGTCGGGCTTGGCGTAGATCAGGGTCGACTCCCTGTCCGCGTGTCCGAGGATCCCGGAGATGACGTGAATCGGCGTCTGCTCGCGCAGGAGTTGCGTTGCGAGCGTGTGGCGCAGGGACTGAAGGCCGCCGCACTGGCGGTTGACGAACCGGATGCCCGCCAGCGCCCGCCACCGATTGACGACATGAAACAGTTTGCCGTCCTCGGAGAACGGCCCGATCGGTCGCTTGAGCGTCAGAAACACTTCCCTATGACGCTCTGTCTCCGGTCGGCCAAAACGTAGATAGTCGATCAGGGCCTCTCCGATCTCTTCGGAGAGCGGAAGACTTAGCGGCGCCCCCGTCTTCGACTGTGTGACCGTGACGGTCGACGTCCCCCAGTCGAGGTCGTCGAGTCTCAGCGCCCGGATGTCGCCCGATCGCAGGCCCAGGCGCGAGGCCAGCAACAGTATCGCGTAGTCCCGCTTGCCAACCGGCGAACTGCGGTCGACGGACTCCAGCAGCTTGACCAGGAGCTCGGAGTCCCAGACAGACGGAATGGCGCTGTCACGCGGGACGCGAATCCTAGGCAGCCCCTCGGCGAGGTTCTGCCGCACGGTGCCGCGCATGGTGAGGAACTTGAGAAACTGCCGCAAGCCGGACACGATGCGCGCCCTGGTCTTGGGGCTGTAGCGCTCAAGCTCGATCAGGTAAGCGGCGAGATGGTCGGACTGGATCTCCCGTAGCGTCTGTACGCCCCTGGAGCCCAGAAAGTCCAGGAACTTGGCAATCTCCCGGGTCCGCTCGTCCATCGTCGACGCGCGCAGGTGGCGGTGCTCGATGCCGTAGCGTTCGTAGTCCCGCATCGGCTTCTTCATGGCCGGCGGGATGTTGAGCGTGCTCCTGTCGGTTATGGACCGTTCGATACGCCCGTCGCGGCGAAAGTCCCCGAGGACCTTGACGGCGAAAGCCGCGTGGCGTCGCTCGCTGGGCCAGGCGTCGTCCTCCGAGCGACAAGCTGCCAGGAAACCAGTCGCAAGATCCTCCGAAAACTCGTCCCCGAAACCGCAGTCTTCGGCGAACCTGACGAGATGGCGCCAGATCCCTCTGTACCGCGACAGCGATCTCTCGCCGTATCCGATGTGTTCCAGATGCCGTAGCGCGCGCTCAACGAGACGTTCTAACGGAAGGTAGTCCAGTGTTGCCTTCTGGTGTGAGTCCAAGATCGTTCTCCTGTCGAACGGCGGCCGGAGTGGCCGCCGGGAGACCGATCATCAGTTCTTATGTGTAGCAAAAGGAGGCCAACTTGCTGATCTGGACCCCCATTGCCCATGACCTCCACATAAAACTACGCTCCCCACAATCCACGGGGTCCAGAGCTACGAGCTCATGGCCGCGATGACCCTCGCCGGCTGGCGCTGCGAACGCACCGTGCATCCGCGGGCCGCGCGTCCGACCCTGGCCGCCTGGCTGGACGCGCACGACACCTTCGCGGAGTCCTTCGTGCTCGTCGTGCGCCACCACTTCATCGCCGTCGGGGCGGGCGAGGTCGCCGACAGCGGCTTCATGTTCGATCGTCGCCCCCAGCTTGCCGCAGCGGCCCCGCACCGCCGCGTGCGGGTGCGCCAGACCATCGCCTGCCGCCCCGAGGCCGCTTCCTGACGCCATCCGCGCGGGGCAGGCGTCCTTCCGCCGAGCCTGGCCCGCGGCCGCCGCCCGTCAAGGCGGGCCCTGCGGTGCCGCCGACCCCGCAGACCGCCTCGTCTCCGCCCGCCGGGCAACGTCGGCGGCAGCCTTGACCGGCGGCTTGCGGCGCGGACCGGACGGAACGGAAACCGCCAGCCTTCGAGGAGTACACGACATGAACCACAACCCGTCCACGCGATCCGCAGACCCCGGTCCTTCCGCGGCCGCCACGAACGACGCGATGCGCGCCCTGTCCCGCGACCTGGCCGCCGGGACCATCCGCCTCGCCGATCTCGATCCCGAACTGGTCGAGGAACTGCGCGCCGCCCTGGAGGAGCCGCAGCCGCGTCCGGTCGCCTACGCCGGCGTCGGGTCCCGCGCCACGCCGCCCGAGGTGCTGGCCGGCATGTCCGACGCCGCGCAGGCCCTCGGCGACGCCGGCTTCGCCCTGTCCACCGGCGGCGCGGACGGCGCGGACAAGGCGTTCGAGGCCGGGGCGCTGCGCACCGACGCGCCGGTCACCGTGCACACGCCCTGGCCCGGCTACAACGGCTACCGCCCCGGCCGCGATCCCGAGTCCGACATCGACGTTGTCCACCCCCGGGCGGGCGACGCCGTCCGCGGCCTGTCCTTCCTGCACCTGGCCCGCAAGCACCACCCCACCTGGGACCGCTGCCGCCGCGGAGCGCGCGCGCTGTTCCTGCGCAACGTCTCGATCCTCGCGGGCGCGCTGGACGACGACGGCACCGTGCTGCCGGTGCGCGCGGTGATCGCCTGGAACCCCAACGGCAGCGCGCACGGACGCGAGGCGGGCGGCACGGGCCACACGCTGCGGGTCGCCGCCGAACTCGGCATTCCGGTCGTGAACCTCTCCGAGCGCACCCCGCCCGGGCGCAACGCCGACGCGCTGGCCGCGATCCCGACCGTCATTCGCCGCACCATCCTCGACCGGTTCGCGGACCTGCCGAGGTAGCGGTGCGCGGTTCCCCCTACACGCTCGACGAGCGCGCCGCCCGCGCGGCCGGCGCCGTCCAGCGCGGCTCCGAGCTGCGCCTGCCGTGTCCGGTCCACGACAGCTCCCCCGAGACCCTGGCCATCCGCCAGGGCGACCGCGCGCCGCTCTGGCACTGCCACGCCGGCTGCGATCCCGTCGACGTCCGCGACGGACTGCTCGCGGCGGGCATCCTCCTGCGGCGGCGCCCGCTTCCCGTCCGCTCCGCGCCGCGCCCGCCCGACGACCGTTCGCCGCCCCGCTGGATCGCGGGCGCCTGGAACCGCGCCGTCCCCGTCGCGCGAACCCCCGCCGACGACTACCTCCGCGCCCGCGGGCTCGCGCCCCCCTGGCCGGCCGAACTGCGCTGGGACCGCGAGCGCGGGCGCATCCTCGCACGGGTCTCGCTCGCAAAACAGTTCCGCGGGCTCCACGTCACGTCCCTGCCCGATCGGCAGCGCCGCACCTACGGTCCCGTCCGCGGCGCCACGGTGCGCCTCGCCGGGACGGAGGGCGGCGTCCTCGCCGTGGCCGAGGGCATCGAGACCGCGCTCGCCTACGCGACGCTGACCGGCACCCCGACCTGGGCCGCGCTGTCCGCCGCCGGCATGAAGCACGCCGAGCTCCCCGACGGCCTGCGATGGCTCGCCGTCGCTGCCGACTTCGACGGACCGGGGCTGCTCGCCGCCGAACAGCTGGAGCGCCGCGCGCGCGACGCCGGCATCCCCGTGCGCATCGACCTGCCGTCGCGCCACCGGGCGGACTGGGCCGACGTGCTCGCCGCATCGACACGCTCCGGCCGCCGACTTTGACGCGCCTGTAGCGCACAACTACACTTCGGCCGTGAAGGAGATCGCGTACAGCCGCGCCGCCGTGAGGACGCTCGCCCGCATGCCCCGAAACCTCGCCGACCGCATCCGCGGCAGGATCCGCGCCTACGCCGACGATCCGGCATCCCAGGCCGGCAACGTCCGCCGCCTGCGCGGCCCTGGGCGTTTCCTGCGCCTGCGCGTCGGCGACTGGCGCGTCGTCATGCGCGACGCGGACGCGCTGGAGGTCCTTCACGTCACGACCCGCGGCCATGCCTACCGAGACTGACACCATGCCAGACACCGTCACCATCCCCCGCGCCGAATACGACCGGCTGCGAGCCGCCGAGGACGACTTCGCCGACCTGCAGGCCGCGCTCGCCGCTCGCGCGCGCATCGAAGCCGGCACCGACGAACTCGTGCCCGCCGCCGTCGCCGACCGGCTGATCGACGGCGCCAGCCCGCTCGGGGTCTGGCGCGAGCACCGCGGCCTGTCCCAGTCCGCCCTGGCGCGCGCCTCCGGCGTCAACCGCGTCCAGATCGCCGACATCGAGGCGGACCGCGGCACCGGCTCCGTGGCGACCCTACGCGCGCTCGCCGACGCCCTGCGCGTGACCGTCGACGACCTCCTTCCTTCCTGACCGCTCGACCCGCCCTCGACCGACGGGGTCCGCATCCGACGCTCGGGGGCGGGCGTTCCCCGGCCACCGTGACGGCCCGCCCGGCGCCGCGCAAGGCAACCGGCCTCACGGCCGGCGCCCGGGGGCGGCCTTGCGCGGACGGCCGGCCCGGCCCGTCGGTCCCGGCGGCGAACACACCGCCATCCTCGGGAGGAGACACGCCATGGCACCCATCCGCCGCGCCCTGCGCATCGACCCGGACACCGTCCGCACCGTCGTCGACCACCTCGCGCGCCACGTCGCGCCGCATCTCGCACCGGACGTCTCGAACTACGCCAGGGGCCGGCAGCGCGCCTGGCTCGAGATCGAGGCGCCGCTCGGACCCACCCAGCCCTGGCGTCCGGGACTCGCCTCGCACCGGCTCTGGCCCTGGCTCGCCGCCGTCTGGCAGCGCGTCGATCCCGACACCCAGCCGCAGGTCGGTCTGGTCGTGCACGGGGACACCGGAATCGCCTGGCACCGGGACGCGTCCTACGCCCACGCCCGCGCCGTGCTCGTCAACCTCGGTCCCTGCACCTTCGAGCTCGACCGGGCGCGGGACTCGGCGAGCGGCCAGCCCGCGGACCCCGCATCGCTCGAACTCCGCGGCGGCGAGGTCCTCGACTTCGACTGCAAGCACCAGCACCGCGTGCTCGACGCCGATCCGTCGCGCTGGTCGGTGGTGCTGTGGCGTCTCAAGCGGCACCCCCGCCGTCCGGTCCCGCCGCTCCGCATCCCCTGAAAGCCCCCGGCCGGCGCCCGTGCGATCCGTTGCCGATTCCCGCCAGCGTAGTCCGCGGCACCGCGCGTCAAGGCCGGGGCCCTGGCGGGTGCCTTCGGCAGCCTTGACCCGCACTTCCCCCGCGGACAGGGTTGCGTGCGAGGGAATCAACAACGCACCACGAAGGAGTTCAATCATGGACAACGCCATCCCCAACCCCGCAGTCTCGTTCTCGCGCGACGGCTCGAAGCACCGCTGCGCCGAGATCTTCGGAGACGGCGACACCTGCCGCAACTGCCGCACGCTGATGCACTACGTGCTCGGCCACCGCCTCGACTTCGGCGTCGCCCCCGAGGTCGCGCGGGCCGTGCACGGCGTCGACGACCGCGACCGGCTGCACCGAACGGTCGATCCCCTGACGCCCTGCCTGAAGCCCGCGACGGTCGCCGCCGCGGCGCGCCCGTGAAGATCCTCAACCTGCGCCGCATCGCCGGCGACACCAGCGCCGAGGCCCTCCGGGCGCGCGGCATCGTCCGCGTCGACCGCCGCACGCCCTGGGGCAATCCGTACGTCGTGGGCCGCGACGGCTCGAGGTCGCGGGTCATCGCCCGCTTCCGCCGGCATCTCTGGCAACGCATCCGGGCCGGCGACATCGATCTTCACGAGCTCGCGGCGCTGCACGGGCGCGACCTCGCCTGCTGGTGCCATCCGAAGCCGTGCCACGCCGAGGTCCTCGCACGCGCCGCCTCGTGGGCCGCCGAACGGCTCGAAAAAAGTTCCGGGACCCCCTGACACCGCGTGCCCCGCGGCGCGCCTTAGCGGTCCCTTCCGTTTAGCAAACGCTCAACACGCGGCGCTTGACGGTCCTCCGCCGGAGCGCTACAACGGGCCCGCTTACGTGTCCGCCTGTGCGGACGTCGCCGCGGAAACGGGGCGTGTGAGCACACGTCAAACCGACCCGGAGGGGCCTAGCCGCCCCGAAGGGGAGGTTGGCAACGACGGGTCTTTTCATCAACTGCTTGAGGAGAGACCAATGGCAACACGAAGGACCGCCAAGTCCGAACAGGCTCCGGCCATGCCGAAGTACCTGGGCGTTTTCGTCACCGAGAACTACCAGGGCAACGACGGCGAGGAGAAGACGAGCTACACCCGCGTTGGAGCGGCGTTCCCCCATCGCAAGGGGGTCGGCTTCAACATCGAGATCACCGAAGGTATCTCGGTCGGCGGACAGCTCGTCGCGCTTCCCCCGCGTCACCGACAGACTGCAATCAACTTGCTGATTTAACTACATTTATCTGCTGGTGGCAACAGCAGCTACTCCTTGAACGACTCCTTTGGCATCGCGACCTTGTGCGCCGCGATGCGCCGACAGGCGACAGGCGACCAGGCGACAGGCGGACAGGCGACAGGCTGCGCGCTGGGACTGGAGGCTGACTGAGAGGCAACCGCGTAAACGGCGGACGAAGGGTTGACAGAGACTGTATGGATATCCATGATCCGGTCCTGTCGGATTGACCGATGTTGCACGTGACAACCTTCGATGCAGGCGAACGCCGAGAAGTCCGCGTAAGATGCCGGCGCATATGAGCAGAAAGAGCGACCTGCCCTTCGGAAGCGAATTCTCGCCTTCACAGATCGACCTCGCGGATGCGCTAGAGATGGCGGAAGCGCACGGCGGCGACTGGCACGCATTCGAAGATGCGGTCCGATCTGCGTGGTTCGAGGGGCATGCGACAAGTGCCTACAACCGCGGCAAGCTCGCCAACAATACGAAGCTGGGCATGATCGCCTACGGGGTCATTGAGCGGGACGCGTCTCTGACGGAGTTCGGTCGTGAACTGCTGGCGACTCGGGACGACAAGCCGCGTCTCTACGAGCATCTGGCGAAGCACATCTTGCTCAATCTGCACGGTATGACCCTGGTGGGCTGCATACGGGACATGGAGGCTTCCGGCGAGTCCGTGAACCTCACCACGCTTCGAGAAGCGTTGGGAGCCCGCGACGTGCACTTCCCGCGAGGCGGAAAGCACCCGAGCATGATGCGGTTGTGGCTGGCCAAAGCTGGCGTGTTCGTTGGAAGTCGGTGGCAGGTCGATCCGTTCCGTGTGGAGGAGATACTGGGGCTCGGCGTTGACGAGTTCGAGGCCCTCGCCGACCTGCCGCCTATGCAGCGGGCGTTTCTTCGGGCGCTCGTCAACACCGGGACTGGCGAGCCACAGCCTGCGAATGAGATCGCGCGACTGGCAACCGCGACGTACGGCGAGAAGTTCCCTGAGAAGAGTCTGCCGAAGCTGGTTCTGAACGATCTGGTAGCGGCGGACTACATCACGGCGCAGAAGACGACCGGAGGCCGCGGTGCGAAGCCGTTCTTGGTGGCACCGACGGATAAGCTGATCGCGGATGTCGTCGAGCCGCTGCTGGAGCAGCTCAGCCGCCAGACCGATCCCAAACTTCTGAAGTTGCTCAGGCGTCCGCTGGCGGAAATCCTTGCCGACCTGGACGACAAGGACCGTTTCGTCGCCGGACTGGCGCTGGAGGCGCTGGCGTTCAAGATCATGCGGCTACTCGACATGACATACGTCGCGACCCGGCTGCGCGCCAGCCAGACGGGGGGTGCCGAGGTAGACCTGATCTTCGAGAGCGCACGGCTCGTGTTCTCGCGATGGCAGATTCAGTGCAAGAACACGACCCGGGTATCGCTCGACGATGTGGCGAAAGAGGTGGGGTTGACGCATTTTCTCAAGAGCAATGCCATTGTCGTAGTGACCACCGGCGAAGTCGGGGCTGAGGCCAGACGGTATGCCAACCGCATCATGGCGGACAGCAATCTGGCCGTCGTGATGCTTGACGGTCGCGACCTCGCGTCAATCGGTGAGAGCCCGGCCAGAATCGTGCGGGCGTTCGAGCGGGAGGCGCGTCACGCAATGAACCTGAAGAAGCTGGACATCGGAAGGTAGAGCATGGAACGCGAATTGACGCCTTGGCTGAAGACACGGCTCGGCCGCATCTTTCACGGCGACAGCCTGAATGTGATGCGGTGCCGTGAGGATTCGTCGGTCGATATGATTCTGACGAGTCCGCCGTTCGCCCTGACGCGGAAAAAGGATTACGGGAACGAGCAGGAGGACGAGTATCTCGAGTGGTTCCGGTCCTTCGCATTGGAGTTCAGGCGCATTCTCAAGCCGGACGGCAGTCTCGTGATCGACCTGGGCGGCGCCTGGAAGCCCGGGATTCCGGTGCGCAGCCTCTACCACTTCAAGCTGCTCATCATGCTTTGCGAGGAGTACGACTTCCATCTCGCTCAGGAGTTCTATTGGTGGAACCCCTCCAAGCTGCCGACACCGGCGGAGTGGGTGAATATTCGACGCGTCCGGGTGAAAGATGCCGTCAACACGGTTTGGTGGCTAGCGAAGTCACCATGGCCTAGGGCGAGCAACAGGCGGGTACTGCAGCCCTACAGCGACAGCATGCGGGATCTTCTGAACAACGGCTACAAGGCAAAGCTGCGACCCTCGGGTCATGACATCAGCGAGAAGTTCGCCCGGGACAATGGCGCGGCGATCCCGCCGAACCTGATTGCCGTACCGAACACGGAGAGCAACAGCCGGTACCTTCGGTACTGTGCCAAGAATGAGGTCCGTGCGCACCCGGCGCGGTTTCCGGCGTCGGTGCCGGAGTACTTCATCCGGATGGCGACAGACCGCGGCGACCTCGTGCTGGATCCATTCGGCGGGAGCTGCGTTACGGGCGAAGTCGCCGAGCGCCTCGAACGCGAGTGGGTATGCGTCGAGATCAAGGAGGAGTACCTGCTTGGCGCAAAGGGGCGCTTTGAGGAACCGGAGCAGGGCTGCACGACGGCGAAGGGCGCGAAGAAGGCAGGCGAAGGGTATTACCGCATCCCTCATCCCGGGCTTCTCTGGGACGACGAGGAGCGGGATCTCTTGCCTGCGGACGGCGGTCGGAAACGACCGCAGTAGTTGGCATGGACACGATCCCGCAACGTGCTCATAAGGACTGGAGGGCGTTTTTCCGCACACACTGGCTTGGTCACTTCGCGTTGGCCGTACCAAGCGGCCTGTTCGTCGCTGGCCTTAGCTGGTATTTCCAGGGCGATGAGTCCTCAGCGACGATTCAGAGCGTGAGTTACGGGCTTATCGCCATAGTTCTGATTCTCGTAGCGGCATATCCCTACTTTCTCGCGGTGGCGCCCTATCGCATCTTCAGGGATGAGGCGGAAAACACGATACAGCGGCTGAAGGGGTACGAGCGTTGGAAGAAGCGCATAGACAACGCCGAGTGGGATTGGAACCGCTTCAAGAAAACGAGTGCGGCCCGTGAGATCGTGCGGGAGATGGCTGACGTCGCCAAATCTGATGGCGGCCCGCCATTCGAGGGAGGGCCATAGACCGGTTCACTCCGCCTCTCTAATCGGCGTTGCGGGTCGACTGGATGTCGTGCGACGACCGAGGCGAGGTGTCGCACAGTGCAAGCGTCAGCGATCCAATGTAAGAAACTCTCGCAATCGACCGATGCTTGCGATCGGTCGGTGCTGAGCGGAATCGCGGTTGAGGACTTCCGGTCATCCTATTCGCACCCTTTCCGTCCTTTCGGACGCCGCCGGCACTGTTCTCGCGGTGTTCCTTTGGTCAGTGGAACGTCTGTGCCGCCTTGCGGCGGTCTCCCTTTGTGTCAGCGGGGAGGTTGCTGTCGCCGCGCCTGGCGGCCCGCCCGTTAGTGTCAGCGGGGGTGTTGCTGTTGCCGCGCCTCGGCGGCTGGCTCCCGTTCGGGTCAGCGGGGGGTTGCTGGAATGGCCGCCTCTGGCGGCTGCACCCCGTTGTTTCGCATGGCGGGGGAGGCCATGTCCGGGTTGCAGAT
>JAJDTI010000139.1 GCA_022827245.1 Pseudomonadales bacterium | reverse complement strand
ACGGGGATGCCGAGCTTGTTCGCCTCGGTGACGGCGATGCGTTCGTGCTGCACGTCGACCACGAACAGCGCGTCCGGCAGCCCCCCCATTTCCTTGATGCCGCCGAGGCTGCGGTCGAGCTTCTCCATCGTCCGCCGCTTGCGCAGGGCTTCCTTCTTGGTGAGCATTTCGAAGGTGCCGTCTTCCGCCTGCGTCTCGAGCTCCTGCAGGCGCCGAATCGACTGCCGGATCGTCTTGTAGTTGGTGAGCATGCCGCCGAGCCAGCGTTGGTCGACGTAGGGCATGCCAACGCGCGTCGCCTGCTCGCGGATGACCTTGGCGGCCGCCCGCTTGGTGCCCACGAACAGGATCTTGTTGCGGCGACCCGCCAGGGTCTTGACGTGCACCAGCGCCTCGTTCAGCGCCGGTAGCGTGCGCTCGAGATTGATGATGTGGATCTTGTTGCGCGCGCCGTAGATGTACGGCGCCATCCTGGGGTTCCAGAACCGCGTCTGATGACCGAAGTGCGCGCCCGCCGCCAGCAGGTCGCGCATGCCGATGGAAGCCATGCGTTGTTCTCCGGGTTGTCGTGCCCGCGCGGCTGGCTGCCGGATCCGACGCGCGACCTGCGTCGCGCGCCCACCCGCGGCAGTACCCAAGTCTGTCGCCGCGCGGGAGTTTGGGCGGAGTACTCCCCGCCCGGGCCATTATCGAACGGCGGAAGCGGCAGCATGCCGTGCCGCCCGTCCGCACCTCCGCACCTCCGCTCAGGCCGCCGGCCCGCGCCGACGGTTGTTCCATGCGGGGCGCGCGCTTTATACCATAGCGGTTTCGTCCTTAAGTAGCCCCGCCCCGCCGCCATGCCCGTCAGGCCGAAGAAACCCGAAGAGATCGAGAGCATGCGCGTCGCCGGCCGGCTCGCGGCCAGCGTCCTCGAGATGATCGGCGACCATGTGGGTCCCGGAGTCAGCACCGGGGACCTCGACCGTCGCTGCCACGAGTTCATCGTCAACGACCTCGCGAGTCGTCCCGCACCCCTGAACTACAGCAACGCTCCCGGGCAGCCGCCGTTCCCCAAGTCGATCTGCACCTCCGTCAACCACGTCGTCTGTCACGGCATACCGAACGACCGCAAGGTCCTGCGCAACGGCGACGTGCTGAACATCGACATCACCGTGATCAAGGACGGCTGGCACGGCGACACGAGCAAGATGTTCTTCGTCGGCGAGCCGAGCGTCCTGGCGCGGCGGCTCGTGCGCGTCACGCAGGAGTGTCTCTACAAGGGCATCGAGCAGGTGCGCCCGGGCGCGTTTCTCGGCGACATCGGCGCGGCGATCCAGCGTCACGCCGAGACGCACCGTTTCTCCGTGGTACGGGAGTTCGGGGGCCACGGCATCGGCCAGATCTTTCACGACGAGCCGCTCGTGCTCCACTACGGGCAGCGCGGCACCGGCGTGCGTCTCGAGCCCGGGATGACGTTCACGATCGAGCCCATGATCAACGCCGGCAAGCGCAACGTGAAGCTGTTGCCCGACCGCTGGACGGTCGTGACCAAGGACCACCGGCTGTCGGCGCAGTGGGAGCACACGATCCTGGTCACCGACGACGGGGTCGAGGTCCTGACGCGCCGCGCGGAAGAGACGGCGCTGGCACCGGCGGCGGCATGAGCGCGCCGCATTGAACCGGCCCCTCGACATCGCCGAACTCCGCCGCCGCATCGACCTCGCGGACGGCAGGCTCATCGACCGCTTCTGGAGCGGGGAGGACGCGGAGATCCTGGTCGCCGAGCGGGCGCGGTTCTTCGACGCTTTCCTGGTCGAGATCTGGCAGCACGCCTTCGGGTACCGCGACGACATCGCCCTGCTCGCCGTCGGCGGCTACGGGCGCGGCGAACTCCATCCGCGCTCCGACATCGACCTGCTGATCCTGGTCCGCAACACGCGCCGCAACGCCGAGGACATCGCCTCTTTCGTCCGCCTGCTCTGGGACCTCAAGCTCGACATCGGCCACAGCGTACGGACGGTGCGCGAATGCCGCCGGGAGGCCGCGGGCGACATCACCGTGGCCACCGCGCTGATCGAACGGCGCCGCCTGTCCGGCTCGGACATTCTCTGCGCCCGCCTCGACCGGGCCCTCAAGGGCCGGCGCGTCTGGTCGAGCCGCAGGTTCTTCGAGGCCAAGCGCATCGAGCAGGCGGAGCGGCACGCCCAGTTCGACGACGTCGAGTACGACCTGGAACCGAACATCAAGGGCTCTCCCGGCGGCCTGCGGGACATCCAGACGGTCGGCTGGATCACGCGCCGGCATCTCGGCACCGCCGACCTGTCCGAACTCACCCGCCAGGGCTATCTCACCCCCCAGGAGCGGGGCTGGCTCGCGGAAGGCCGCCAGTTCCTGTGCCGCGTGCGCTTCGGGCTGCACCTGGTCGCGGCGCGCAAGGAGGACCGGCTCCTGTTCGACCACCAACGCACCCTCGCCGAGCGCTTCGGCTACCGCGACTCCGACGCGCAGCTCGGGGTCGAGCAGTTCATGCACGACTACTACCGCCACGTCCTCGAACTGCGGGAGGTGAACGACATCCTGCTGCAGCACTTCGACGAGGCCATCCTGCACGGCCGCCGAGCGCCGCGCATCGAGCCCATAAACGCCCGCTTCCAGGTGCACAACCGGTACATGGAGACCACCTCGCCCGCGGTGTTCCGCGACCACCCGGCCGCCTTGCTCGAACTGTTCGTGATCATGGCGAACCGGCGCGACATCGCGGGCGTACGGGCCGCCACGATCCGCCTCATCCGGGACCACCTCGAGCTGATCGACGACGACTTCCGGCACGACCCCGAGGTGACGCGGTACTTCATGGAACTGCTGCGGGCGCCCTACACCGTGGTCAGCCAGCTCACGCGCATGCGGCGCTACGGCATCCTCGGCCGGTACATCCCGGAGTTCGGGCGCATCGTCGGGCAGATGCAGCACGACCTGTTCCACATCTACACCGTCGACGCGCACACCATGATGGTGATCCGCAACATGCGGCGGTTCCGCTATCCGTCGAGCGCCGAGCGGTTCCCCCTCGCCATGCGTTGCGTCCGCGACATTCCGAAGATCGAGCTGCTCTACATCGCCGGGCTGTTCCATGACATCGGCAAGGGACGCGGCGGCAACCACTCCGTCCTCGGGGCCACGGACGTGGTGGCGTTCTCGCGGCGCCACGGGCTGTCGGACGAGGAAACGGAACTGGTCGAGTGGCTCGTGCGTTCGCACCTGGTGATGTCCACCACCGCGCAGCACAAGGACATACATGACCCCGCGATCGTCCACGAGTTCGCCGGCGAGGTGCGCACCACGACCCGTCTCGACTACCTCTACGCCCTCACCGTCGCGGACATCACCGCCACCAACCCGACCCTGTGGAACGGCTGGCGCGCGACGCTCATGCACCAGCTCTACATGGAGACGCGCGACGCCCTGTCGCGGGGCCTCGAGGGTGGGCCCGAGCGGGCGGAGCGCATCGCCTCCTGTCGCGACGCCGCCCTCGAGGAACTCGCGGCGAACGGCATCGCGCGGGAGCGCGGCCTCGAACTCTGGGACAACGCCGGGGACGACCTGTTCCTGCGCCACACGCCGGCGCAGCTCGCGGCCATCACGGCGGCGATGCACGACCACGACCTGGACCGGGGACCCCTCGTCTACCTGCAGAACGTCGCCAGCGAGGTCGGCGGCGAAGGGGCGACGGAGATCTTCCTCTACACGGGGGACCGTCCGAACCTGTTCGCCGCCAGCGTCGTCGCCCTCGATGAACTGCAACTGCGGATTCATGACGCACGGATCGTCACCACCGAGAGCGGGCGCTGCCTGAATTCCTACATCGTCCTCGACAGCCGCGACCGGCCCATCGCCGACGACGGCGACCGGCGCCGGCGCGTTCGCACGACCCTCGCGCGCAGGCTCTCCGCCAAGGACCTCTCGCGGTCCGTGCGGCGGCGGGTCGACCGCCGGCTGAAGGAGTTCGTTATTCCCACCGAGACGGACCTGGCGCTCGATCCGAACGGTCCGCACAGCCGCCTGCGCGTGGTGTGCTCGGACCGGCCCGGGCTGCTGGCGCTGCTCGGCATGCTATTCGTCGAGCTCGGCATCGGCGTGCGCCAGGCCCGCATCACGACCCTCGGAGAGCGGGTCGAGGATGTCTTCGTGATCGATCCGATCGACGATCCCGACGAAGTGGAGCGCATCGAGAGCACCATCCGGACACGTCTGGACGAGGAGGTCGCGCAGAGCACGGCCGGCGCCGGCCGGGCCGCATGAACCCCTGGCTGGATGCGCTGCTACCCTATCCGTTCGAGCGCCTCGACGCCTTGAAGGAAGGGGTCGTACCGGCCACGTCCGCCCCGCACGCGGCACTGCAGATCGGGGAGCCGAAACACGCCCCGCCGGCCTTCGTGCTGCAGGCCCTGGAAGACCCGGACACGCTGCGCGCGGGGCTTCAGACCTATCCGCCCACCCGCGGCGGCGCGGCGCTCCGGGCGGCCGCCGCCGACTGGCTCGGCCGCCGCTTCGGGGCGCGCGTCGACTCCGAGACCCAGGTGCTGCCCGTGAACGGCACGCGCGAGGCCCTGTTCTCGTTCGGGCAGGCGATACTGTCCGGAGCGTCCTCCTCGCTGGTCCTGCTCCCCAATCCCTGCTACCAGACGTACGAAGGGGCCGCGCTACTGCGCGGAGCGACTCCGCACTACGTCCCCTGCCGCGGCGCCGACCAGCTTCCGGACCTCGACGCGGTCGCGGACGCCGTGTGGCGAGCGGCCGAACTGGTGTACATCTGTTCGCCCGGCAACCCCACCGGGGCCGTCCTCCCGGAAGACACGCTTCGCCGCCTGATCGAGCGCGCACACCGGTTCGACTTCGTCATCGCGGCGGACGAGTGCTACTCGGAGATCTACGCCGACGAGGACGCGCCTCCGCCTGGGCTGCTGCAGGCGGCCGCGGCAATGGGCGACGCGGACTTCAGGCGCTGCGTGGTGTTCCACAGCCTCTCCAAGCGCTCCAACCTCCCCGGCCTGCGGTCGGGTTTCGTCGCCGGCGACGCCGCGGTCCTCGAGCGCTACTACCTGTACCGGACCTATCACGGCTGCGCGATGCCGACGCACGTGCAGGTGGCCAGCGTCCTCGCCTGGGGCGACGAGACGCACGTGCGGGCGAACCGCGCCGCGTACCGGGAGAAGTTCGACGCGACCCTGCCGATCCTGGCGGACGTCCTGCCCGTCGTCAGGCCCGAGGCCGCCTTCTACCTCTGGCCCGAGGTGCCAGGGGGCGGGGGCCGGGGCGGGGGCGGAGACGACGAAGGATTCGCGCGCGCGCTCTTCGCGCAACAGAACGTCACGGTCATGCCCGGCACGTACCTCGGGCGCGGCCAGGGCGAAGCGAACCCCGGCGCGGGGCGGGTGCGCATGGCCCTCGTCGGCGAGACCGCCGAGTGCGTGGAGGCCGCGGAGCGCATCCGGGCTTTCGTGGAGCGTCTCTGACCTACGCGTCGTCCTCCGCTTCCGGCGCGTCGTCGTCCGCCTCTTCGGGTTCGGGCGCAAGGTCTTCCAGCGAAGCATCGAGCCGCTCGGCGACATATTTGGCGATCTCGAACTGCCCGGCGTAGCGGTTCGAAGTGGCGACGTAGTCGTCCTCCTCCTCGAGATGGAACAGTGACAGTTCGTGCGCGCCGGCGTCGTCGGCGAGCACGAAACGCGCCGCCGGCGCCTCCGGCAACTCGACATCGACGATGCCGAGGACGTTCAGGCCGGTGAAACGCGCCGTGTATTCCGCGGCTTCTTCCTGGTCGATGGCCGCGTCGATCCCGGCACTTTGGGCGCTCCAGCCGTCGTCGGTGGACGTGAGCGTCCAGCCCGCCTCTCCGACACGCGCGACCGACTGCAGGGCACCTTCTGGCTGCAGCAGCGACTTCTTCAGCCAGTCGGACACCTCGGCGCCGGCTTCGTAGTTGGAGAAGTCGATGGCGTACACCGGACCGCCGGACGCGTGGCGCGCGTGCACGCGCTGGTAGCTCGGCGACGTGCCGAGATAGACATCCGCGAGGGTTTCGTCGCCGGCGCCGACCACGATGTGCCGCTGGTGTTCCTCCTCGGTCACCTCGAAACGCGTCATGGCCGACGCGCTCGTCGCCACCGGCCAGCCCCCCTCCGCCTCCGCGAGCTTTTCGAGCACGCGGTCGACCTTGTTCGCGTCCGCCGGCAGGCCCTCCGCGACCGTCCACGCGCCGTCCGCCCGCGTGACCGTCACCGTCTGCCCGTCGTCCGCCACGGACAAGGCGTCCACCGCGTCGGCGTCGAAACCGAGGAACGGTTCCGGTTCCTCGACGTCGCCCGTCTGCAGCCCCCAGACGAGGGCCACGAGCAGCAACTGCGCCCCGAGCGCGATCGTCAGCGTCGATGTCTTCATGCCGCATCCTCCAGCCAGGCCGCCTGCACGCGCCGCCGCCGGGCGCGTTGGCGCAGGTTGATGCCGAACACCGCCAGCACCGCGATCACGGCCACGCCGTAGTTGACGTACTCCCACACGCGCTGTTCGTTCTCCGGCATCGCCGGCAGCGTGCGGTTGAAGTGCCCGCGGCTGCGGATGCTCATGAGGGCCTGGTCCTCCACGGCCCAGTCCACGAGGTTGGCGAGGAGCTGGATCGAGTTGGCGTACAGCGTGCCGTCCGCGGAGCCCACCATGCGGATCGTGCGGTCGGCGACGAAGGCGCCCGAGCCGATCACGATGAGGCGGGCCGACTCCGGCGAGCGCTCGATGACGCTCGTGACGGTTCCGATGTCCGCGGGCCCGCTGTCTTCCTCTTCGTCCGCCGCCTCGGTCTCGTCATCGTCCGCCACGTCGTCGCCGGGCGCCTCCGCTTCCGCGAGCAGCGGCGACTCGTCGAAGAAGGACTCGAAACGGCCTTCGATCGCCACCGCCAGCGTGTTGGCGCCTACCTCGCCCTCGGGTTCGAAGGGGCTCACCCCCGTCTCGCTGACGCGCGGCATGACCTCGGTGGAGGACGACCGCCAGGACCCCGGCGAACTGCGCAGCAGCGTCCGTACCGTGCGTTCGGCGTTGCGCTCGGCATCCACGTCCACCGGCGACGCCCACGCCACCGTGACCTGCGGCAGATCCGCGGTCGCCGGAAAGTCGGGATCGAGCCCGTCGTCCCGCACGTCCACGAAGTAGGGGTAGTCGAGCATGACGAGGTCCTGGAAGCTGAAACCCCCGACCTGTCGGCGTACCGGGACCGGGAACGCGGCGTTGTTCGGGTCCATCACGAGGGATCCGTCGACGGTGACGCCGTGGTGCGCGAGCCATGCGTCGAGCCCCGTGGTCTTGCGGGACGCCATCAGGGACTGGCCCGTCGACGTGACGTCGAAGGCGCCGGCGGCGACGACGAGCGTGCCGCCGCGCATGAGGTACTGGTCCGCCGCGAACAGCGCCTCCTCGCCCAGGTTGTCGGGATCGACCACGAGCAGTACGCCCGCGTCGCCCGGGATGCCGCCGGCGTCCAGCGTCGCGGACTCCACGTCGAAGTCGACCGTCAGGAACTCGCGCAGGTCCTCGTACTGGTTGCCCGGCGGCGTCGGCATCTGCTGCTGCATGTAGGGGTTCGGCGCCGCCGGCGCGTTGAGCGCCACGGTCTGCAGGAGTCCCTCGGCGAACCGCTTCAGGCCCTCCTCCAGGCTGCGCTTCAGTCCCTCCGCGTCGAGGGACTCGGGCAGGGCCGTCTGCACGACGGTCTCGCCGTCCGACAGCGTCAGGTAGAAGTAGAACGTGTTGAGATCGAAGAGACTCGCGGCCATCGGCGAGAAGCCGTACTGCTCCGCGATCTCGAGGGCGACCGCGCCGTCGCCGGCGTCCGGGTCCACGATCTCCGCGGCGAGCTTGCCCTCCGAGGCTTCCACGAGCTCCGCCAGGACCCCGTCGAGTTCCCCGCGGAGCGCGACCAGCGCCTCCGGGAGCCGATCGTCCGCCGAGATGTAGCCGGTGAACGTGACCGGCTCGGCGATGCTGTCGAAGACGCTGCCCCCGCCCTGGAACCCGTACAGCACTTTCTTGATGCTGCGCGTGATGTCGTACTCCGGGTTGCGCAACTGCACGTCGAGGTCCGACTCGCCCTGCACCTTGACCTCGATCAGGTCGCGGAAACCGAGCACTTCGTACTCGTCCCCGTACTGCACCAGCACGTCGAAGTACGAGTTCACCAGGCTCGCCTGGTATCGGTCCGCGATCTGGAACGGCACCGCGCGGATGCCGTACTTGCTGTTGGCCTCGTCCTCGAGTTCCGGGTCGTCCGCCGGGTCGACGAGTTCGAGCCGCAGCCGCCCGTCCGCCGCGACCTCGTACTCGCGGAGCAGGTCCCTGATCTGCGGCACGAGCGGCGCGAGCAGCGGGTGGGTCTTGGCGCTGAAGTAACCGCGCAGCAGGAGCGGTTCCCGCAACTGCGCCAGGTACGACCGCGTCGCGTCCGAGATGGTGTACTGACGGCCCTCGGTCATGTCGAGGCGCGGCAGGTTGATGCCCCCGAGCCAGACGTTGGCCACGACGAAGTTGAGCGCCACGAGGGCGGTGACGCGGTGACGCGCGCGATGCCGGGCCGGGGACCCGTCCGCAGCCCAGCCATGGCTCTCGAGGGCGTGCACGTTCAGCGCCAGGAACACCCCCACGATCGACACGTAGTAGTAGAGGTCGCCGAGGTCGAGCACGCCGCGGACGATGGACTCGAAGCGGGCCCCGGTGCCGAGGCTGCGCAGCACGTCGCCGATCTCGTTCGTGAACAGCTCCGCCACGAAGGTGCTGCCGACGAGGTAGAGCACGCCGCAGCCGAAGGTCGCGAGGATCAGGGAAACGATCTGGTTGTCCGTGCGGGCACTGACGTAGAGGCCCACCGACACGTAGGCCCCGCCGAGCAGCGCCGCCGCGACGTAGCCGGCGAACACCGGCCCCCAGTCGAGGTCCCCGATCAGCGCCACGGTGACCGCGAGCGGCACCGTCATGGCCAAAGCGATCACCAGGAGCGCCCAGCAGGCGGCGAACTTGCCGAGCACGAAACGCCACGCGCTCGCCGGGACGGTGATGACGAACTCCAGGGTCCCGACGCGCCGCTCGTCGCTCCACATGCGCATCGTCAGCGCCGCGGAGAGGAAAATCAGCAGGATGGGCAGCCACTCGAACATCGGCCGCACGTCCGCGATGTTGCGGGCGAAGAACGCTTCGCCCCAAAAGAAGACGAACAGCGTGACGCCGAGGTAGGCGGCGAGGAAAAGATAGCCGATGGGCGACCCGAAGAAGAGTGCGAGTTCCTTGCGCGCGATGGCGCCCGCGGTGTCAAGCATCGATCTCGCCTCCCTCGCTCACCGCCCGGAACACGGACTCGAGGTCGCGCTGCTCCGGGTGCAGGGCGTGAAACGCGACGCCTCCCTCGACCAGCGTCCTCGCGACGTCCGCCGAGGTCGCTTCCGTCAGCGGTTCGTCGAACGACAGGAAGGCGGCCCGGTCGTACGTGCCGCCCACGACCTGCGCGCGGTCTCCGACGGCGGCCTGCACCGCGTCCCGCGATGCGTGCGTCCCGATCAGGAGGCGCTGGCTGCGCTGCAGATCGGCGAGCGTGCGGTCAAGGGCGAGCCGGCCCGCGCGCAGGATCATCACGCGATCGCAGACCGCGTCGACCTCCTGCATGATGTGGGTCGACAGGATCACGGTGGCGTCCCGGGCGAGTTCCCGGATGAGGTTCCGCATCCCTTCCGTCTGGGCCGGGTCGAGGCCGCTCGTCGGCTCGTCGAGAATGAGGAAGCGGGGCTCGTGCACGATGGCCTGGGCGACCCCGACGCGCTGCCGGTACCCGCGCGACAGCTCGCCGATGGTGTCGAGGGCGCGGTCCGCGAGACCGGTCGCCTCCACCGCGCGGCGGATCGCCGCGGGACGCTCCTGCTCCCGTACGCCGCGCACCGTGGCGGCGAACTCGAGGTAGTCCAGCACCTCCATGTCGAGGTACAGGGGGACGCTCTCCGGCAGGTAGCCGATCTTGCGCTGTACTTCCGACGGGTGCTCGGTCACGTCCTGGCCGTCGATCGAGGCGCGACCCGCGCTCGGCTCGAGATAGCCGGTCAGGATCTTCATGACCGTGGTCTTGCCGGCGCCGTTGTGGCCGAGCAGGCCGACGATCTCTCCGTGGCCGATCTGGAAACTCACCGAGTCGACCGCCACGTTGTCGCCGAAGCGACGCGTCAGGTTTGCGGCTTCGATCACGTTCCGAAGTCCTCT
>JAJDTI010000131.1 GCA_022827245.1 Pseudomonadales bacterium | reverse complement strand
GCAGCGGCACGAGGAGATTGGGTTTGCCGAGGGTCAGGAGTTCGTGCAGCGCGTTGGCGCCGGAGCGCGAGACGACGAGCGCCGCGGTTGCCAGGATGTCGCCCCAGCCGTCGGAGACGAACTCGCGCTGCACGTAGCCGGTCGTGCTCTCGAACTCGGGGTCGAGATGGCCCGCTCCGCAGACGTGCAGCACCTCGAAGGTCTCGGTGAGACCGGGCAGGGCGGCCCGCGTGACCTCGTTGAGACGTTGCGCCCCGAGGCTCCCGCCGACGACGACGAGCATGGGCCGGTCTCCCGGCAGGCCCGCCGCGTCGAAGCCCCGGTCGGGGTTGCCGTTCAGCAAGGTGTCCCGGATCGGTGTGCCGCTGTGGACGACGCGCCGCGCCGCAACGCGTGTCCCCTCGAAGCTCACGCACAGGGTGGCGACGAACGGGAGGGACAGGCGGTTGGCGAGGCCGGGCGTGAGGTCGGACTCGTGGGCGACCACGGGGATGCGGCGCAGCCAGGCCGCGAAGACCACCGGGAACGCGACGAAACCGCCCTTGGAGAAGACGACGTGCGGGCTGAGGCGGCGCAGGATCAGGAAGGCCTGCAGCACGCCGAGCGGGATCTTCAAGGCGTCCGTCACGTTGGCCAGCGAGAAGTATCGCCGCAGCTTCCCCGTCCGCACGCTGAAGAACGGCGTCCCGAGCGGCGTCACCAGCCGCTCCTCGAGCCCGGAGTCCGAACCGATGAACGAGACTTCCCAGCCCTTCCCCTGCAACGCTTCGATCACCGGCAGCGCGGGGATCACGTGCCCGGCGCTCCCGCCGCCGGTGACGACCGCCCTCACAGGGCGAGCGCCTCCTTGACGAACTGCACGGTCACGCGGCGGCTCGCGGAGAGGGACGCGCGGTCGATGGTCTCGAGGAGGGCGAGGAGTTCGGGCAGGCTCCGGTCGACGCGCCGCATCAGGAAGCCGACGACCTCGTCGGACAGGTCGAAGCCCCGGTCGCGCGCCGCGCGCTTGAGGACCGGGACGGCGTCCTCGTCCGACAGCGGCGCGAGCTCGAAGCAGGCGGCGCCGCGCAGGCGGGAGGCGAGGTCGTCGAGCGCGAAACGCGCGGCCGCCGGGGACTGCGTCGCGGTCAGCGCCAGGACGTGGCCCCGGCCGAGCATGGCATTGAAGAGGCGGAACAGCGCCTCCTCCCTGCCGCGGTCGCCCAACCAGGTGTCCACGTCGTCGATCAGGACGCGCTCGAAGGTGTCGTAGCCTTCCACGTCGCCCAGCTCCCGGGCGGGGACGTACGCGCCGCCGCACGCGTGGCACGCCGCCTGCAGCAGGTGGCTCTTCCCGACGCCGGATGGGCCCCAGAGCCACGTGCACCGAAACCCGTCCACCGGCGCGCGAAGGTGCTCCACCGGCTCCCGGTTCGCACCGACGGCGAAGCGCTCGAAGGTGAAGCGTTCCCGTAACGGAAAGCGCATGGGCAACTGGCGGCTCACGAGGATGACCTCGACGTGCGGAAGGCGCGATAGCTCCAGGTGATGACGTAGTCGAGGCCCGACGCGATCCCGAGCAGGCCGACGAGCGCGAATCCCCACGGGTCCACGAGCCAGGCGGCGAGCGGCGACAGGATCGCCGCGTCGAGGAGCTGGACCAGCAGCAGGATGAGCATGACGATCTGCACGGCCGTGTTGGCCTTGCTGATGAACGTCGGGGCGATGTCGATCCGCTCGATGAGCAGGCTGTAGAGCATCACGCCGCCCACGATGACCACGTCCCGGGCGATGACGATGGCGGCGACCCAGAGCGGCACGTGGCCCTGCAGCAGCAGGATCAGGAACGTCACGCCGATCAGCAGCTTGTCGGCGAGGGGGTCGGCGAAGGCGCCGAACGGGGTCGTCCATGCGTACCGCCGCGCCAGCGCGCCGTCGACGGCGTCGGAACCGCCGGCGATGGCCATGAGGAGGAGCGCCGTCCCGTAGTCCCCGTAGGCCAGGCACCACCCCGTAGGCACGACGAGCGCGATCCGAAAGACGGTGATGAGGTTGGGAAGCTGGCGCACGTCAGCCGCTCCCGGCCCAGGCGAGCGTCAGGCGGCCCGCGGCCCCTGCCAGGGGGTCCGCTCCGTCGGGTTCCAGCAGGCCGTAGGCGGCGAGCAGTTCGGCCAGCCGGGCGCGGGTTGAGCGCGTGGTCACGCGCAGGGTCGTGGCGGCGGGCGCCGCGGCGAGGATTTCGACGCGGTCGATGAACTCGAGCGCCGCCAGCGCCTGCATGAGCGCCGCATAGTCGCGGACCGTCGCGATGCCGCGCACTTCCAGTTCGATGGGCGCGGTCTCGCGGCCGAACACCGCGAACCGGTCCATGAGTTCGTCGGCCACCTCGTCCACCGCGAGTGCGGCGCCCTCCTCGGGCGTCTGCGTCTCGAAACTGAACGACCGATGTCCGCCGTCGAGCCGGAGTTCCCATTCCGTGACCCACCGGCCGAGCGGATCGGCGCGCCCGCGGCCGAGGAGCAGGACATCGGGCCCGTAGCGGGCCGTCGCCTGCTCGATGGCGTACGGGAACCGGTACCAGACGTCGGATACGGAGATGCGCGCGGCGTCTTCGGCGTCGAGGACGGGCAGGCCCATCTCGATGCCGCGTTGCCGAGCGCGCAGGCGCAGGCCCTCGGCGAGGGGATGGTCGGAGTCGCGCGACAGCACGGTCGACGTGCCTTCCACCGGCACGGCCAGCCAGGCGAGGCCGACCGGCCGGTTGGCGCTCCAGATGGGCAGTGCGGCCCGGGAGACCAGGTCGCGCACGGCCTGTGGCGAGAAGCTGACCCCGAGGCGTATCCCACCCTCGGCGTTCCCGGGCAGGAAGCGGTACTGCACGTAGTACGGTCCGGGATCGCGCAGCGCGGCCTGGACCGGTTCGCTCATCGGCAGGCTCCGAAGCCCGGTGAGCCGCGTGAGCATTTCGCGCAGCGCCGTGCGGGAAGCGTTGCGGCGGTCCGCCGCACCCTGGCTCGCGACCGGGGCCTCCACGTCATAGAGCCACGGCACGACCGCGCCCTCCGCGGGGCCGCCGAACGGCAGCGCGACGGCCGCCAGGCCGGCGGCCAGCGCCCGCCCGCGCCAGGACCCGGGTCGCCTGGCGCACGTGCGCAGCCCTTCGCCAAGGCATCGACCGGCGCGGATGAAGGGGAGCTCTCGTTCCATGGGCGGTCGGCGGCTCCGACTGGACGCGTAACGCCGGCCGCGAGGCGCTTGCATGACGGCGGCGGCGTTGTGGATGTCGGGACGCATGGTACAAACTGCCACCTTTCGATCAAACTCCGCAAATGCCCGGACTCACCTACCGCAAGTCGGGCGTCGACATCGACGCGGGTCAGGAACTCGTGCGTCGCATCGCGCCCGCGGCGAAACGCACCCATCGTCCGGAGATCCTCTCGGACCTCGGCGGCTTCGCGGCGCTGGCTTCTCTCCCCGAGAACTATCGCGATCCGGTGCTCGTCACCGGCACGGACGGCGTCGGTACCAAGCTCAAGCTCGCCATGCAGCATGACCGGCACGACGATGTCGGACAGGACCTCGTCGCCATGTGCGTGAACGACGTGATCGCCACCGGCGCGGAGCCGTTCCTGTTCCTCGACTATTACGCGACCGGACGGCTGGACGTGGACGTGGCCGAGCGCGTCATCGTCGGCATCGCACGCGGCTGCGAGATGGCGGGATGCGCCCTGGCCGGTGGCGAGACGGCGGAGATGCCTGGGTTCTACCAGGCGGGGGAATACGACCTCGCGGGGTTCTGTATCGGGGTGGTGGAGCGGGACGCCATCGTGACGGGGGAGAACATCGAAGTCGGCGACCGCCTGATCGGGCTGGCTTCGAGCGGACCGCACTCGAACGGCTATTCCCTGATCCGGCGCATCCTGGAAGAGCAGTCCGCAAGGCCGGCGGGGGCGGAACTCGACGCCTTGCTGGCCCCGACGCGCATCTATGCGAACGCGGTTGCCGCGGCCTCCGAGGCCGGTGACGCTCGGGGCCTGGCGCACATCACGGGTGGGGGCCTCGTGGAGAACGTGCCACGGATGTTCCGCCGGCCGCTGGCGGCCGAGATCGACCTGGATGCCTGGTCGCGGCCGGACGTGTTCTCGCGGCTCCAGCAGGCGGGGAACATCGACGAACTGGAGATGCTGAGGACGTTCAATTGCGGGATCGGGTTCGTGCTGTGCGTATCGGCGGCGGAGGAGTCCGCCGCCCGGGCAACGCTGCGCCTTGTCGGAGAAGACGCGTGGACGATCGGCACGGTCGTGTCGGAAGGGTCGATTCCAGGCAGGGGTCGTCTGGTGGTCGAGGCGGGCGGGGCGCGGCTGGGGTAGGACCAGCTTCGCCGTGCGAGCCTGGCGGCCTTCCCTGCCAGGGAAGCCTGTCCCGACTGAGGAACATGCCAAGCCAATCTACTGCCGCTGTTTTGCAGGCGTCTAAAGGGATGACGTTCTCGTCGAGGTCACGTCGGTCGTTGACACGTCTTCCTCTTACCGGACTCCGTTAGGAGAGTCGCCGAGAAGCAGAATCACTCTCAGTGGGACCCCATCCAAACGGCATGATGGCGCCGCCTTCAAGCACCTACGCGCTAAGGCTTGCTTCGAGCTAAGCCCCAAGCCGGCTTACGTCATCCGCGGTCAACTTCCGGTGGTAGTCACCATCACAGATTTCCAGATCGCCCATCTCCACGCCTTTGAGCATTTCCCTACACTCACGATCCGAAACCTCGCGAATATTCATGTGACACTCGTCGCCGCTACTAGACGTTTCGTACTCCAGTCTGTGCTGAGCCGGAAGCTCGCGCGTTTCTATTCTCCAGAATACTATGGGGTCGCCTGAGACGTCTGGGTAGTAGAATTCCAATATGTGTCGGCATTCAGCTCCACTATGTTCTCTAGCACACTGGGAATCGATGACCGAGACTCCACCGTCCTCTGAGGAATTCTTGAAGGCCAGACTTGTGAATCTCTGCCTCTTCCTGCTGTAGTGTTTGGGATGAAGTAGCCGGATAATTTCACGGACCGCCATTTCACGAACCAAAGGAGTTCCCTCACGTATTCTTCTACTTCCTGGGCAGACACATCATCCTTCGCGAAGTGGACTCTGTCATCCAATTCGTGTAGCAAACCAATCTCGCCGTTATGCTTGCAGAAAACCTCGACGCTCTCGTCCTCGCTATAGCCTACAACTAGAATCCCGCCACTAACGTCGGGAAACACCTCAACTTCGCTCGCGCCACTGTTCATTAGCAACGCTTGCAGGCGCACCGCCAACCCAACAGCAGCTTCGGTGGCGCACCTTCCGTCGCCATAGTGCCATCCGCTCTCAAGCTCTTGGAATGATCTGATCTTATCGACGATTGCTTCCTGCCCTTTGTCATCGGAGAGCAAATCCTCGAGGCTATACACGGGAAACGAATCACTCATTCGTCTTTACCTTCTTCATGCCCTTCTCGACCTCAGCCATTATCATTATTTCGTGTTCCGTCAGTTGCTCGAAAACGCGGATCGCGTTGGCCAAGTCTGTCGCGAGCGTCTTGGCCGTCGTGAAGGACATATGTAACGTGCATTGTCGTTCGCCATCGACAAGCGCGACGACTCGTATATCCGACAAGGTCAAGCCTATCTCCAGGCCATTGAGGTATAGACTTGGAACAGCCCTAGCAGTGGCGGGTACCGGCGCATCTACGAGTCCAGGTTCTGTTTGGTCGACCATTTTTTCCTCTCTCAGAAGATCCTATACAGTCCAATGGACTTGCTTGCGATCGAAGGAAGTCTGGCCTCAAGAACGCAGCTGGACATGGTTTCTCGACGGTTTGCCTACGCCACCCTTTGCGCGCTCACGGTCAGACTCTCTGAAGCGCTCGTGAACCGATGTTCTCGTCCCGCTGTCTCGGGAGATACTACCATGAGAGCCTCAAGCTACTTCATACAAGCAGCACAGCGTGGCCCCTGGCTTGGCGACGCGGTTTCGCCGGGAGGGGGCTGCCGACTCCGTGGAGCGCATCGCGTTCGGGCATCGCGGTGGTTCGAGGGAGGGTCGTCGGTCCGAGAGGACGGCGAAGCGAATGAGGCATTGGTTAGCGACTATGGACGGTGGTCCCTGGCCGCCATGGCGGCGGGGGGGTTCTCGATCTGCTGCGCGAGCTGTTCGGCCGCTGTGGACGCTCGGGCGAGCAAACGAGGTCACGGGGGTTGCCCCGGAGACGCAAGGGAAGCGTAGGTCCGTGCGCGCTTCAAGCCGTCGCGGGGCGTCACCCCTGACGTGGTGCCGCTTGTGGTGGCGGCCGACAGATTCCCGTGGTTGTACGCTACGCGGCAATAGGAACCACCGATTGGAGCGGATCATGAGCCACCTTACACGCCGGGATTTCGTCAACGGCATGGCCGTCAGCATGGCCGCTGCGGGTGCGCTTTCGCCCCTTCAGGCGGCGGCGCGCGGGCTGCTGTCGCCCACGGCGCTCGGACCGGACTACTACCCGCCGGCGCTGACGGGTCTGCGCGGCTCGCACGTGGGCTCTTACGAGGTGGCGCATGCGGTGGGCCGCGAAGGCAAGCGCTACGCGCCGCCGGCCGAGCAGACCGACGCGACGTACGACCTGGTCGTGGTGGGGGGCGGCTTGTCCGGCCTCGCCGCCGCCTGGTTCTTTCGCGAAGCGGCGGGCGCCGACGCCCGGATACTGGTCCTCGACAACCACGACGATTTCGGCGGTCACGCCAAGCAGGTCGAGTTCGAGGTGAACGGGCGCCGCCTCATTTCCTACGGGGGGAGCCAGACGCTCACGGAATACAGCGTGTTCCCGGCGGCGGCCAAACGCCTGCTCAAGGCCGTGGGGTTCGATCCGGGGCCGTTCGAAACCCACTTCGACCGGGAGTTCTACGGGAAGTACATGCAGCCCGGCATCTACTTCGACGCAGCTCGGTACGGCGAGGGCAAGCTCGTCCGGAGTCCGGTCGGCACGCTCACCGACTTCGTGGGCGTCGAGCGGTCGCACGACTACGCGGCGATGATTGCCGAGTTTCCGGTGTCCGAAGCCGCCCGGAAACAGCTCACCGACCTGTTCACCTCCTCGCGGGAGTCCGTGTACGCGGATGCCTCGGGAGAGCAGGCGATCGGCAAGATGATGACCCAGTCCTACGAGGCCTTCCTGCGCGAGGAGCATGGGCTGGGAGACGAGGCGTGCGGCGTGTTCCGCGACTACCTGAAGGGCCCCGGCACGCAACTGGGCCTCGATGCGGTGAACGTCCTGACGGGCGCGGTGTTCACTGCTCTCCCGGTTCCGGGCCTCATGAACCTGGGCGAGGACGTCCTGCAGATGCTCGGCCTCGGGGGATCCGGCGGCCCGACCGATGCGTACATCCACCACTTCCCCGGCGGCAACTCGGGCATCGCCCGCCTGATCGTGCGCGACCTGATTCCGGGGGTGGCCGGCGGAAGCACGCAGGAGGACATGGTCCTCGCCCGGTTCGACTACGGCCGGCTGGATGACGAGCGGAACGCGGTTCGCGTCCGCCTGAACAGCACGGCGGTGGAGGTCCGGCACGCGGCGGACGGCACCGCGGTGGACGTGACGTACGTGCAGGACGGGACGACGTATCGCGTGCGCGGCAAGCACGCGGTGATGGCCTGCTACAACCACATGCTGCCGTGGATCTGCCCGGAGATGGGCGAGGAGCAGAAGACCGCGCTGCGCTACGGGTCCAAGACCCCGTTCTCTTACACGCAGGTGGCGCTCAGGAACTGGCGGGCGATCGCGAAGAGCGGTCACGGCATGGTCTATTCGCCCGGCGCCTTCGTTTCGGAACTGTGGCTGGACTTCCCGGTCAGCATGGGAGGCTACGAGTACCCGAAGGACCCGGACGAACCCATCGTCGTGACGGCATACCCGATCGAAACGCCGGACCGGAGCGGCCTGGCGCCGCGCGACCAGTTCCGCGTGGGTCGGGCGGCGATGCTCGCGAGGCCGTTCGCGGAGTACGAAGCAGGCATTCTCGAACAGCTCGACAAGGTCTGGGGTCCCTACGGCATGGACGCGGGACGGGACGTGGCGGCCATCACCGTCAACCGCTGGCCGCACGGCTATGCGTACACCTACGACCCGCTCTGGGACCCGCCGGAGTACGACGCCTATGCCGACACGGGCCCGCACGTCGCGGGTCGCGCGCAGATGCACCGCATATCGGTCGCCAACTCCGATGCCGGGGCACAGGCGCTGGTGCAGACGGCGATGGACCAGGGCCATCGGGCGGTGACGGAGCAGTTGGCGTTGTGACGCCGGCCGGGGGCCGCGATCAGGGTTTCGGGAGCGTCACGCCCTGCTGCCCCTGGTACTTTCCGCCGCGGTCCCGATAGCTCGTCTCGCACTGCTCGTCGGCCTCGAAGAAAAGGATCTGCGAGACCCCCTCGTTCGCGTAGATCTTCGCCGGCAGGTTGGTCGTGTTCGAGAACTCGAGCGTCACGTGCCCTTCCCATTCGGGCTCGAGCGGCGTCACGTTCACGATAATGCCGCAGCGCGCGTAGGTGGACTTTCCGACGCAGATCGTCAGCACGTTGCGCGGGATGCGGAGGTACTCGACCGTGCTCGCGAGCGCGAAGGAGTTCGGCGGAATGATGCAGCTCTCGCCCTCGATGTCGACGAAGCTGCGCTGGTCGAAGGCCTTGGGGTCGACGACGGCCGAGTGGATGTTCGTGAACACCTTGAACGACGGCGCGCACCGCACGTCGTAGCCATAGCTCGACGTTCCGTAGGAAATCACCTTGCGGTCGTCGACGGCGCGCACCTGGCCCGGCTCGAACGGCTCGATCATGCCGTGTTCGAGGGCCATCTGCCGGATCCACCGGTCGGATCGGATCGTCACCGGGCGCCTTACTCCATCCGGATGGCAGGCGCCGGCGCGGTGTCCGCCAGGGTCTGCCAGAGCGCCGCCGCGGTGCGTCGCGCGCAGTCGCGGTAGAGGGCGGCGATCTCGCCGTCCGGGTCGCTCGCGACCGTCGGCCGGCCGGCGTCCGTCTGCTCGCGGATCTCGGGCGCGAGGGGGAATGACCCGAGGAGTTCCGTCCCGTATTCGCCGGCCACCCGCTCCCCGCCGCCGGACCCGAACAGGTCGTGCCGCTTGCCGCAGTCGCTGCACGCGAAGTAGCTCATGTTCTCGACGACGCCGAGGATGGGGATGTTCACCTTGGAGAACATCTCGATGCCCTTGCGGGCGTCCGCGAGCGCGATCTCCTGCGGCGTGGTGACGATGACGGCGCCGCCCACGGGCACGGCTTGCGACAGCGTGAGCTGGATGTCCCCGGTGCCGGGCGGCATGTCGACGACCAGGTAGTCGAGGTCGCTCCACGCGGACTGGTTCAGCAGTTGCTGCAGGGCTCCCGAGACCATCGGCCCCCGCCACACCATCGGCGTCCGGTCCGTGACCAGCATGCTCATCGACATGGCCTCGATGCCGTGCGCCTTGATGGGTACGAAGAACTTCTCGTCCCGCACTTCCGGGCGCCGGCCCTGCGGCACGCCGAGCATGATGCCCTGGCTGGGTCCGTAGATGTCCGCGTCCAGGATGCCCGCCTTCGCACCGATGCGGTCCAGGGCGAGAGCCAGGTTCACCGCGACCGTCGACTTGCCGACGCCGCCCTTGCCGGAAGCGACGGCGATGACGTTCTTCGCCCCGGGGATACCCTTCTGCGTCGGCGCGCGGAAGGTGAGGTCGAGGACGAGGTCGTCCTCGAGCCACGCGGCGGCGGCGCGCGCGTATTCGTCCTCGAGGCCGTCGACCGGGTAACCGAGGCACACCTCCGCATGCCAGCGTTCGTCCAGCCGGGCAGCGCGCCGCACCGCGCCGAGGTCGCCCCAGGTCGTGCCGAGAACCGGGTCGGGGAATGCTTCGAGGGGTTGTGCCATCGGCCGGGATTATAGGCAGGGACCGCAAGCGCGGCTCGGGCGCCGGCGACGACGATCGTCGCGCCTGCGTTCGGGGAACCTGATAGAGTGCGCGCCCGAGCCGAATCGCGGGCGATTCGGGTCGCTTTTGGCTTCACCCGGGATACCCCGATGAGCACATCCAAACGCCGCCGGATCATGGTCTCGAGCGCGTTGCCGAACGCCAACGGGTCCATCCATCTCGGCCACCTGCTGGAGCATGTCCAGACGGACATCTGGGTGCGTTTCCAGCGCCTGGCCGGCAACGAGTGCATCTACGTGTGCGCCGACGACGCGCACGGCACGGCGACGATGCTGAAGGCGGAGCAGGAGGGGACGACGGCGGAGGCGCTCATCGACGGAATCCGCGCCGAGCACGAGCGCGACTTCGCCGGCTTCCTCATCAGCCACGACAACTACTACAGCACGCACTCGGAGGAGAACCGCCACTACTCGGAGCTGATCTACGAGCGCCTGCGCGAGAAGGGCCACATCTTCACGAAGGAAGTGGAACAGCTCTACGACCCCGAGAAGCGGCTCTTCCTGGCCGACCGCTACGTGAAGGGCACGTGCCCGAAGTGCGGCGCGCCGGACCAGTACGGCGACAACTGCGAGGCCTGCAGCGCCACCTACGACGCGACGGACCTCGTCGAGCCGCGCTCGCTGCTCTCCGGCGCGGTCCCGGTGCTGAAGTCCTCGCTGCACTACTTCTTCGACCTGCCGGGCTGCACGGACTTTCTCAAGACGTGGACGCGTAGCGGCACGCTGCAGCCGGAGGTGGCGAACAAGCTCGCCGAGTGGCTCGACGGCGGACTCAAGCCCTGGGACATCAGCCGCGACGGACCCTACTTCGGGTTCCGCGTACCGGGCACCGAGGACAAGTACTTCTACGTGTGGATGGACGCGCCGATCGGCTACATGGCGAGTTTCCGGAACTACTGCGACCGGGAAGGACTCGACTTCGACGACTTCTGGGGTCCGGACTCCGACTGCGAGGTGCGCCACTTCATCGGCAAGGACATCGTCAACTTCCACTGCCTGTTCTGGCCGGCCGTCCTGTCCGGGGCGGACTTCCGCACGCCGACGCGCGTGCACACCCACGGCTTCGTCACCGTCGACGGCACGAAGATGTCGAAGTCGCGCGGGACGTTCATCAACGCCTCGACCTACCTCGAGCACCTCGACCCGGAGTACCTGCGCTACTACTTCGCGGCGAAGCTGTCGCCGAACACCGACGACATCGACATCAACCTCGACGACTTCGTGCAGCGCGTGAACTCGGACCTCGTGGGCAAGATCGTCAATATCGCGTCCCGCTGCGCGGGCTTCCTGCACCGCCACTTCGACTCGACCCTGTCGGCGAGCCTGCACGACGAGGACCTGTGGAACGAGGTGGCCGCGGCGCGGGACGGGCTCGCGGAACGGTACGAGGCGGGGGACACGAACCGCGCCGTGCGCGAGATCGCGGCGCTGGCGGACCGGGCGAACCAGTACATCGACAGCCACGCGCCCTGGCAGATGGTGAAGCAACCGGGCCAGGAGGCGGTGGTGCACGGCGTCTGCTCGCTCGGCATCAACCTGTTCCGCGCGCTCGTGGTCTACCTGAAGCCGATCCTGCCGCGCCTGGCGGAGAAGTCGGAGGCGTTCCTCAACGTCGCCCCGCTGACCTGGGACGACGCGGGCACGCCGCTGCTCGGGCACCGCATCGAGAAGTTCAGGCCGCTGCTCCAGCGGCTCGACAAGAAAGCGGTGAACCGGATGGTGGAGGCCTCGAAGGAAGGCGAACCGCCGGCCGCGGCCGATAGCGTGGAGGCGCCGGCCGCCGAGCACATCTCGATCGACGACTTCACCAAGATCGACCTGCGGGTCGCCCGCATCGTGGCGGCGCGTGAAGTCGACGGCGCCGACAGGCTGGTCCGGCTGACCCTGGACGTCGGCGACCACCGCCGCGAGGTATTCGCCGGTATCCGGCAGGCGTACGACCCGGAGCGGCTCGTCGGGCGGCACGCCGTCGTCGTCGCCAACCTCGCACCCCGCAAGATGCGCTTCGGGACCTCCGAAGGCATGGTGCTCGCGGCCGGTCCGGGCGGGGAGGACATCTTCCTGCTGAGCCCGGACGACGGGGCGCAGCCCGGCATGGAGGTGCGCTGACCGGACGGCCTGCCGCAATATGCGGGCTAGCGACGCCAGGCCTCGGCGACCTGCCGGGCGAGCTGACGGGACACTTCGAACCGTTCTTCGCGGGTGCTGTCGCCAAGCAGTCGGTCGAGCGCTTCCACACCGATCCCCGGCAGCACCGTGCTGCCTTCCACGATCGTTGTCCCATCCCTCCTCGCCGGATCGGGAACCCACATGCGCACGCCGTCCCGCGGGCTCCACGTCCAGGCCTCTCGAATCCCCATTCGGAAGTAGGGCAGGAGCTTGCGCCTCGAGTTCACCGAACGGTCGACCTCCACGACGAGGTCGGGGACCGGATGTCCGAGCCGGGTGTCGAGGTAGCCTTCCACGTCCGTGGCCATGATCGCCCGCGACGGATCGACGAACAGGCTCGTGTCGGGCTCGAAGGCGCCGTCGTCGCTCAGGACGCGGACGGACTGGGAGAGGAGGAACCCGGGATCGTTCCCGGCCTCGAGCATCATGAACTCGATGTGGGCGAACAGCCGCGTGACCAACGCGGCACGGCCCTCGTGCGACAGCGTCGGCATCGCGACGAACTCGGCCAGCCCAGTCGCCTCCTCGTAACGGCAGATGGGAGCGTGGTCGTGGTTGGTCAGGCGATCGAAAAGGTCGCGTGGCATCGGGACTTCGACGCGGACCGGGTAGTCGACGCCTTGCGTGTAATCGAATCCGGAAGCGGTAGCGGCCGGCTCGCTCATGGCGGGGCTCCATTGCGGCGGTCTGATCTTTTGATCATACACACCCCGCGCGTGGGTCTTTGCCCGCAGCGGTGTGCGAATGTCGCCATTCGACCGTGACGGTATCCGCCATGCGGGAGCCGCGTGATACTCTGGGCTGGCGGACTTGGCCTTGCGGGACGCAGGAAAAGACGTGGTCCAGGCGCGCAGACAATCCGCGCCCCTTTGAACCAAGCCCTTGCCCTACAACGCGTCATCGGCTTGGTGAATGCTCGGAGGAAACCCACCGATGTCGACACACCTTGCCCTGCTCGCCCGGCCAGCCATGCTGCTTGCCGTGACCGCGCTCGCCTCCGGCTGCGACGAAGCCGCATCCACCGACGGCGACGTCGAAGAGGAAGCCGCCGTGCGCCAGATTGGCGCGTCCGCGAGTTTCCGTGGCATCAACGGCATCCTTTTCGGGCCGGACGGCGACCTCTGGCTCACCTCCGTCGTTACGCCCGCCCTCGCCCGCATCGACCCCGAGAGCGGCGAGATCCTCGAAAACCTGGGGCCGGGCGACGGCGCCAAGTCGCCGGACGACCTCGCTTTCGGGCCGGACGGCTCGGTCTACTGGACCGATATCAGCAACGGCGAGGTCGCGATGAGGACCCCCGAAGGGGACACCCGAATCGTCGCCGCGCCCGGCGTGGGCGTGAACCCGATCACTTTCTCCGACGACGGTCGCCTGTTCGTCTCCCAGTGCTTCATGGACACCCGGCTCTTCGAGCTCGACCCGCAGGGCGTTGCCGAACCACGCCTGATCCGCGACGACCTGGGGCCGGACTGCGGCCTGAACGGGATGGACTGGGGTTCGGCGGACGGGCGGCTCTACGGACCGCGCTGGTTCCGCGGCGAGGTCGCCCGCGTCGATGTGGACAGCGGCGAACTGGAGACCGTCGCGGACGGTTTCGAGGTCCCGGCGGCGGTGAAGTTCGACAGCCTGGGTCGGCTCCATGTCCTCGACTCCTTGCGCGGCGAGGTCATCCGGCTGGGCGAGGACGGCGGCCGGGAAGTCGTGGCGAGCGTTCAGCCCGGCCTCGACAACTTCGCCTTCAACGAGGAGGACCGGCTCTTCATCTCGAGCTTCGCCGACGGCTTCATCGTCGAAGCCGTGTCGCCGAACGAGAACCGGCTCGTGTTGGCGGGTGGGCTCAACATGCCCGGAGGGGTGGCGCTGATCGGTGGCGCCGAGTCGCCCCGCCTCGTCGTCGCGGATTTCTTCGCGCTCCGGCAACTCGACCCGGCGACAGGAGAGGAACTCTCCGTGGTCCGCGACGTGATCGGCTTTTCCGACATCGGAACCTCGATGTCGGTGCACGCGACGGCGGACGGACAACTGGTGCTGACGAGCTGGTTCGACAACGCCGTTCGCCTCTGGGATCCGGATGCCGATGCCCTGGTACAGATTGTCGACGGGCTGGCGCAGCCGATCGACGCCGTGCTCTTCGAAGGCGAGATCGTCGTCAGCCAATGGGGCGCCGGAAACGTGATCGCCTTCTCACCCGAGAATCCCGAGCAGAAGCGCGTGCTGGTCCATGGCCTGTCGGGCCCGGCCGGTCTGACCATGGCGGACGGTGCCCTGTACGTCG
Organism: Pseudomonadales bacterium; assembly: GCA_022827245.1. Lineage (GTDB taxonomy): Bacteria > Pseudomonadota > Gammaproteobacteria > Pseudomonadales > Azotimanducaceae > VXNE01. Next base: position 11,851 of record JAJDTI010000131.1, on the reverse strand, counting down.
CGGACAATCTGGCCGGCACCTTGCACCGCATCGGCAACGACGGCGCCGAACTGGTGGCCGAAGGTCTCGACCAGCCCGAAGGGCTCGCGGCCGCGAACGGTTCCATCTACGTCGTCGAGGCGGGCAACGGCCGGGTGACAGCGATCAACCCGGCCAACGGAGAGTCGGCGCCGGTCGCCGGGCCTCTCGAACTGCACGTGCCGCCGTCGGGCGCGTTCCCGAACACGATGCTGTTCAACGGCATCGCCACCGACGGCCAGACGGCCTGGGTCTCGGGCGACGCGGCGAACACCGTCTACGTCTTTGACCTGGACTAGGAGCTTGCGCCGTAGGAGTTTCGCCCTTGGCGAAACTCCCAACGCGACCGCCAGGTCGCGCTAGCAGGGTGTCGGACTTGGCGCTAGCGATGACCGACCTGCTGCCGGTGCGGGGTGCGCCCGGATCCCCCTACACGCGAAAGATGCTGGCGCTGCTGCGCTTTCGCCGGATTCCGTATCGATACCTGCAGGGCGGGCGGGAGTCGGAGGGCATGCCCCAGCCGAAGGTGAGGCTGATCCCCATTTTCTATTTCCGGGACGAGCGGGGCGAACTCACGGCGGAGGTGGACAGCACGCCGATCATTCGCCGCCTGGAGGATGAGTATCCGGGCCGCTCGGTGATCCCGGCCGATCCGGCCGCCGCGTTCCTGAACTACCTCCTGGAGGATTACGGAGACGAGTGGCTGACCAAGGCCATGTTCCACTATCGGTGGTACTACGAGGCCGACATCGAGATGGCCGGCTCGATCCTGCCCCACTACGCGGACGTGTCACAGCCGGACGAGCAGATGGCGCTGGCGAAGGAGGCGTTCTCCGAACGGCAGATCTCGAGACTGTACGTGGTCGGCTCCAACGACACGACCGCACCGGTAATCGAGGACAGCTACCGGCGCTTTCTGGCGTGTCTCAATGACCACCTGAAAGCATGGCCTTTCCTCATGGGCGGCCGCCCCGGCTCGGCGGATTTCGCCTGCTTCGGACAGCTCACCCAACTCGTGCAGTTCGACCCGACGCCTGCCGCCCTGGCGGCCAGGGACTTCCCACGCGTGCATGCCTGGGTAAGCAAGATGGAGGATCAGTGCGGCCTGGAGGTGGGCGAGGACGACTTCGTCGACGTGGATGAGCTACCCCCGACCCTCAAGGCCTTGCTCACCGAGGTGGGACGGACCTACGTACCGGTGATGCTGGCCAATGCCAGGGCCCTGGATCAGGGCCAGGACCGGGTGGAAACCGTCGTGGAAGGCAAGCCCTGGGTCCAGGAGCCGTTTCCCTATCAGGGCAAGTGTCTTCAGTGGTTGCGCGGGGAGTACGCGCGCCTCGATGAAGAGGACCGGGGACGGGTCGACGGTATGTTGGAAGGAACCGGCTGCGAGGCATTGGTGGCGCCACCAGGTCAGTGACAGCCAGTTCCCGGTCAGGCTGTTCCAGCTTGCCCGGCGTCCTGCGCCACCAGCTCCACCGCACGACCCAGATTGTCGAGACGCGCCGCAGGGTCGGCGCCCAGGGGGTGCAGCATCAGCAGGTCGATGCCAACCTCCTCATACTGCCGAAGGCGAGTTCGCACAGCGGCCTCGTCACCCAGGATCGCGGTCTTCATCACCATCTCGTCCGGGACGGCGGCAACGGCTTCTTCGCGCTTCCTGGCGAGCCAGAGATCGCGCACCTCCTGGCAGGGCCGCTCGAAGCCGCCTCTCGCGAAGGCATCGTTGTAGAAGTTCATCGTCGGTGAGCCCATCGCCGAGAGCTGGAAGGCCAGTTGCATCTTCAACTGTGGGAACAGCCGTTCGGGATCATCGGTGATCGCCACGCTTGCATCGACGCACAGCGTCAGGTCGTCGAGCGTGCGACCGGCCTTCTCGGCTCCCTTTCTCAGATGGGCGAGATGAGCTTCCGGGGCGTCGGGAGTGAACGATGTGCCGAGCCACCCGTCGGCGATCTCGCCGGTCATCTCGAGGGTGCGGGGCGCCAGCGTCGCCAGGTAGACCGGAACCCGGCTCGGGGGCTGGGCGATCGCGATCGCCTTGCCCTGACCGCCCGGGCGCGGCAGGGTGACGGTCTTGCCCTCGAAAGCCAGCTTTTCGCCCGTGCAGGCACGCCGGACGATCTCGACGTACTCCCGCATTCGCGTTGCGGGGCGGTCGAATGCCTGGCCGTGCAGACCCTCGACGACCTGCGGTCCGGAGTTGCCCAACCCGAGCACGAAGCGACCGTCCGTGATGGTGTCCATCGCGAGCGCCGTCATCGCGGTGGCAGCCGGCGTGCGCGCGCAGAGCTGCATGATTCCCGTGCCGAGCTTGAGCTTCTCGGTTCGGGCCGCGAGATAGGCAACGGGCGCGATCGCATCCATGCCCCAGGCCTCGGCACTCCAGGCAGAATCGACGCCGAGCTTTTCGGCTTCCGTGGCCAACTGCAGCATGGCCTCGAACTGGTCCCGTCCACCGGTGGTCGGGCCACCCACCCGAATCGCCGTCTCCATGTGCGACCTCTCCTGAACCAGGCTGCTCCGAGGAGTCTAGGGGCTTGCGCCGTAGAACGGAACGGCGGTGAAGTCGGCGGCGCTAGCAGCCGCGACGATGCTCAGCGTATCCTGCGGCTGGATCCGAGACCCTCATTTGGGGGATATCTGAACACAGGAGAGGTAGGTCAATGATCAAGGTATATGGCGTTCACGGGTCGCCCTTTGTTCGCAAAGTGTTCATTGCGCTGGACTTCAAGGGCGTTCCTTATGAGATCGTACGGCAGATGCCCTTCTCCGGGGACCAGGATTACCTGAAGATCAACCCGCTCGGAAAGGTACCGACGCTGGTAGACGGTGACCTGACGCTCGCCGATTCGAAGGTCATCTGCAGATACCTGGAGCGTGCCTACCCGGAACCGGCGCTCTATCCCGCCGATGTCGCCGACAACGCCATGGCGGATTGGTACGAAGAGCTTTCCGGGAACCAGATCACCGAGCTCGCGACCGGCATATTCTTCCAACGTTTCATGCGCCCGTTCGCGTTCAAGGAAGAGCCGGACGAGGAATTGGTATCCAGGATCATTGAAGAGCGCCTGCCACCGATGCAGGACTACCTTGAAGGCCAGGTCCCGGCCGAAGGATTCAGATTCGGTGCATTCGGTATGGCGGATGTCGCCATCGCGAGTCCGTTTATCAATGCCTCCTATGCCGGATATGAAGTGGACGACTCGCGCTGGCCATCGCTTGCGGGTTTGATCACGCGCGTGAAGGCACAGCCTCACGTTGCCGCGGTGCTTGAGAAAGAAGCCAGGGCGATGGGCCTTTCCAGGTGAGCCGAGTGAGATCCGTCACCACGCCGGGGGACAGCAGATGACCGAGTTCTGGCAGATCACGTTTCCGATGCCCGGCAACAGCGAGCGTGCCGCTCGGTCCGCGGAGGACCAAGGCTGGGACGGCCTGTACTTCGCGGACACACAGTGCCTGTCCGGCGACATCTACTCGGCGATGTGTCTCGCCGCGAAAGCGACCTCGCGGCTCAAGGTGGGCACCTCGGTCACCAACCCGGTGACGCGCCTCCCCGCGGTAACCGCGTCTGCCATCACGACCGTCCAGGTGGAGTCTGACGGGCGTGCCGTGCTGGGTATCGGTCGCGGGGACTCCTCGCTTGGCTACCTTGGACAGAAGCCGGCGCCGGCGAGTCGCCTCGAACGTTACCTCGAGCAGTTGCAGACGTATCTGCGCGGCGAATCCGTCGACCTCGATGGCTATGACAGCCGCATTACCTGGCTTGCCGGGACCGGACAACCCAAGGTGCCGGTGGACGTCGCCAGCACCGGCCCGCGAGTGATCGCCATGGCCGGGCGTCTGGCGGAGCGAATCACCTTTGCGATGGGCGCCGATCCGATGCGCATCTCGCGCGGCATCGCGGCCGCGCGAGAGGCGGCCCGGGAGGCCGGCCGCGATCCGGACGAGCTGAGCTTTGGCGCCTACGTCAACGTGGCGTGCGACGACGACCGGCAGCGCGGTATCGATATCCTGCGTGGCAGCACCGGCACCTTCGCGCACTTCAGCGGCATGTCGAAGGCCGCCAGCGAGGGCCTGCAGGACGCTCCAGTGTTCCGGCACATCGGAGAGAACTACGACATGGCCAACCACGCGAGCGGCAGGGCGGCGCACATGGAGGGCGTGTCCGACGACTTCGTTGCGCGTTTCTCGGTGGTTGGGCCGGCCGCGTACTGCGTGGAGCGCCTGCGGGAGCTGATCGACCAGGGTCTGGATCGACTCGTGCTGCTGACAGGCTCGCGCGACGTCGATCCTGCGCACGTTGCGGCGAGTGTGGAACGTCTCGGCAACGAAGTGTTACCGGAGTTCAGGTAGGGAGCGCCAGCCGTCGGGTGCAGCTCATGCATCCTCATGGAGGTGCTTGAACATCGGGTAGGGTTTCCCGTCCCAGAACACCTCGCCGTGAGCGCCCTCCTTCGGCAGGGTGGCAAGCATTTTCGCCGTCGGGTAAGTCGCCTCGGGCGACTGCATCTGTGGCATGTCACGGCCCCAGATTGGGGTGTTGGTCGGACCGGGAATCAGCATGTTGATTCGAATGTCCTCTTCGACGACATCGCGGCAGGCTGACCGGGTGGCTGCCCACATGCCGGCCTTGGCCGCCGCGTAGGCCGCATTCCTTGGCCCGGTGAACTCGGCGGCGCGGGAGATGGTGTTGACGATCCTGCCGCTGCCCTGGCGCTGCATGACGGGCAGCGCGTGCCGCATGCCGTAGATCATGCCGTAGAGGTGGACTTCGACGTGTCGCTCGAACTCACCGGCCGGCACGTCCAGGAATGGACGGTTCATGCCGATGCCCGCATTGTTGAACAGCACGTCGAGTCGGCCGGTGTGTTCGACCGCCGCGGCGATCATGGCCTGTACGGCCGCCTCGTCGGCAACGTCACAGACCACGGTAACGGCTCCGAGGGCCTCGAGTTCCGTCAGCCCGGCCGGGTTCACATCGGCAGCGACCACGCTGGCGCCATCGGCGAGGAATCCCCTGGACCAGGCCTTGCCGAGGCCGCTGCCCGCCCCGGTAATCAGAATCGTCGTTCCGGCCGGCAACTCAGTCCCCTCCCGTTTTCTCCGTTCCTCCTTCCGCCCGCTGGATGAACTCGAGCGAGATTCCGCTGGCGTCCCTCGGGTGGACGAACGCGACTCGACTGCCATGGAACTTCTGGTCCCGGGCGAACTCGATGCCGTTTTCCGCCAGGACCTTCCTGGTGTAGTCCATGTCTTCCACGGCAAAGCAGATCGAATCGATGCCTTCCCCGTGTTTTTCGATGACCTTCGCCAGACCGCCGTCCGGGTCGGTAGGTACCATGACGTCGAAGACCACGCCTCCGAGGTTGATGAACGCGCCTTCGAAATCGCCGATGGTGTTGGCGCCGCGATCGGGTCCCGGTTCGCCGCCGAGGATGTCCTTGAGGAGCACGTTGATCCGGTCCTTGGAGCGGGCACGGATGTTGATCTTCATCACGCTGGATATGGTCTTGGGCATGGCTTCCTCCTGTCTCTCAAGGCTGATACCGCGGCCGTCAACCGCCGCCGCTCCCGGCCGCGGCGTCGAGCGCGCCCGGCTCCGCCCCGGCCTGTTCCCGCCGCTCGGCGAGCCGCCGGAGAATCTCGGCATGGCGCGTCTGGTCGAGGTTGTAGTGCGTGTAGCACCACAGGCAGATCACCGCAAACCCGGCGACGACCGGTCCGTAGAGCAGGCCGAGGTCGACCAGGGTCTCGGCCGGCACGTCCGCCGCCGAGACGATGTCGGCGCCCCGGGGCCAGTCGATGATGTCGAGACCGAGGCCGCCGAGGAAGGTGCCGAAGCCCGAGGTCGCCTTGCTCGAGAAAGCGATGGCGCCGAAGAAGATGCCCTCCTGGCGCGTGCCCGAGTCGAGTTCGTGCTCGTCCGCCACGTCCGCCATCATGGACCCGAAGCCGATGAACGCCTGCTGCAGGAGGACGCCCTGCACGAACTTGAACGCGACGAGCGTGTAGAAGAGCTCCGCGGTGCCGTTGGCGGGGAACGCGTCGAGCAGCCGGCAGACCACGGGGATCACTTGGCAGGCCGCCCAGGCGGCGGTGCCGAGCAGCACGCCGAAGAGCTTGCCGGTCCGGCGCATGAGCGGGCCCGCCAGGAAGGCGCCCACCAGCAGCCCGACGATGGGCGCCAGGTTGACGTTCATCATCTGGGTGCCGTCCAGCTCCCAGAAGTACTGGAACATGTAGATGTCGAGCGCGCTGTTGACGCCGGCCATGATGAAGACGATCAGCACCCCGCAGAACAGCCACCGGAACGAGCGGTTCGAGAACCCGGCCACGAGGTCGAGCACGAGTAGCGTCAACGGGTTGCGCCGCGGCCGCGGCGGCGGCTCGGACAGGAACGGCACCTCCTTCTGGGTGCCGAGGGCCGAGTACCAGATCGTGATGACCATGAACACGGCCAGCACGATCGCGAAGGGGGTGTAGTTGCCGACCGCCAGGCGGCCGCCCATGTCGTCGGCGAAGAAGTAGCCGAAGCCCACGGCGATCACCATGGCGCTCCCGGCCGGGCCGAAGAACTGCCGGTAGGCGACGACCTGCGTGCGCTCGTTGTAGTTCTGCGTGAGTTCCGCGCCGAGGGCGAGGTGCGGCACGTGGTAGAGCGTCATGGCGCCCCGCGTCAGGACCGCGAACACCGTGAGCCAGCCGAACAGCCCCCACTGGCTCAACCCCTCCGGCGGCGAGAAGAGGCCGATGAAGGCGAGCCCGAGGGGGATGGCCGAGGCGTACATGAACGGGTGCCGGCGCCCGAGGCGGGACTTCCACTTGTCGGACAGCGAGCCGGCCAGCGGGTCGGTGACGGCGTCGAAGAGCAGCGCCACGAAGAGCGCGGCGCCCGCCAGCACCCCGGGCAGTTCGAGCACCTGGTTGTAGTAGAAGAGGATGAACAGGTTGAAGCCGGTGTTCTTCAGCCCTTCGGCGAACTGCCCGACGCCGAACGCCAGCTTGCTGGAGAACGGGACGAGGCGGTCGTGCGGGTTGCGGGCGGCCATCCGGTCGAGCATAGCAGCGTCGGGCGCGTCGGCGCCCGGGCCGGGAACCCTGCGGGCCAGGCATCGCACACCTTGACCGCGGGGAGGTCGGGCGCGTTAACTTCCGTCGCCTGAGCGGGGGAAAGCATGACCTTCTTCGACTACGACAGCGCACCGTTCCCCATCCGGGCGGATATCGCCGAGGCGCACAGGACCTATTGGGAGAAGCTCCCCCGGCCGGGCAGCTGGTGGACGGGCGCGGAGCGCGTCGCCATCGCGGCGGAGTCCCGCAATGCGCCGACCTGCCGCCTGTGCCTGGCGCGCAAGCAGGCCCTGTCGCCGGAGGCCGTCACCGGCGAGCACGACTGCGGCGAAGGACTACCCCCAACGGCGGTCGACGCGGCCCACCGCATCGTCATGGACCAGGGCCGGATCACCCGCCGCTACATCGAGAACAACGTCGCGGCGGGTCTCAGCAAGGAAGCGTACGTCGAACTCGTCGGCATCGTGGTCGCGGTGTTGAGCATCGACGAGTTCCACCGCGGGCTCGGATTGCCGCTGGAGCGTCTGCCCGTGCCTGAAGCCGGCGAGATCAGCCGCTACCGCCCGGCGATGCTCAGCGAGGACACCGGCTTCGTGCCGATGGTGCCCCTCGAGGGGAGCGTCGGAAACGAGGCGGATCTCTGGCCCGGCGGACTCACGGCCAACGTCGTGCGCGCGCTGACCCTCGTGCCGGACGCCCTGCGGGACTGGCGCGCCATCGCCGCGGCCCAGTACCTCGCGTTCGATCGGATGCGCAACTTCGGGCAGGACGAGACGCGCGCGATCGACCGCATGCAGATCGAGCTGATCGCGGGCCGGGTCTCCGCGGTCAACGAGTGCTTCTACTGAACCGGCGCGCACGCGACGATGCTCCGTGTGAGCGCCATGCAGAACGCGACCGAGATCGACCTCCAGGCGATCAACGGGGATGCCGACGGGGCGGCCGTCGGCATAGAGTTCGGGCGGGAACTGATGCGGTTCGCCGAGAGCGTGGCGTCCCGCGACGAAGCGCTCGACCAACACCGGCAGGCGCTCCTCGAGGCAGCGGGCCCGGCGGTTCTGGTGGACGCCGCCGGGGTGGCCGCGAACTTCCAGCGCATGGTCCGCATCGCCGACTCGGTGGGGATCCCGGTAGACAACATGTCCAACGAGTTGGGTCAGCAGGTGCGGGCGGAGCTTGGGATCGAGCGGTTCCCCAGCGCGGGCAACTCGGTAGCGGCTTGATTCCCGTCGGCGCTCAGCAAGCGCCGGGGTCGTCCTTGACTGTCACTTCCGGTCGGCGTCGCGGCCCTCGAGAATCTCGGACGCGGATACCTCTGCCCCGCGGGCCGACCTGATCTCGCCGGCCGTCTGGAGCCAGGCGGCAACCGAGGGGCGGGCCGCGATGCGCTCAAGTTCCTGGCGGAGGAACTCCTGCATCGACTGATGCCGCATGGCGGCACGTGCGGCCAGCTCGTCCCGCACGCGCTCGGGGACTCCCCTGATGGTGATCTGGACACCCATCGCATCAAAATGCCGGCAACGACAGCGTTGGGCACACTGCACCAGCGCTCCGCGGGCTTCAAGCGTTGTCGCTGCTCCGGAGCGTTGCGAGCACTTCCCCGGTGTGCTGCCCCAGCGTCGGTGGCGCCCGGTAGACGCCCGTCTCCGTTTCGGCGAACTTGATCGGGCAGCCGGCCACGGTCGCGGTCGGGTTGGCCGGCCCCGCCTCGAAGCGCGCCAGCATGCCGCGCGCGGCGACATGGGGATCGTCGAAGATCTCCGTGATCGAGTTCACGGGCCCGACCGGCACCTTGCCGCCGAGCGCCTGGAAGATATCCGCCTTCGAACGCGCACCCGTCCAGGCGTTGATCTGCTCGAGGGTGAACGGCTCGTTCCGGATGCGGGCGCCGTTGGTCCGGGTACGCGCGTCCGTCACGAGGTCGGGGCGATCCATGGCCTCGCAGAGCCGCTCCCAGTGATTGGGCTGCGGTGCGGCGATGGCGACCCGTCCGTCCTGCGCGTTGAACAGGCCGAAAGGCACGAGCGTGCTGGGTTGCTTGCGCGGGTCGCCGTCGTTCCCCGTGAACCCGAACGATGCCATCCGGGCGCCGAGCAGCGTGAGCATGCTGTCGTACATGGCGACGTCGAAGAATTGGCCCTTGCCGGTACGGCGCGCATGGTGGACCGCGGCGACTAGACCCAGCGCCATGAGCGTGCCGGGGAAGATGTCCGCGACCGCGGGCGTAACGAGGCCGTCGTTGGCGCGCGCGAGCCCGCCCATGCTCTGCGCGGCCGCGTCCAGGCAGGGCCAGTCGGCATACGGGCTCGCGCCGGTGCGCGGATCGCCGAACCCCCGCACCGCCCCGTAGACGATGCGCGGGTTGCGCGCCGCGACTGTTTCGTAACCCACGCCCAGGCCGTCCATCACGCCGCTGCGCCGGTTCTCGACCAGGGCGTCCGCCGACTCGCACAGCTCGAGCAGGCGCTCCTTGCCCGCCTCGGTCTTGAGGTCCAGGACCACGCTGCGCTTGTTGCGGTTGACCGCCGCGAACGGCGCGCCGTAGTCGGTCGCGGCTGTTTGTTCCGTCCAAGGATGGGCATGGTCCGGCAGGTAGGGCGGCAGCGGCCGGAACCCGTCGCCGCCGGGCGGCTCGACCTTGATCACGTCGGCGCCGAGATCCGCCAGCAGCGCGGTCCCGAAGGGTCCCGCGAGCGCCTGGGTGCAGTCCACGATCGTCAGGTCGTTGAGGGGGCCGGTTCGATCAGCCAGCATCGCGACTCTCCTTTGGTCTTCCGGTGTGATTGTCCGCCTTCGGCGCTCACTCGGCGACCGGCCGCGGGGCGAGTGGAGGGAAGCGGCTACCGGTCTCGGAGCGGCGTCAATCGACCCAGCTCGAGCGAGAGCGCCAGGCGGGCACGACGATCTTGGCAAACGAGAACGGAAGCAGCTCCTTCAGCAAGTCGAGCGCCATGGACCAAGACTGGGCAGATTCATGACCGGTATGAGGGAAAACCGGAAACGGATGTCACCGGATTGCGGTGCTTGGCGCATTCTCGGGATGGCGGTTGCCCTGCCAACGTCTGCTCGAACCCCCTCGCAAGGCTCCGCCCCAGCCCGACCGACCCCAAGGCCGGGACGGGCCCTACGAAGTCCCCAGGCAGCGCTCGGCCCAAGCCTCCAGGTCGTCAAACGCGGGTGGCATTGCGAAGTGGGAAGTAACCACCAGCTTGACCACGCCGGGCGCGACGTACTCACCGCGCTCGGGCAACGCCTTCAGGGGATCACTGAGCGTAGCCACCGTGGTCTGCAGGAGGGTCTGCACTTCTCCGAGAATGTGATCGTACATGGCCGCCAGCAGGGCGCGGCCCTCCCGCCCCGGCAGATCCGTGCGCCAGCGCAGGATCTTGCGGCGTTGCAGGAGCAGGTCGTCGACGTGTTCCTCGATGCGGGCCACGGCGCCCGCGATGTCCGGCTTCTCCTCCGGCACGCCGTACAGCACGAAGTTGAGGTCCTCGATCTGGTACCGCAGCGCCTCGGCACGGTTCGCGTAGTTCTGCACGAGCGCGATGGACTCGTACAGCACCTGGGTGACCTTCTTGACTCCCCCGGTGGGTTGAACGGGTTGCGCCGTCCGCGCCTCGATCTTCTTGAGCAGACGATCCGCCTCCCCGAGCAGTTCAGCCAACGCCGGCGGCATCGGGCCGACTTGAAGCGCCTCCGGTTTCATGCGGGTCGACTCCGATCTGTGGGGGGTCGCCATTGAATCGAGGGACGCCCGCCTTTGCCACGCCGTGGGCCGAATGCCTACACGACTTGGCGGCGATGTCGCACTCGCGCTGTTTGCAGGGAGCGCACGCCTTGACCCCGGGGAGGGCGTACGCGTTAACTTGATTGCAGCGACGCGGGGGCGAACATGACCTTCTTCGACTACGACCGAGCCCCGTTCCCGATCCGGGAGGACATCGCCCCGGCGTATCGGGCGTACTGGGAAGCGCTTGCTCGACCCGGCACCTGGTGGACCGGCGCCGAGCGGGTCGCCATCGCGCAGGAGTCGCGCAACGCGCCCACGTGCCGGCTGTGCGCTGCCCGCAAGCAGGCACTGTCCCCGATGGCCGTCACCGGGCAGCACGACTGCGGGGAAGGTCTGCCCGAGGTGGCCGTCGACGCGGCCCACCGGGTCGTCACCGACCAGGCCCGGATCACGCGACAGTACGTGGAGGACAACGTCGCGGCGGGTCTCAGCAAGGAAGCCTACGTGGAACTCGTCGGCATCGTGGTCGCGGTGCTCAGCATCGACGAGTTCCACCGCGCGCTGGGACTCGACCTCGAGAAGCTGCCCGACCCGGAACCCGGCGAGATCAGCTGCTACCGTCCGGCGATGCTCACGGAGGACATGGGATTCGTCCCCACGGTGCCGGTGGACGGCGCGGTCGGCGCGGAGGCGGACCTCTGGCCGCAGGGACACTCGGCCAACGTGATCAGGGCGCTGTCGCTGGTGCCGGATGCCCTGCGCGAATACATGGGCATATTCTCCGTGCAGTACCTGCCGCTCGGCGGCATGCGGAGCCTCGATGTTGTCGCGGGGCGCGCCATCAACCGCATGCAGATCGAACTGATCGCGGGGCGCGTGTCCGCGGTGAACGAGTGTTTCTACTGAACTGGCGCGCACGCCATGGCGCTCCGTGTGAGCGCGATGCACGCCACGACCGAGATCGACCTGCAGGCGATCAACGGGGACGCCGACGGAGCCGCCGTCGGCATCGAGTTCGGGCCGGAA
>JAJDTI010000082.1 GCA_022827245.1 Pseudomonadales bacterium | reverse complement strand
CCCCGCGTCGTCGATCGGGTGACTGTTCACCTGGTATGACGGCACGTTCGTGCGCAGCAGGTCGTCCATCTCCGCGTAGCCCTGCTTCTCCATGTCCTCGCCGGACACGACGTCGATGGGAGACAGCGACTCCGTGATCGTACGGCCCGGCCGCCGCGTGCCGGTCACCACGACCTCCTCGATCACCTGGTTGGTCGCCCGTTCTTCCGCATTTGCCGTGGCGGGAGCAATCACCAAACCCGCCACCCACACCGAGACTGCCACCACTAATGCTCGGCCTAACACTTCCTGTTTGCCGACTGACATTTGCCCTCCTCGTCGCATCAGCATCCTAGGCATGTACATTATGAGGCGTTCGGGCCTTTCATGCGACGTTTTGTGAGGCGTGCAACGGTACGCCCCGGTTGCTCCGCCTGCTAGCATGCGCTCCCGCTTCCTTCCCGGAAGGGAAGCGCAGCGCCCGGGCGGTCCCGCGGAAGCGCCCGCCCGACACGTCCATCACGTCCAACACGACCGGAGACCGCCATGTCCCTTGCCAACCCCATCGCCCTGCGTGGCGCCCCCGGCTCTCCGTACACGCGCAAGATGGTCGCGGTGCTGCGCTACCGGCGGATTCCCTACCGGCTGCTGATCGAAGGGTCCGGGTCGGGGGAAAAGCTCCCCGAACCCAAAGTGTCCCTGCTGCCCACGTTCTTCTTCGAGGCCGCCGACGGCGGGCTCGAGGCCGTCGTCGACTCGACGCCGATCATCCGCCGGCTCGAAGCGGATGTCCTTGGACGGTCGGTCATTCCCTCCGACCCGGCCATCGCCTTCGTCAACTACCTGCTCGAGGACTACGCGGACGAGTGGCTCACCAAGGCGATGTTCCACTACCGCTGGTACTACGATGCGGACATCGCGCTGGCCGGGGAGGTCCTCCCGCGCTGGAGGAACCTCGCGGGTACGGACGCGGAGATCGCCCCGATGTCCGCGTTCGTCCGGGACCGCCAGATCGGGCGCCTGTACGTCGTCGGCAGCAATGACACGACGGCGCCGGTCATCGAGGCCAGTTACCGGCGTTTCCTCGAAGCCCTCGACGCCCACATCCAGAGCGGCCCGTACCTGTTCGGACAACGCCCCGCCTCCGGAGACTTCGGGCTGTACGGACAGCTCACGCAGCTCGCGGCGTTCGACCCCACTCCCGCCCGGCTCACCGAGCGGCACGCGCCGCGCGTGCTGGCCTGGGTGCAGCTGGTCGACGACCTGTCCGGGCTGGAGCCGGAGGAGGAGCACTGGTTCGACCGGGACGCGGTTCCGGAGACGCTCACGGCGTTGCTCGCCGAGGTCGGCCGGACCTACGTGCCGGTGATGCTCGCCAACGCGCGGGCCTTCGAGACCCGGGCCGAGACCGTGGAGACCGAGGTGGAGGGCCTGCCCTGGGTGCAGCAGCCCTTTCCCTACCAGGCCAAGTGCCTGCAATGGGTCCGGCAGGAGTACGCGCGTCTCGACGGCGCCGACCGCGACACGGTCGACGGATGGCTCGCCGGGACGGGTTGCGAACGGCTGTTCGCCCCGTAGCGGGACGCTGCGGCGTTGCGCCGCGTCAGTCCTGCCGGACGGCGTCAGGCGCGAAGACGCGTTCCCCCAGCTCCGACGCGAGTGCCCGCTCGCCCTCGGGCGTGCGCATGCGCAGCCGGAACCCCGGCGCAGGGCCCGCGATCACGTCCACGGAAACTCCCATGTGCCGATAGAGGTCCGACAGGCCGTCCGGTTCCGGGTGCACGACCTCGAACGAGAGGAGTTCGAGACCCTGGGCGGATGTCGCCGAGGGATGCGGCGTCTCGCCCCAGTCGATGAAGAACGGCACCTGGTCGCCGTACGCATGCCCCCCGGTGAACAGCGCCGTCCAGGAGATCAGACTGCCGTCCGGGGCCGCCCTCGAACCCGCCGCCGGAGACGGCGCGGCCAGTCCCGCCGCCTCGACCGCCGCGGCGGTGGCGCGGATGTCCCGGGAGCGGGCCGCGAATCCGCCGATGCGCGGCTCTCCCTGCGCGGCAAGCCTGGCTCCGAGGCCCTCGGGGGTCTCGAAGGAGGGGTCGGGGCCCATGAACTCGATGTAGACGCCTTCGCCGAGCGACGCGAGCAGGTTGGCCGTGCCGATGCCCGGGTGCGCGCCCCCGACGGTGAGCGCGACGCCCGTGTCCGCTTCGAACTGCGCGCGGAACGCCTCGAGGTCCGAGGTGAGGACGATGACGTGATCGAGCATGTGTGACTCCGTTGGCGGGTGCGCCCGCGTCAGGCGAGCGCGGGGATGACCTCGTCGGTCAGGCGCAAGAATGATTCGTGGCTCAGCGGGGCGGCGAGCAGGTAGTCGAGCGGCAGTTCCTCCTCGAGGCGCCGGAGTTCGTCGATGACGCGGGGCGCCGAGCCGTGCACGATGATCTCGTCCACGTACCGCTGCACGGGATCGCGGGCGTGCACGACCCGGGGCCTGCCCCGAGGCGAGTGGGTCTTCGGGTTGGCGTAGGACCCGACCGTCCAGCGGGCGCCCGCCCGCGCGATCTCCTCGGCCTCCGCGTCCGTGCGGCCGATGGCGACCAGGCGCGCCATGGGGGTGTCCTGCGCGTGACGGTGGCCGTTTTCCTCGAGGCCCCGCCGGTACGTCCGGTACTTCTCGCCCAGCTCCGGATGCGGCGCGTGCGGGTCCATGAGGATGGCGTGGCCCTGGCGCGCCGACCACTCGATGGCCTCCGGCGACGACGAGGCGATCCACACGGGCGGATGGGGCTGCTGCAGCGGCTTCGGCAGGACCTCGACATCGTGCAGGCAGTGGAACCGCCCGTCGTAGTCGAGACGCTCGTCGCGCCACGCCCGGAGCACGATGTCCACGTGCTCGCGGAACCGCGCGTACGACTCGTCGCGCGGGACGCCGAACACTTCGAACTCCTTGGCGTCGAAGCCGCGGCCGGCGCCCCAGTTCACCCGCCCGCCCGACAGCACGTCGAGCAGGGCGACCTCTTCCGCCAGCCGCGTGGGGTGATACAGCGCGGCGAGGGACACGCCCGTCCCGATGCGCAGGTTCTCCGTCATGCTGGCGACGTGCATCCCCATCAGGTGCACCGACGGACACACGCTGTAGGTCGAGAAGTGGTGCTCCGCCAGCCAGACCGCGTCGTAGCCGGTCCGGTCCATGATGCGCACGCGGTCGAGCGCCCGCTCGTAGACCGTCGGCAGGTCGACGCGCGCCTTCTGCCAGCTGAAGAACTGGAGGACGCCGAACTTCAAGAACCGGTGCCCTCCGCGCCGCGACGTGGCGTGAGGTCCTCGTACTCGGCCTCCTCGCCACGGGACTTCGCCTCGAAGTACTTCGCCATGTCGCCGCCGTGGCTCACCGCGCCCATCCACACCTGCTGGTAGGCGAGCGTCTCCCGCACGCCGTGTTCCCGACCGTAGTTCAGCAGGTGCTTGGTGCTCGTCACCGCGAGCGGCGACTTCGAGGCGATCTGGCGCGCGATGCCCGCCACCGTCTCGAGCATCGACTCGTGCGTCTCGAACACGGCGTTGACCAGGCCCACCTCCTTCGCCTCCTCGGCGTACATCCGCCGGCCCGTGTAGGCCAGTTCCCGCATCAGGCCGTCCGGGATCAGCAGCGGCAGGCGCTGCAGCGTGCCAACGTCGGCCGCGAGGCCGATGTTGATCTCCTGGATGCAGAAGAAGGCGTCGGCCGTGCAGTAGCGGATGTCGCAGGCGGCGATCATGTCCACCGCCCCGCCGATGCAGCCGCCCTGGATGGCCGCGAGCACCGGGATGCGCACGTCCTCCAGGACGTTGAACGCGTCCTGGAAGCGGGCGATGCCGCGGATCCCCGCCTCGCCGAGACGGCCCCGTTCGCGGGTCGCGGGGGGCGGCGCCTCCGTGAAGACCTTCAGGTCCATGCCCGAGGAGAAGTGCTTGCCCGTGGACGAGAGGACCAGCACCCGCGCGTCGCCACCCGCATCCGCCTCCGCCACCGCCGCCGGGAACTCGTCCCAGAACGCCGGCGGCATCCGGTTGAACTCGTCCGGGCAGGACAGCTCGATGTTGGCGACGCCCTCCGACCTCGAAACGCGCAATCTCGTGTAAGTCATGTCCTCTCCATCGGCATTTCGCCCGGGACCGGGCGCACCGCGGCAATGGTACCGCAGGGCACAGTACCGCAGGGCGCGAGGCGCTTGGCGGCTTGGCGATCACGCGGACTCCTGCGGTAACCTTCGCCAGGTTTGCGCTACCCGGCACGGGGACGGATGCTCACCCGGGAACAGATCCAACAGTACGAACGCGACGGCTTCCTGGTGCTCCGGCAGCAGTTCGACGACGCCGAGATCCGCACGTACGAGCGCGCGTATCCGAAGCACGGCTGGCACACGTCGGGACCGCCCGGCAAGACCTACCCGGAGCCGGCCCGGTACACGCTTGCGCGCAGTTGCATGGCCGACCCCGACCTCGCCGCCATCGCGGAGCATCCCCGCGTACTCGAACCGGTCACCGCCCTGCTCGGGGAAGACCCGATCCTGACGGCCTTCGTCCTCTACGACCGCACCCCCGGCGGCGCCGGGATCCCCAAGCACAACGACTACAAGCGCTGGCGGCCCGTCGGCTCGTCGATGCACTGGCTCTTCGCCATCGTGCCCTTCACCGACTACGACGAGGAGGTCGGCCCGCTCTTCGTCTCGCCCGGGTCCCATCGCCCGGAACGGGTCCGGGACGTCGGCGAACGGGCGCTGCACGTCACGCCGCCTCCGACGCCCGACGACGACACGTTCATCGACCCGGAGCTCGCCCGCGGCGACCTGCTCCTGATGAACATGCACTGCTGGCACCGGGCGGCGCGCAACCGCTCGACGCGCCACCGCGCGGGGTTCTTCAACAAGTACGCCGCGAAGAGCTTCCCGCCCGCGACGGGCTACTACGTGTTCAACGACGCCGCCTCCGAGGCGCTCTCGCCCGACGCGCGCCGGATCGTCGCCGTACACTCGGACCGGCCGGTCGGAGTGACCCGGATGCTGCTCCAGCGGCCGGGGCCCGACGGCCCGCTCTTCCTGGTGGTCCCCGACGGGGACGGCGGTCTCGGCCTGCCCGGAGGCTCCACCTTCCACGAGCACGCGATCCCCGACTGGGACTACGGCAACTACGTCGCGGCCGTGCACGCGGCGATGCGCGAGCAGGTGAAGATCGAGACGCCGTGGGCGACCTACGTCGGCGACTACCCGGAAGGCGACGCGCTCTCCCGCGTGTACGCCTACGAGATGAGCGGACACGGCTTCCCCGTGCCCTACCGCGGCGAGTGGCTGTCCGGCGACGACCTGCGCGACGGAACGTTCGCTCAGGACTACGTCGGCGCGGCGGTCGCCGAATGGATGCGCCCCGACGTCACCCGGGGCAAGGGCGTCTCCCAGGCCCAGGCCCGCGTCGACCAGTACGCGTACTGATCCGCCGGCGAATCCGTTACGGGCCCCAGCCCACGCTGACGCGCAGATACGCCACGCGCCCGGCCAGTCCGAACGGGGTGTCCACCGGGTAGCGGATGCCCCACAGCACGTTCGAGAGGTGCGTCTTCCCGAGTTCCGTCGGCAGTTCGTCGGCGACGTTGTTGACGCCGATCGCCGCCCGGACCGATCCCATCCTGAGCCGGGCCTCGAGATCGACGGTGGTCGCCGCGTCGATGGTGATCATGCCCGTGTCCAGCGGGTGCTGCGTGGTCTTCCCGTAATGGTTCGCGCGCAGGAGCACGCCGAACGTGCCGCGTTCCCAGTCCGCGGTGAAGTTGCCCTGGCGCCGCGGCTGCCCCCGCTCGAGCGTGTCGGCCGCCCAGCCGCCGAAGTAGTCCGCGAACGCGAGTCCCGCCGGGGCGCCGGCCGGCAGCCGTTCCCCCGCGATCTCGGTCTTGCTCGCGTTCGCGTTCGCGGACAGCCACAGATAGCCGCCCGCCGCCGGCACGCCCCAGCGCACGGTCAGGTCCGCACCGCGCGTCTCCGTGTCCACGCCGTTGAAAAAGAACGCCGCCGTCGAGACACGCTGCGCGTCGCATACGGGCACCCCCGCGCAGCCCAGCCCGCGCGAGCGCACCACCCGCTCCTCGATGTCCGTCTGGTAGACGTCGAGCGTGACGCGAAAGTTGTCCGCAGCCGTGTAGATCAGCCCCGCGCTCCAGTTCTCGGCCGTCTCGTGCTCCAGGGCGTCCACCCCGAACGACCTCGGGATCGAGTGTCCCTCGTTGGCGGCGAAAACCGTCGTCAGTCCCTCCTGGCTGCCGACGAACAGGAGCGAGTTGAAGCGGCGCTGGGCGAGGCTCGGAGCGCGGAACCCCGTGGACGCCGCCGCCCGCAGCGCAAGCCCGTCCGCGATCAAGAGGTGCGCCGCCACCTTGCCGGTCGTGTTCGACCCGGCGTCGCTGTAGTTTTCGGCGCGTAGCGCGAAGGCCACCGAGAGCGCCGGCAACGGTTGCGTCTCGAGTTCGACGTAGGCCGCCTGGCTCTTGCGGCTGTCGTCGGAGAGCTGGGCGTTGCGCGGGCTGTACCCCGGGTACCCCTGGAAGCCGCACGCGGCGACCGTGCCCGTGAGCGGCGTTCCGTCCGGCCCGACGGCGAACGCGCCGTAGTCGTCAGCGTGGGGCAGCCCACAGGACCAGGAGGCCTCGTCCCCGGCGATCTGCGCGTAGCCCTCGTGCCGGTGCTCGAGCCCCGCCGCGACCGCGGTCAGGACACTGTCCTCGAACGCGCGGCGCGCGTCGAGGTTCACCGTGAGCTGGTCAAGCTCGATGCCGCCGCTGTCGCCCGACAGCGGGCCCGCGTTGGCGACGATGTCGGCCACGCTCGCCCCCGGGTTGCGATGCAGGTAGTGCGCGCCCACGGACGCGTTGATCGAGCCGGAGACCCCGAAGCCGTACTCGTTCCTGCCGTAGACGGCGCTCGCGTCGAGATCCCATGCGCCGAGGGTGCGCCGCATCCCGGCGGCGAAGGAGACGTCCTCGATGCGCGTCTCTTCGTAGGGCAGGAACCCGTCGGGGTACACGGGGTGCGTGTTGCGTTCGTGGAAGTTGACGAAGTTGGGCAGCACGAAGTCCCAGGTCGGATCGCCCGAGTCGAGCCCCTCCCAGTAGTTGTGGCGGAAGCGGTACGCACCGCTCGACCGGCCTTCCCGCCGCGACACGCCGCCGAACGCGTAGAGCTCCACGTCCCCGACCGGCAGGCCCGCATTCACGAACAGCGACCGGCCCTTCACGGCGGGCGCGCTGGTGGTGATGAGTTCATCCTGGAAGTTCGGGTCATGGCCGCCGTTGCCGCCGTTGCGCCGCAGGGGATTCTCGTCGTGCCACTCGCCGGAGACGTGGACGAACCCTTCGGCGCCGAGCGCCAGGCCCTGGTGGAAGGATACGCTCTGGGACGAGCCGTCGCCGCCGCCCTCGCCGCCGTAGACGGTCACCTCGCCGCCCTCGGCGTCGTCCCGCAGGACCAGGTTGAGCACGCCGGCGATGGCGTCGGACCCGTACTGCGCCGCCGCGCCGTCGCGGAGCACCTCGATGCGCGCGAGCGCCGCCGCCGGAAGGCTGCGCAGGTCCGTCCCGCCGGTTCCGTATCCGATCACCCCGTCCAGCACGCGCAGCCACGCGATGCTGTGCCGGCGCTTGCCGTTGACGAGCACCAGCGTCTGGTCCGGCGCCAGCCCGCGCAAGGTCGCGGCGCTGTGGGCCGCACCGTCCCCGACCGACAGCCTGGAATAGTTGAACGACGGTGAGAGCTTGGTGAGCGCGGCGCCGAGGTCGACCTCGCCGGCACGTTCGAGATCCATCTCCTGGAACACGTCCACGCCGACCGGAAGGTCGTCCGCCCGGCTCTCGTCGCGGGCCCGGCTGCCGACGACGACCACGACCTCCTCGATCCCGGAGAAGTCAGGCGCACCCGCCCCGGCGCTGTCCTCGGCAAGTGCGCCAAGGGTCAGGACGCCGCCGGCCAGAACCGCAACGAACGCCCCGCCGCGAGTGGACATCGAGGCCGCCCTTTTCATGGGGTTCCCTCCTCACAAGCTTTCCCGAGACGTAACCATACTCCTCCGCGGATCGACCAGAAAGCCGGCCTGCCGCGCCCGTCGCCCCGGAGGTCGCCCCGCCTCCGGGCCCGTGATGTAATGGTCGTTTCCCGAGCCTCGAACCCGATCGATGCAGGCACCCTCCGAGTTCCGGGTCGTCGCGAACTACGCGCCGGCGGGCGACCAGCCCACGGCGATCGCGGGGCTGGTGGACGGACTGGAAGACGGCCTCGCGCACCAGACCCTGCTCGGCGTCACCGGCTCCGGCAAGACCTTCGCGGTCGCCAAGGTCATCGAGGCCGTACAGCGGCCGACGCTGGTGCTGGCGCACAACAAGACCCTCGCGGCGCAGCTCTACGGCGAGTTCCGCGAGTTCTTCCCCGGCAACGCCGTCGAGTACTTCGTCTCCTACTACGACTACTACCAGCCGGAGGCCTACGTACCCGCGTCCGACACGTACATCGAGAAGGACGCGTCGATCAACTCCCACATCGAGCAGATGCGGCTGTCCGCGACCAAGGCCGTCATCGAGCGCCGCGACACGATCATCGTGGCGTCGGTCTCCGCGATCTACGGCCTCGGCGACCCCCAGTCCTACCTCCGGATGGTCCTGCACCTCGACCGGGGCGACCGCGTCGACCAGCGCTACATCCTGATGCGGCTGGCGGAGCTCCAGTACACGCGCAACGACACGGCGTTCCAGCGCGGCGCCTACCGGGTGCGCGGCGACGTCATCGACGTCTTTCCGGCCGAGTCCGAGAAGGAGGCCTTGCGCATCGAGCTGTTCGACGACGAGGTCGAGCACCTGTCGCTCTTCGACCCGCTCACCGGGGAGGTGCTGCAGCGGGTGGCGCGTTACACGGTCTTCCCGAAGACGCACTACGTGACGCCGCGGGAGCGGATCCTCGCCGTGGTCGACGACATCCGCGAGGAGCTGGTCGAGCGCGTGGCGTACCTCAAGGAGCGCGACAAGCTGGTCGAGGCGCAGCGCCTCGAGCAGCGCACGCGCTTCGACCTCGAGATGATCCGGGAGGTGGGCTACTGCAGCGGGATCGAGAACTACTCCCGCTACCTGTCGGGGCGCCAGGAGGGCGAACCGCCGCCCACGCTGTTCGACTACCTGCCGAAGAACGCGCTCCTCGTGATCGACGAGTCCCACGTCACCGTTCCCCAGCTCGGCGGCATGTACAAGGGCGACCGTTCGCGCAAGGAGACGCTGGTGGAGTACGGCTTCCGGCTCCCGTCCGCCCTCGACAACCGGCCCCTGCGGTTCGACGAGTGGGAAGCGCTGGCGCCGCAGATGATCTTCGTCTCGGCGACGCCGGGCCCCTACGAGGGGACATACGCAGGACAGGTCGTCGAACAGGTCGTCCGGCCCACCGGGCTGGTCGACCCGGAGGTCACCATCCGACCGGCGTCCACCCAGGTAGACGACCTGTTCGAGGAGATCCGCGTCACGGTCGCCCGGGGCGAACGGGTGCTGGTGACGACGCTCACCAAGCGCATGGCGGAGGACCTGACCGACTACCTCGACGAACACGGCGTACGCGTCCGCTACCTGCACTCCGACATCGACACGGTCGAACGCATGGAGATCGTGCGCGACCTGCGCCTCGGCGTTTTCGACGTGCTCGTCGGCATCAACCTGCTGCGGGAAGGGCTCGACATGCCGGAAGTCTCCCTCGTCGCGATCCTGGACGCGGACAAGGAGGGGTTCCTGCGGGCGGAGCGGTCCCTCATCCAGACCATCGGGCGCGCCGCGCGGCACCTGCACGGACGGGCGATCCTCTACGCCGACACGGTCACGGGCTCCATGCAGGCCGCCATCGACGAGACCAATCGCCGCCGCCGCAGGCAGCTCGATTTCAACGCCGAGCGGAACATCACCCCCCGGGGCATCGTCAAGGAGATCCCCGACATCATGGAGGGCGCCCGGGCCGCCCCGGGCATGCCGAAGACGCGCGGACGCAAGGCCGAGCGCAAGCGGCAGCGCGCCCTGCCGGAAGACCCGGCGGCCCTCGGCAAGCTGCTCGCGAAGCTCGAGGAGGAGATGCTCGAGCGGGCACGCAACCTGGAGTTCGAGGAGGCCGCCGCGCTGCGCGACGAGATCACGGCGCTTCGGGACCGGCAGTTGATGGCCTCGTAGGGGCTGCCCTTGCGGCGGCCCACCGCGCGCTGGCGGCAAGCCCGCCGATTGCGGTCAAAAATGCGCGCAGCTATTCTTGACCGGGCCGGGCACCGACTGACACGATGTCGCGATGACCGGCCGGCAGTTCATCGGGAGGGTCCGCCGATGGGCGAGAGCACGCAAACTGGAAGTCCGCTTCGTCGCGGCGGAAGGGCGCGGCTCGCACGGCAGCCTCTACGTCGGCGACCGCAAGACGACCGTCAAGGACCGGAGAAAAGAGATTGGCAAGGGGTTGCTGGCCAAGATGCTCGCTGACCTCGGCATCGACAGGAACACTTTCTAACCCGGACACCCGCAAGCGATTCAACGATGGAGAAGCCAACCGATGTCTGACACCTACGACTATCCGGCGGACATCGAACGCGACGATGACGGCCACCACGTCGTCACGTTCCCGGACTTCGGCTGGGGCGCGACCGACGGTGCGACCCGCGACGAGGCACTGTCCGAGGCCCGGGACCTCCTGCGCGAGCTCATCGCCGCGACGATCCGCGAAGGCCGGAACCTGCCACGACCGTCACCTGCGACGAAACGCCAGTCCCTCGTGGTCCCGCCGCTGCCAATCGCTCTG
The DNA here is from genome assembly GCA_022827245.1 of Pseudomonadales bacterium. Taxonomy (GTDB): domain Bacteria; phylum Pseudomonadota; class Gammaproteobacteria; order Pseudomonadales; family Azotimanducaceae; genus VXNE01. Next base: position 9,172 of record JAJDTI010000082.1, on the reverse strand, counting down.
AAGGCGGCACTCTACGAGGCTTTCCGCGAAGTCGGCGTGTCGCAACGCCGTCTCGCCCGCGACCTCGAGGTGGCCGAGAGCGAGGTGCGGCGCATGCTCAATCCCGACCACGCCACCAAGGCCGCGACGATCGACCGCGCTCTGCGACGACTGGGTAAACGCGTGAGCGTTTCGGTCGGCGAAGCCGCCTGATCCACTCGGGGCACTCCAAGTTCCGGAGACCAGCACTCGATGGCGTGAAGCGCCGCGGCGCAACGCCGGAGCCCTCCCCGACCGGCAAGCTGATAGGCTACCGGGACCCCGAAACCCGGGAGGCAGTTGTGCCCGAAACCGGCGACCCCTCGCGCAACCTCGTCCGCTTCTGGACGTGGCGTGACAGCATCCACCAGCGGCTGGCGGAGACGCACGCGGACGACGCCTCGCATCACGAGGCCTTCGTCCTGCGGGCGCAGGAACTCCGCGACGAGATCGAGTTCCTGGCGAGAAACGGGTTGAACGAGGGTGCGGAGGAGGCGCTCGGCACGCTCGCCGAACAGGACATGGCCGACTTTTGCATCATGGTCGACCTGGCCGCCGACGTGTCGATGGACGGCGTCGACCCCCTCGACGGGGAGACCCGGCTGCACCTGTCGGAGTTCCTCGACAACGAGCCGTGGCACTCGCTCGCCGTCGACACGGACATGACCGTGGCCCTGGCCATGATCGAGGACGTGGCCGCCGACAACTCGGACCGGGCCTGGTACGAGGTGTCGCCGAATCTCATGCGCGTGACCGCCCGGGTGCTCGACCAGGCCAACGCGGAGCAGGTCCGGCGTTTCGCGGCCGAACTGAACGCACTGCACGAGGCGAGCGGGGCGTCCGTTCCGCCCGACGCCGCGGAGATCATCGGCTACATCGTGGGGCAGGCCGCCAACCGGCTCGGGCTGCGTCCGCCGGAACTCTCGATCTGACTGCCCGGCGACCGTCAGGTCGCGCCAGGAGCTCGCGCCGTAGGAGTTTCGCGTCAGCGAAACTCCCAACGCGACCGAAGGTCGCGCTAACGGGCGATATCGAGCCGGTACGGGGGCAGCGACTCGAGGAGCGCCCTGCCGTAGCGCGCCGTCACGATGCGGCGGTCGAGGAGCGTGATCCGGCCGCGGTCCTCCTCGTGCCGGATCAGCCGCCCGCAGGCCTGCACGAGCCGGACGGCCGCGTCCGGCACCGCCACCTCGAGGAACGGGTTGCGGGCCTGGCTCTCGAGCCACTCGCCGTAAGCCTGCTCCACGGGGTCTTCGGGTACCGAGAAAGGCAGCTTCGCGATGATCACGTGGCGGCAGTAGTCATTCGGCAGGTCGATCCCCTCCGCGAAGCTGGCCAGTCCGAGCAGGTAGCTCGGCTCGCCGCCGTCGACCGCCGCGCGATGGTCCTCGAGCAGCGACTGCTTCGAACGGTCGCCCTGCACGCGGCAGCGCTCCGTGACCGCGCGCTCCAGCCCGTCGCGCACCTCCCGGAGCTGTCGCCAGGAAGAGAAAAGGACCAGCGCGCTCGGTTCCATCGCCAGCAGGTCCGGCAGCAGGCGGCCCAGCTCCTCGGTGTGCGCCGCGGGATTGCGCGGGTCGGACCGCATGGCCGGCACGTGAAAGGTCGCGAGGCGGGGAAAGTCGAACGGACTCGGCACGAACTGCTCCTGCGTGTCGTCGGGCAGTCCGGCCAGTTCGCGGAACCGGTCGAACGTGCCGAGCGCCCGCAGCGTCGCCGACGTGCACAACGCGCCGTAACAGCGGCTCCACAGCACCTCCGCGAGCATCCGGCCCGGATCGAGCGGCGCCGAGACGAGTTCGTGATCCTCCCCCGCCTCGAAGGCCAGCCGGGCGATCCAGCGCGCCGTGGACACGACCTCCTCCCGCTCCTCCGGCATGTCTTCGGCGGCCTCCCTGTCCGGAGACCCCGCGGCCTCGGCGTAGTCGCGGAACAGGCCCGCGTCCGAGGCCGCGCGGGCCGCCAGTTGGCCGACGGGGCCGAGCCAGTCCTCCGCCTGCTCCGCGTGCATCCACGGCCGTTCGCCGCTCGACACCTCCTCCAGGTAGCCGTGCAGGGTCTCCAGCCGGCCCGCCACGGTGTCGCAGTACGCGGCGAGGGCGCCGCACGGCTCCGCGAGGACCTCGGGGACCCGTCCGAAGGCGAACCGGTGATGCGCCCGGTCGTCGGACCCGCCGCGGTATTCGAGCTGGCGCGCGAACTCCCCCACCTGGGCGACCAGGGCGGCGGCGGTGTCGAGTTCCGGCGCCATGGCCGCGGCGAGACGCTCGACCTCCGACGGCCTGCCGAAGCGTTGCGCGCAGGTGCCGGCGACGGTGCCCGCCTGCTCGAGCCACTGGCCCGAGCCCCTCAGGCGCGCGCGCCTGGTGAAGTGGCGCTGGGCCCGATCCGGAAAGTGGTGCGCCTCGTCGATCACGAAGATCGTCTCCTCCGGATCCGGCAGGACGACGCCGCCGCCGAGGGCGAGGTCCGCCAGCACCAGGTCATGGTTCGCCACGATCACGTCCGCGTCGTCCGCCGTGCGCCGGGCCCGGAAGAACGGGCACTCCTGGAAGAACTCGCAACGGTTCCCCGTACAGCCCCGATGGTCCGTCGTGACAGCGCGCCAGGTGTCCTCGGGAACGCCCGCCTCCCAGGAGTCGAACTCCCCGTTCCACGTCCCCGCCCCGAAGCCGTCGGACATCTCGCCGTAGATTTTCTCCTCGTCCGGCGCCGGGATCCGGGCCAACGGGATCTCGGCGAGGTTCATCTGCCTGCCGCCGTCGCCGCCCACCCGCTCGCTCAGCCGCTTCGGGCACACGTACCGCCCGCGCCCCTTGGCGAGCGTGAAGCTGAAGTCGAGCCCCGCATGGTCCGCGAGATCCGGCAGGTCCCGGAACACCACCTGCTCCTGCAGGGCGACGGTCGCCGTACTGATGACCACGCGCTTGTCCAGCGCCTGCGCAAGAGGAATGGCCGCCAGGCAGTAGGCCGCCGTCTTGCCCGTACCCGTGCCGGCCTCGATCACGGCCAGCCGGGGCGCGGCTCCGCCAAACGACCGGGCGACCTGGGCGATCATCTCGCGCTGCCCGCGGCGAGCCCGGAACTCCCGCGCGGCCAGCCACCCGCGATACGCGTCCTGGATCTCCGCCTTGCGCTCGTCGTTCAGGGCTTCGGACCCGTCCACGATGCCGAAGTCCTCCCCTCGATCAGCCGGTGGATTTCGCCGCGCGCGGTTGCAGCGGCCCTTGGCGGGCAAGGATACGCCCGAAGGGACCGGCGGTGCCCGGTGGCGACTCCCGGGCTGTCCGGATTCGCTCCGCGTATTCCACCGCCCGTCCACCAGCGCTTTCGTGTGTGGGGGACCGCGCCCGCGGGCAGGCCGCCTTAGGACGCCATGGACGTCACGGGACGGGGCTGCCAGGCCGGGTGCCGAGTCGTTCGGCAACCCGCTCGGCCAACCTCGCGAGCGCCTCGGCCAGTGGCGGCAAGTCGTTCTCGATCACGCGGCGCACGATGTCCAGGTCGACCTTGAGGTAGTCGTGCGTTACCACGTTCCTGAAGCTCTTGATGTCCTCCCAGGGGATGTCGGGCTCGGTATCCTTGATCGCCTCGCTCAGTCGGCTCGTGGACTCCGACAGCGTCTGCAGGTTGCGGAGCACCGCGTCCTGCACTAGCAGCGAGTCTTCGATGGTCCGTGCGGTGCCCTGGGTGAACTCGTCAATACGCCGCAGGCGTTCGGCGATGTCGTCCAGCAAGGTGCTGTCCGCCTCTGGTCCAGGGGTCACAGCGGCACAGCGTCCCGTAACGCGCGCGCACGGATCGCCGGCGCGAGCGCAGAAACCGTCACGACGTCGACCCGCCGTCCGAGCAGCCGCTCAGCGTCCCCAATCATTCCGCCCAGTGCCAACCCGCTGGCGTTCGGCAGCAGTTCGACCAACAGGTCCACGTCGCTTTCCGCACGCGCATCCCCGCGGGCCATGGACCCGAACACGCGCACGTTGACAAGCCCGCGACGCTTGGCCATCGCGAGGAGCGCCTCGCGATGCTCGACGAGCAGGGGGTTGAGTTGTGCGCCCATGTCACGTCACCTTTGTGCGCATGCGTCGCGTCGCCAAGGGAGCGCGCATTTTAGCGATGGGTGCGGACGGCCGTCCATTTCAGGGGTGCGTCCCCTCAAGCACGAGAACGCCGGTGGGCGGGCGGTGGCAAACGCGGCCGGATCGCCCTGGCCCCCAGCCAACGCGTGGAGCGCCGGGCCACGGTTGAAACGGGCGATGTCGTATCCTTGCATCGGGACGTCGCAAGGACGTCGGGAAGCACCTGCGCCTCAGGGAGCTTCAAGCGTTCCACCACAGCGGCGCTCCGCTGCCATGTACCCCCCCGCAGACTCCCGTAAGATGCGCTCCATGCATCTCCCACCTGGAGACGGCGGACAACGTCACGAGAACAGCACGCCGGACCCAGTGTGCAGCGTACGGGGCGCTCTTGCGCGAGCAGGCGCGGGGCGGGGCGGCGAGCATGAGCACGCCCCGAGGCAAGGCGGCCCTTTTCGGCACGGTCTCGGACGCGGACCACGAGTCCTTCGCGCGGCTGGGGGAGGCCATCGCGGCGGCGCGGCGCGCCACGGAGCGCCCCGCCGGCAGTCTCGCCGTGGCCCTCGAGCGGATGGCGCGCATCGAGCGACACATGGGCATCGATGTCTTGGCGACGGGAAGGGAGCACTGGCCGGACCGCGAGTCGCACATGGCGCTCCTCGCGGCGGTGAGGGATAAGGTCGCCGTTGCCGGAACCGGCTTCGGGATGGGCGGGCCGCGTGAGTGACGGGGAGCCGCCCCTGGCCACCACCCTACGGGCGGTCGCAGAGATACTGGGGGAGTACGACGTCGATTCCGCCATTCGCGAAAGACTCGCGTTGCGGCCGGCGCCGGATCGGGCGCCCCGTACGGAGGGTAACGACAACCGCTGACCATCGGGGTACGGCGGTTTCCCAAACACTCCGGTTGCGCGCCCGTCTCCGCAACCAACGCGGGCTCGACAGCCGTCCTGCGGGTGACCGCGAGGGCGTCCCCTACCAGAACAGGAAGCGCCTGCGTTTCAGGGAGCTGCGGCAGGAGGCGAGCTGTCGTTCGTAGCGGGCAGCGTTGGCCGCCACGCGGTCGGCCGCGCCCTGCAGCCAGGAGTTGCGCTGCCATCGGCCGCTGCGGTAGCCGGACAGGCCCTCGTGGTAGGACAGGTAGAGGCGTTTCGCGTCGTGCCGCGAGATGCCGAGGTGACGATGCGCGCGGTCGAGGTACCAGCCGACGAAGTCGATCGCGTCGCCGAAATCGTTCCGGTCCGCGCCGCGCCGGCCCGTGGCGCGCCGGTAGTCGGACCAGGTCTCGTTGGTCGCCTGGGCGAAGCCGTACGCGCTCGACGGACGCTTCCACGGGATGACGAACAGCAGCTTCGTCCGCGGCGGCCGCGCGTTGTGCACGAAGCTCGACTCCTTGTAGGTGAAGGCCATCATCACCGGGATCGAGATCTTCCAGCGCTGCTCGGCCTTCAGCGCCCCGCGATACCAGCCGGGCTTCTCGCGGAAGATGGAGCACACGTCCCCCGGATTCGCCGGCACGGACGCGCACCCGGCCGCCAGCAACACGGCGCCGAGCACCACGCCGGTTAGCGTCCAATTGGCCCTACAACTCCTCATGGCCCCCCCCCTTCATCCGCTTCGTACCGTTTCAGCTTCGCAAGAAGTCCTTCTTCGTCGACGACGTCAACCTTCAGTTGTTCCGCCTGCTTGAGCTTGCTGCCGGCGCCCGGCCCCGCCACGACGCACGTGGTCCGTGCCGACACCGAGCCGGCCACCTTGGCGCCGAGCGCCACCAGCCGCGCCTTGGCCTCGTTGCGCGTCATCGCCGCGAGCGTCCCCGTGATCACCCAGGTCTCGCCCGCGAGGGGCGTGGACACGCGCCGCTCCGGCGCCGGCCAGTGCACGCCGCGCTCGACGAGGTCGTCCACGACCCTGCCGTTGTGCTCGTCCGCGAAGAACTCCCGGACCCGCGCGGCGACCACCGGGCCGACGTCCGCGACCTCGGCGAGCTCCTCGAGCGTCGCGTCGCGCAGCTTGTCGAGCTGTCCGAAGTGGCTCGCCAGGCTTTCGGCCGTCGTCTCTCCCACCTCGCGGATACCCAGCGCATAGATGAACCGTGCCAACGTGGTGTCCCTGCTCGCCTCCACGGCGTTGACTAGGTTGTCGGCCGACTTCGCGCCCATGCGCTCGAGGGACTCGACCTGCTCCCGCGTCAGGCGGTAGAAGTCCGACGGGTCCTTGACCAGTTCGCACGTCACCAGTTGATCGACCAGCTTCTCCCCCATGCCCTCGATGTCCATAGCGAGTCGTGAGGCGAAATGCCGGAGACGTTCCCGGCGCTGGGCCGGACAGGTCAGCCCGGCCGGACACCGGGCGACCACTTCCCCTTCGGGCCGCTCGATGGCAGCTCCGCACGCGGGACAGTGTTCGGGCATGGCGATGCGGGGCATTTCGTCCGCGTCGGCCGGCCGCCTGGACTCGATGACCTTCATCACCTGCGGGATGACGTCGCCGGCCCGGTGCACGAGCACCGTATCGCCGACCCTGAGGTCGAGCCGGGCGACCTCGTCCATGTTGTGCAGGGTCGCGTTGGACACCGTCACGCCCCCGACGAACACCGGCTCGAGCTTGGCGACCGGCGTGATCGCGCCGGTACGTCCGACCTGGAAGTCGACGCCGCGGAGCACGGTGGTGGCTTCCTCCGACGGGTACTTGAAGGCGATCGCCCACCGCGGTTTCCGGGTGACGCTGCCGAGGGCGTCCTGCAGCGCGAAATCGTTGACCTTGACGACGACGCCGTCGATCTCGTAGCCGAGTCCGTCGCGGTCCGCGAGCAGCCCGCGGAAGTAGTCGAAGCACTGCGCGAGGCCCGTCGTCCGCGCCGCCCGGGGATTGATGCGCAGGCCCCACTCCTGGAACGCCTCCAGCACCGACCAGTGCGTCGCCGGCTGCCACCCTTCGCGCAGGCCCGCGCTATAGCAGAACAGGGACAGGGGGCGGCCCGCCGTGAGCTTCGGGTCGAGCTGGCGCAGGCTTCCGGCCGCCGCGTTGCGGGGATTGACGAGCGTCCGCTCGCCCGCCGCGGCTGCCGCCTCGTTGAACGCGCGGAAGCCGGCGGTGGGCATGTAGATCTCGCCGCGCACCTCGAGCCGCGCCGGATACCCGGTTCCGAGCAGCCGCAGCGGCACCGCGGACACGGTACGCACGTTCGCGGTGATATCCTCGCCCGTCTGCCCGTCGCCCCGGGTCGCCCCGCGCACGAGCACCCCGTCCTCGTAGATGAGGCTGACCGCGACCCCGTCTATCTTGGGTTCGCAGGTGAACTCGAAGTCCCCTTCGTAGTCCACGCGGGAGCGGCAGCGCCCTTCCCACTCCGCGAACTCGTCTTCCGACAGGCACTTGTCGAGCGACAGCATCGGCAGTTCGTGCGCGACGCTGTCGAACGCGGGCAGGGGCTTCGCCCCGACGCGCTGCGTCGGTGAGTCCGCAACGACGAACTCCGGGTACCGTTCCTCGAGCGCGACGAGCCGGTCGAACAACGCGTCGTACTCGCTGTCCGCGAGTTCCGGATCGTCGAGAACGTGATAGCGATGCAGGTGGTAACGGATGCGCTCGCGCAGCGCGGCGATCTCCGCCGCGCTGCGCTCGCGTTCATCCATTCGCTGCGCGCATGGACATCCTCTTGCGCGAAAACTCCGCCATGCGCTGCTTGAAGTGCGAGAGCGTCTGACCGGTCAGCACGGACATGTTCTCGTCCTTCAGGTCGCCGCCGAGGGACTTGCCGATGTCCCGTGCCACGCCGAGCATGTCGTCGAGCACCTCGCCGGGCTGGTCCGGACCGGGCAGACGGAAGAACAGCGACACCCCCGGGGTCTCCAGGGAGGCCATGTCCGACAGGTCGAAGATGCCCGGCTCCACCGCGTTCGCGACGGAGAACCGGACGCCGCCCGTCGCCGGGTCCAGCCGATGGAAGATGTTCATGTCGCGGAACTTCAGCGTGTTGCGCATGAAGACCTCGAACAGGTCGGCGCCGTTGAAGGCGTCTCCATCCCGCGCCAGGACGTTGATGACGAAGATCTCCTCGCCCTGTCCGTCGACCGGGCCGCTGTCCCGCCGCCCGTTGCGCCACCCGGAAGTACGCTGCCGCGGCGTGCGGTCCCGACCGTTTGCGCCGTGCCCGTCATGAGCTCCAGGCGCGTCGCCGTCGCTCCGCGCGGACGCCTCTTCCACGCGCGCCGGGGGCTCCGCTTCCACGTCGTCCACGTCCGGCCGGTCGGCGCCCGGAGTGGGGTCGCCCGGTTCGGGATCCGCCCCGTTGGCCATGGCCGGCATCACACCCGCACGCAGCAAGCCCGCGCCGGCGACGGCCACGGCGGGAACCGCATCGAGCGCGGCGAGCGTTTCCGTCTCGTCCAGGTCCGCCTCGTCCAGGGCGCTGGCGCTTTCGGCCACCAAGGCGTCCTCCTCCACGTCAGCGACGTGGAACTCGTCCTCGACCGCCTCGATCGCGGGCGAAGCGCGCAACGCGACGGCTTCTCCGCCACGTATCGCCGGCGGCGCCGAGTCGTCCGGTACGATAGCCGCCACGGCCAGCGGATCGGCCGGCGCCGGCTCCACCGCCAGGATCGGCGGCCGGTCGGCGCCCGCCCTCCCGTTGGCTTCCTCCTCGACGGCTGAAGGCGCCGTGGTCACCACGGGCGCCCGGTCCTTCTGGCCGTCCGCGGAAGGCCAGAGTCCGAGGTCGCCCTGGTCGGCAGCGGAGGAGACGACCCGCGGCGGTCCGAGGACATCCGCATCCTCGTAGTTCGCCTCGGGCGCATCTGCCGCAAGCTCCACCGGCAGCCGGTCGCGCCGGGCCCGGAAGGTCAGCCACATTCCGTGAATCACTACGGCGGCGACCAACGCACCGCCCACGATCAGGATCAGGTCCTTATCCATCACTTTCGTCCCAAGCGGCCTGCGGGGCTTCCTCCAGCCTAAACCCGCCAGGCTCAAACGACGGCCAGCGCGGCCGCCTCGTCCACATCAACCGAGACCAGCCGGGACACGCCCGGTTCATTCATGGTCACGCCCAGGAGGTGATCCGCCATTTCCATGGTC
>JAJDTI010000155.1 GCA_022827245.1 Pseudomonadales bacterium | reverse complement strand
CGGCATCCGACCGCTCATGAAGACCCTCCTCGACGCCGGCATGCTGCACGGCGACTGCCTGACCGTGACCGGCCAGACCCTGGCGGAAGATCTCGAAGACGTCGCGCCGTATCCCGAGGGACAGCGGATCATCCGACCCCTCTCGAACCCCATCAAGCCGGACAGCCACCTCGTCGTGCTCTACGGCAACCTCGCGCCGACCGGGGCGGTCGCCAAGATCACCGGTCACGAGGGCCTCGCGTTCACGGGACGCGCGAAGGTCTATCACGGCGAGGAAGCCGCCATGGCCGCCATCATGGACGGCAGCGTCGAGCGCGGCGACGTGGTCGTGGTGCGTTACGAGGGACCGCGCGGCGGACCGGGCATGCGCGAGATGCTGAGCCCGACCAGCGCCATCAACGGCCGCGGCCTGTCCGAGGACGTGGCCCTCATCACCGACGGACGGTTCTCGGGGGGCTCGCACGGTTTCGTCATCGGGCACATCACGCCGGAGGCCTTCGAAGGCGGACCCATCGCGCTGCTCGAGGACGGCGACGAGATCACGATCGACGCGGAACGCCGGCGCATCGACGTGGCGCTCTCCGACGAGGAACTCGCCCGGCGGCGTGCCGCGTGGACGCCGCCGGAGCCCTATGCGCGCAAGGGCGTACTCGCGAAGTACGCGCGGCTGGTGAGTTCCGCGAGCGAGGGAGCCGTTACGGACGCATGACGCTCTTCGCGGGGCTCCCCACCCCGCCTTTCGATCGTTTGCTAGCATAACGAGGCGCGCGAACTGCGCAGGGACCCCAGTCGTGCACAGAGACTTCATGCCGCTGATCACTCAGCACAACTGGGTGTCAAGGCTCGCCATAGCGCTTTTCCTCGCGGGGCAAGCACTCTCCGTTGCCCATGCGAGTGAGTTCGGCCCGGGTCCCCACGCGCACGATGGCGTCGTCTGTCATGCAATCTCGACCGATGAGCAGGAAGGACTCCTTCCGACTGCAGATCTCAATGCGTCAGTTTTCATCGCCTTCGTCTCCGCGGTACCCCAATCCGCGAGACAGCTACCGCTAAAGCGCCTCCGCTCGATCCGACCTCCGCCGACAGGTCCTCCTTCAATCCAAAGCTTCTAGATTTCCTTGCACGGCCAGGAGCGTCTGCGCGTATGTGCGCTGCGCTCTTGGCTTTGCAGTGTTTCAGAACGTTTACGGATTGAGAAAAGTGACCAAACACCGTTCCAAGCCGGTGGCGCTCGCGTTCGCCGCCGCACTCACATTTCCATACGCCCTGCCTGCCGCAGCCCAAGCAACACCGACCGCCGACGCCGAGACAGTCGTCGAGGAAGTTTTCGTGATTGGCAAGCGCCGCGCGTACCAGGGGAACTTCGACAGTCTCGAACAACCATCCGCGGATCAGATCATCGCGGAAGACCTGCTTCGCGAAGTCGGTGCGATCAGCCTCGATGACGCGCTCGACCTATCCGCATCCGTTGCACGCCAAAACAACTTCGGCGGCTTGTGGAACAGCTTTTCCGTTCGCGGCTTCTCGGGCGACATCAATCTGCCCAGCGGCTTCCTGGTGAACGGCTTCAATGCCGGCCGCGGGTTCGCGGGTCCGCGGGACCTGGTGGGCATCGAGTCCGTGGAAGTGCTCAAGGGGCCGCGCTCGGCCCTGTTCGGCCGAGGCGAGCCCGGCGGCACGGTCAATCTTGTCACCAAGCGGCCCCAGTTCGAGAGGGCGGGGGACTTCCGCGCCACCCTCGGCCGCTGGGACCAGATGCGTTTCGAAGGGGATTTCCAAACCACGGCGGGAGCCAACGACGAGCTGGGGCTGCGCATCGTGGCATTCCACGAGGATGCAGAGAGCTTCAGGGATACGGTCGAAACCGGGCGCCTGGGCCTCTATCCGTCGGCCACCTGGGATATCTCCGAGACGACCAGCGTGACGTACGAACTGGAGTTCACGGAGCAGGAGATTCCCTTCGATCGAGGTGTCGCCTATTCGGAAACCTATGGCTTCACGCCGCGTGAGACTTTCGTTGGCGAACCCGGCGACGGGCCCATCGAGACCGAGGTGCTCGGCCATCAGCTCGAAGCCCAGCACAACTTCTCCGACAACTGGAGTCTCCTGGCCGGTCTTGGCTACCGAGACACGTCTTTCGAAGGCAACGCATCGGAAACGAACTTCGGCGGACGCCAGACCTACTTCCTGGATGGTCGAAGCCTGTCACGGTTTTTCCGCTATCGGAACTTCGAGTCGGACTACTCCGTGGCCCGCGCTGAAGTTGCGGGTGACTTCAACACCGGCTCACTGCGTCACAGACTGCTTGTCGGCGCCGACTATGACCGTTTCGACATCAGCCACTTCATCCTGCGTTACCGGCCGGGCTGGTTTCCGGGGGACACCGACATCAGCACGCTCGATCCGGCAGCGTATCTTCTCCTGGACGTGTTCAATCCGGTCTATGGCCAGTTTCCGCAGCCCGTGCCTGGCCCGAACACGAACCGAAACGAAGAGCTGACAGGATTCGGCATCTACCTGCAGGACCAGATCGACATCACCGATCGGTTGCAGGTACGCATAGGCCTTCGCTGGGATGACTTCGAGCACGACTTGACCAACCTCAACGCGGTTCCCGCAAGGACGGCCACGTCATCGGACAGTCGCGTTTCGCCGCAGTTTGGGGCGGTTTACCTGGTCAACGAGGGCTTGAGCCTCTACGCCTCCTATGGCGAAGGCTTCCGGCAGCAACCAGGGTCTGACTATCGAGGCAACCAGTTTGCGCCCAACCTCACGGAGTCTGCGGAGATTGGCCTGAAACTGGACATGGCCCAGTTTTCCGAAGGCGTCTCCGGCTCCCTCACGCTTTCGCTGTTCGAGATCGATCAGAGCAACATTCTGGTGAACGACGATCGCCCAGCGGCCGTGGCTGCAGGCTGGTTCTCCCATGACGTCGGAGAGGCGCGCAGCCGCGGGTTTGAAGTCGACGCGGACCTCGCCTTCGAGAACGGCTTCAAGCTATGGCTTTCCTACGCGTACACGGACGCCGAATTCACCACCACCAGTCTCGAAGCGGATTGGGGTGTGACCATTGAGGCCGGTGACCCACTCATCAACTCGCCGGAACACCAGGTGAATCTGCAAATCAGCCAGGGCTTCCGAGTAGGCGGCATGGCTGCGCACGTCGGCGCCGGTTTTCAACACACCGACCAGCGTCTTGGTTTTACGGCCTTTGACTTCACCTTGCCCAGCTATACGACGGCGCGGTTCTTTGGCCAGGTCAACCCCACCGAGCGTTTCGCCGTTCGCCTTGACCTGGACAACGCGTTCGACGAGGAGTACTACACCAATTCGTACGCCGACGTTTGGGTCGGACCGGGCGCACCCCGCCGCTACCGCGTAACGGCGTCCTATTCGTTCTAGCCGGAGCGGGTCTGGGGCGCAACCACGACCGGTTGCGCCTCGGCCCGCTACCGTCATCTTTCCGTGCACCATTAGCCGTGACCAACGAGAGTCCCGCCGCAACCCGGATCGCGTCGCTCGACATCCTGCGGGGCGTCGTCATCCTGCTGATGATGCTGGATCACGTTCGCGAGCGCTTCTACATGCACACACGGACCGGCGACCCGATGTTCGAGTCCATTGATCCCGATCTGTTCATCACGCGCTACCTTACCCACCTTTGTGCGCCGATATTCATTTTCCTGGCGGGCCTCTCGGCGTGGCTGTACGCTCACCCGGCCAAGGGTCAGTATCGATCACCAACCGAGTTTCTGTTCAAGCGCGGCCTGGTCATCGTCTTGATCGAGCTGGTTCTCTACTATCTCGTCTGGGCCGACAGCTTCCCCTCATTCCTGTTCCTGCAGGTACTCTGGGCCATCGGCCTGTGCATGATCGGGCTTTCACTGGCTTGCCGACTCAACTACTGGTGGGTTGGCGCCCTGGGCCTCCTGATTGTCTTCGGACATGACCTCCTCGGACCGATCGATTTCGAACCCGGCGGGCCCGGGTATGTGCTGTGGACCTTGCTTCACGACCCCGGCGACCTCGGCCAGGTCGGGGGGTTGACGATCAACGTATCGTATCCCGCGCTGCCATGGTTCGGAGTCATCCTTCTCGGCTATTTCGCCGGGCCTCTGTACGCGCAATCCGTTTCAACGCCGAGAAGACGGAAAGCGCTGCTCGCCCTGGGGACGTCGTGCCTGGTGCTACTGCTCCTGCTGCGGGGTCTGAATCTCTACGGGGAGGCGCTGCCGTGGTCGGCGGGGGAGACCCCGGTCGAGACGGTCATGTCGTTCCTCAACTTCACAAAGTACCCACCTTCTCTCGATTTCCTGTTGATCACGTTGGGTATCGGCCTTGTGCTGCTGGCCCGGTTCGAGTCGATCCCCGAGCGTAACCGTTTGTTGGGCGCGATTCAGGACTTCGGTTCCGTGCCGCTGTTCATTTACGTAGTGCATCTGTACGTCCTGTTGGCAGCATACTCGGTCCTGTTTCTGATGTTTGGGCCAACACACGGGGAACGTTTCGGCTTGAGCAACGTTGCCTGGATTTGGGTGGGAACCGCCGCCCTCGTGCTGGCGCACTATCCCATCGCCAGAGCTTTCGCGTCCTACAAGCATCGCGAGAAGCGCAACAAACCATGGCTGAGTTATTTCTAAGGAACAGAGGATCTGGAACGATGCCTGTACTCTCCGCTCAGGCGCTCAGCGTCGTACGCTCCCGCCAACAAGTGCTGAAGGACGTCTCATTCAGCATCCCGCAAGGCGAAGTTCATGCCTTGCTGGGTGGTAACGGCGCCGGCAAGTCAACCACCTTGCTGACCTTTCTCGGCTTCCTCGCGCCAGCTTCAGGGAGTGTGCATGTGCAGGGCCGCGACGTACACGAGAATCTGGCCGCCGCCCGGCGAGCGATCGCCTACCTGCCCGAGTCGGCCACCTTGTATGGGCACTTGTCCGCCTACGAAAATCTCCGCTATTTCCTTTCGCTGGCGGGGACGGACACCGACCGGGACGAACTCGATGCCGCCCTGGACCGCGTGGCCCTGCAACCCGAAGCCCGGGGCATGCGAATGCAAACCTACTCCAAGGGCATGCGCCAGAAGGTGGCGATTGCCCTGGCCATCCTGCGGGATACGCCTATCCTGCTGCTGGACGAGCCGACATCGGGTCTCGATCCCGTGGCGATCGACGAATTCAATCGGCTGGCCCGGGATCTGGCCGAGGCCGGACGGACCATTCTCCTGGTCACCCACGATGTCTACGGCGCCTGCCATGTAGCAGACCGCATCGACCTGTTGCAGAGCGGCGTACTCGTCGGCGCCTTCGACCGGCCGCCCGGCATGGACCGGATCGACACGGAGGCGGTGCATGCCGCCTTCGCGAAGCATGCGGCAGCATGACCATGAACCGAATACTCGCGATAGCACGAGAAGAGATACGGCTGAGGCTGAGATCACGGCTCGCGCTGTACACGTTGCTGATCTTTGCCGTGTTGCTGACGGCCACCAGCATCGCCACCGCACTCAGGATGAGCGAGGAACATCGGGAGCGCTCCGAACAGCAGGCACTGGCGGAAGAGACTTTTCTTTCGCAGCCGGATCGCCATCCACACAGGATGGTGCACTACGGGCATTACGTTTTTCGCGCGTCCCCGCCGCTCGCGATGATCGATCCCTGCGTCGACGCGGTCACCGGGCAATCGATGTTTCTGGAAGGCCACCGGCAAAACACGGCGATGTTCGCCGATGCGAGGGCGAGCGCCGACCTCGGTGGATTCGAGGGGTTGACCGCGGCCCTGGTGTATCAACTGTTCGTACCCCTGCTGCTGATCGCCCTCGGCCATGGCCTGATCATTCGTGAGCGCGAAGAGAATACGCTGGCGCCGTTGTTGGCCCAGGGCGTGACGGGAATCGAACTGTACGCGGGCAAGTGGATTGCCCTGGCGGGAGTTGCGCTGGTGCTGCTGTTGCCGTTGGCCCTCGTGTCGGCCGCGGCTGTCGCTGCTGGCGGGTCGATGCCGGCAAGCGCGGGAATCATCGGCCTCTACGCGCTCTATCTGCTCGTCTGGTGCGGCCTGATCCTGCTGGTATCGGCCCTGGTCCGGTTGCGCGCGCCGTCCCTCGGCGTTCTTGTGCTGTTATGGCTCGGCACCGCCCTGATCGTCCCGCGCATGGCCGTCGAATCCGCCAGCGCGGTGCTGCCCATTCCGGGGAAGCTCACGACCGACCTGCGCATGCAGGAGGAACTGCGCGAAGTCGGCGATGGCCACAACGCCGCCGCGCCGCAATATCGGCAGCTTCGGGCGAATCTGTTGGCGCAATACGAGGTCGAACGCGTGGAAGACCTGCCGGTCAACTTCCGCGGCGTCGTCGCGGAGTCTGCGGAAGCCGATCTGACGGAGGTGATGAACAAACATGCCGAGGAGCGCATGGCGCTCGAAGCGCGTCAGGCCCGCTTCGCCGAAACCTTCGGCTGGCTTTCGCCGGTCGTTGCGGTTGCGGCGGGTTCCCGTGCGCTTTCGGGAACCGATCTCGCGACTCACCACCGATTTCTGCGCGAAGCCGAGGAAGTGCGCTTCGACTTCGTGCAGGGCCTCAATCGAGTCCATGTGGAGCAACTCGCCTATAGCGTTGACATGAATCGCAGCATCGATGCCGAATCCGAACGGCGCACCCGCATGTCGGCCGAAAACTGGAACGTGCTCGATGAGTTTTCCTTCCGGCCCGCCGCGGCCGGCGAACGCCTGGCTCGCGCCGGCGCGCCCCTGGCCATGCTGTTCGCCTGGTTCGGGTTGCTGACGGCCGGCGGCGTCCACGCAGCGCGAAAGATGCGGCCATGACCGGACTGATCCGGGAAATCCGCTTTCTTTCGAGTGACCGGGCGGCCTTGTTGTGGCTGGGAATCGCGGTGCTCGTCGCTGCCCTGTCAGTGGTTATGGGGCTGCGCGAAACTGCCTCGCAACGCGCGGTCCTGAGTGAATTGATCGAATTCGACCGCGCTGAACGGGCAGTGGTCGGGGAGCTGTACCGGGACTGGGGAGACGCGGCCTATTACACTTTCCATCTGACCTACGATTCGCCATCGGATTTCGCATTCGCCGCGCTGGGCCAACGCGACACCTCTCCCTGGAAGCACAGTATCCGCGCACTCGCACTGGAAGGGCAGATCTACGAGACCGACGCGGAGAATCCCGTCCTTGCCCTGACCGGCCGTTTCGACTTCGCGTTCGCCGCGAATCTGCTTGCCCCGCTTTTGCTGATTCTCCTGTTGCACGATCTCCGCTCCCGGGAGCGCACCGCCGGACGCTTTGAGTTGCTCAGCGCGACAGCGGCAGTCCGGGGCAGCCCCTGGTTTGCGCGGGCGGTCTTGCGGGTTGGAGCACTGACGCTCTGTCTGATTGCTCCACTCTGGGTCGGCGGTTTGCTTGCCGGAACGGGCGCTTCGGACCTGGCGCTTGCAAGCCTCATCGTGGCCTTGCACCTTGGATTCTGGTGGGGCGTTTGCGCAATCGCCGATCGTTTCGGCTGGAGCAGCCCTGTCAACCTGACCGTGCTGATCGGCGCCTGGCTGGCCCTCGCCGTAATCGTCCCGGCGGCCATCAAGCTCTCGGTGGAGGCTGCCGTACCCTTGCCGGATGGAGGCGACATCCTCTTGACCCAGAGGGAGGCGGTCAACGACGCCTGGGATCTGCCGAAGTCCGAGACGATGGAGCCCTTTATCGAGCGCCATCCCGAATGGGCGGATTACACGGAAGTCAGCCAGCCATTCGAATGGAAGTGGTACTACGCCTTCCAGCAGGTCGGCGACCAGACGGTCGAGCCACTGTCAGACGCCTATCGCGAAGGGCGCATCGAGCGCGACCGGCTTGCCGGAACGCTCGCCTGGCTGTCGCCGCCCGCACTCGCCGAGCGCGCCCTGCAAGCTATTGCGGGGACGGGCATGGCGGCCTCGCTAGCCTATGAACAACGGGTGCGCGACTTTCATGCCGAGCTCAGGGCTTACTACTACCCCAGGCTGTTTCGCGACGAGACCGTCTCGGACGCGAGTCTCGCGCAGCGGCCCGAGTTTGGCGTTGACGGAGCGCTACCGCCTCACCCACACCGGTGAAGTCCAGGCCCTTTCCTGCATGGTCTCGGGAAGGCCCAACCGTGGCGCCACGCCCGCCCTGATCGCGTCCCACGTCGACCAGCGGCAGGTCGGGTTCTCCAGCACGCGGGCGTAGTAGAAGGCGATCGCGGGGGCGTCCCAGGTCGGATCGGTCCAGGTCGCGCCGAGCTGCGCCGCTCCCAGGTCCGCGCTGATGGCGCACGTCGCGAGATCCACGGTGGCCCCGTTGTCGGGGCAGCGGTGCGTCGCCGGGTCCACGGCGAGTCCGTCCGAGCACGCGATGTCGAAGACGCGCTCGTGGGTCTGACCGTCCTCGATCCAGCCCTTCACGACCTGCAGCCGCTGCAGCGGCGCGGCCCCCGGATCGGCGAGCGCCTGCACGGCGAACGTCGGCGCCATATCGGTGCCCTCGAGATCGCCGCCCTGGGGTACGCCCTCCATGCCCGCCGTCATGTCCCGGCGGTCGTGGAGGTCGGCGGGCAGGCCGTGGCCGGCGAACATGCGCAACCGGATGCGCGTCCCGCTCGTCCCGAACGTCTCCTTCCGGCGCAACGCGGCGAAGAGCGCCGCCCGCGTGTTCTCCTCCGCCCAGATCCCGGCGATCCCGGCCGCCCCGTAGTGCATCCGGTACACGTGCCGGTACGTGGGCAGCCCGTCGAACTCGCCGACGGGCACGGAGCCGCGCCGCTGCGGCAGCGCGTCATGGACCCCCACCTTGCCGAGGAAGTTCTCCTCGTCGAACCGCGACCCCGCGTTGTGCGTGTCGGAAGCCGCCACCACGCCGAACCGGTACGGATTCATGCCGGTGCTCGCTTCGAGGCCGAGGCCCGTCAGCCAGGCCTCCCGCACGTAGCTGCCGTTGGGCCTCGACTTCCCCCACTGCCCGACGCGGTACGGGAAGATCTCGAAGTCCGCCCACTCGTCGTTGGGCGACAGGGCGGGGTGGGTCTCCGAGGTCCCCTTGACCTGCGCGATCTCGACCAGCGGTTCGTTGCGCATGCGCCTGTCCACGTACTCCGCGTCCATGGGGCTGCCGTCGTATTGCACGTTCTCGAACATCCAGCCGTCGGAGCCGTTGGAGTTGTGCGGGATCGCGAGCACGTCCCCGCCGCGCGCCCGCTGCTCGTCCATCCACGCCCAGAGGTCCTCGGGGTTGGCGGAGTCGTCCCGCCCGAAGATGTTGTCAGGCACGTCGCCGCCGGCGAAGATCACGTTGCGGTGCATGTTGCCGCCCTCCCGCGAGGGCGTGAACTCGTAAGCGATGAAGGTCGTGAACTCGCCCGGGCGATTGTGGCGCTCGGCGGCGGCCACGATCTGGGCCCACGCGCCCTTGCGGTCGTAGTCGTCCCCGAGCGTCTCGACGAACGGGCGCGCCTCGGGGAGATAGCCGCCCCGCGCCGCCGGCGTGGTCGCATCGAGGAGGCCGAGATCCGTCGCCTCGCGGTGTCTTGGGTGCTCCGGATTCAGCAGCGCCGTCATCGCGCCGAGATACGCCGCATGATCGGTGACCGCGTAGAAGTCGAGGGGCTCGTCGAGGCGCACCTCGATGCCCGCCGGGTGCATCAGCGTACCGCCCTTGGCGAAGCGGTAGGCGTCGTCCGGGCTGCCGCGGGTGGCGAAGGAGAACGCGTCGAACGAGAAACGCGTGTGGACGTGCAGGTCGCCGAAGTAGGCGTTCTTCTCCGCGCCGGCGCCGCCGAGCGCGCATGCTGCCAGGATCACCGCCGCCATCTTCCTCATCGCTCCCCTCCCTTGCCCGACAACCATCGAGGATGGTAGCAGACACCCCCGACGCTCCCGGCGGCGGTCACACTGGACACTGGCGCGCGACAGAAATCCGGCTTACGCTCGTAGAGCACTACGTACGGCAAGGAATCCAACACCCATGGCCAACATACCAACCGCCCCGGCGCTCTCCCGGCGATCCTTCGTCGTGGGCGCTTCCCTCGCTCCCGCCTTCCTCCTGGCCGGGCGTCACGCCTGGGCCGACGCGCCGGAAGGACTCGCCAGCTCCCCGCTCGTCTACCTGACGCCCATCAAGAGCAACGGCGAGGAAAGCCGCTGCAAGGCGGAGATCTGGTTCGCCTACGACGGGTCCGACATCTTCGTCGTGACCGAGCCGGACCGCTGGCGCGCCCGCGCCGTCGATCAGGGTCTCACGCGGGCCCGCATCTGGGTCGGGGACTTCGGCGTGTGGACGCAGTCCGACGGCGCGTTCCGCCAGGCGCCGGAACTGATGGCGACCGGATCCATCGAGACCGCGACGGACGTCCACGCGCAGATCCTCGGCATCATGGGTGAGAAGTACGCCGACACCGGTTGGAGCCGGTTCGGTGAGCCTTTCCGGACCGGGCTGGCCGACGGTTCCCGTGTCATGATCCGCTACGCCTTCGACGGGTGAAGCGGACGGTCGCCGCGGCGCTCTGCGCCGTGGCGTTGGCCGGCCACGCGGTCGAGCCCGTCGGCAGTCTGACGCACCCTGACCTTTCGGAGGTCAGCGGCATCGTGAAGTCCGAGGCCGGCGAGTTCTACTGGGTGCACAACGACAGCGGCGACACGGCGCGGGTGTTCGCCCTTGACCCGCACGGGACGCCCCTCATGCCGCCCTTCGCGGAGGGCCCGCCCGCGGACTGGCCAGGGCACGCCATCGACAACGCCTGGCACTACGACTGGGAGGACATCGCCCTCGCGGACGGGACGCTGTACATCGCCGACGTCGGCAACAACGGCAACTCGCGGCGGGACCTCGGCGTGTACGTCGTCCGCGAGCCGGACCCGCGCGCGGTCGCGAAGATGCGCGCACACGCCTTCCTGCCGATCCGCTATCCGGACCAGGAGCACTTTCCGGCGAAGACCTGGCACTTCGACTGCGAGGCCGTCTTCGTCGACGGCGGCAAGCTCCACTTCATCACCAAGCACCGCCAGGCCGGTAGAGCGATGGAGTGGGAACCGGGGGCGAAGCTCTATCGCCTCGACACCGACCACGTCGATCGGGACAACGTGCTGACGCTGGTCGGGCGACGCGAAGACGTCACCCTGGCGACCGGCGCGGACCTGTCGCCGGATGGCTCCCGGCTCGCGGTGGCCACCTACGTCGCGCTGTGGATCTTCGACCGCCCGGCCACCGGCGGGAACTGGTTCGCCGGCCGGGCGTGGAAACTCGACCTCGACCCGGACGTCACGAAACAGCTCGAGGCCATCGCGTGGGAAAGCCCGGAGGCGCTCGTCCTCGTCAACGAGAACCGCGACGTGATGCGGGTCTCGACCGGGGACTTCTCGGCGCATCCGTGAGCCGGCCGGCCGCCATCGCCCGCGCCCTCGCGCGGGACGTCGGCACCCTCGCGTTCGCGCCGCCCGTCGAGCACGTCTACAACCCCCTCGAGTACGCCTTCCCGGCGCACCGCCAGTACCTGGAGCGGCATTGCCGGCCCGACGCGGAGGTGCTGCTGCTCGGCATGAACCCGGGACCGTTCGGCATGGTGCAGACGGGAGTGCCGTTCGGGGAGGTCTCGCTGGTGCGTTCCTGGCTCGGCATCGAGGCCGGCATAAGACCGCCGGCGCGCCAGCATCCGAAACGGCCGATCCAGGGCTTCGCGTGCACCCGCAGCGAGGTCAGCGGCAGCCGCCTGTGGGGCTGGGCGCGGGACCGTTTCGGCACGCCCGCGGCCTTCTTCCGCCGGTTCTTCGTGTGGAACTATTGCCCGCTGGCGTTCCTGGAGGCGTCCGGCCGCAATCGAACGCCGGACAAGCTGCCGCCGGACGAGAGGCGGCCGCTCTACAGGGTCTGCGACCACGCGCTGCTGGAGATCGTCGACTACCTCGAGCCGCGCCTGGTCGTCGGCATCGGCCGGTGGAGCGAAGGCCGGGCCCGCGCCGTGCTCGGCGACCGCGTGGCGATCGGGCATGTCCTGCACCCGAGTCCGGCGAGCCCCGCCGCCAACCGCGGCTGGGAGGACGCGGCCGAGACGCAACTGCGCTCCCTCGGGGTGGAGATTCCCTGACCTCCCTCAGAACCGCCGCCTGACTCCGATCCAGGCGGAGGCCGGCGCGCCGGGAGCGTAGAAACGCACGTCGTCCCCGAGATCGTCGAGGCCCACGATCTCGTCCGGCTCCTCGCCGATCAGGCCGAACGTCTCGTAGTCCCCGTCGAACAGGTTCTCGACGAGCACGAAGGCCTCGAACTTGCCGCTCCGCCAGCGCGCCTGGGCATTGACCGTCACGTATCCCGGCAGCCGGTCGAGCTCGTTCGACTCGTCCCCCCGCAGGTAGCTCGACGACACGGCGATGAGGTCCATGCCCACGGACCAGCGGTCGTCGATCGCGTACTCGACCGCGGCCTTGAACAGGTGCTCCGGAATGCCCGGCACCGAGTTGCCGGCCCGAACCGGGCGGGTGCCCGCGCCTTCGTCCTCGCCGCCCTCCCCGGCTTCGGTCTCGGGGATCGCCGGGTGGTTCGGGCTCAGCACCTCGAAACCGTCCTCGAAGGTGGCCCGCACGAAGGTGTAGCCGACATCCCACCGCCACGGTCCCGTGCCCCCGGCAGCCGAGGCTTCCAACCCCACCCGTAGCGTCTCGTCCACGTTCCTGAAGAGCCCGTGGGCGCGTGTCTGGCCGGTCTGCCAGATGATGTCGTCGAGGTTGCGCGTGTGGAACGCTCCTACGGCCCAGGAGACGCCCGCGCGGTCTCCCCGCAGGCCGAGATCCAGGCTCTTCGACACGACTTCGTCCAGCGGCGGATCCGCCAGGAAGGCGTTCGGCAGGCGGCACTCCTCGAGCTCTCCGGTCTCCGGGTTGAAGGCGAGTTCCTCGCTGCAGGCGAGTTCGATCGGCGTCGGCAGCCGGCTCGCCTGCCGGTAGGACGCGTAGCCGTGCGTCGCGGCAGCGAGGCGGAACACCGAGGCGATGCCCCAGTTGAAGTTCCGGAAGTCGTGCCGCCCGTTCAACTGCGGCTGCTCGCCGCTCCGGTCCGCGAGGGTCACCCTGCTCGCGTGCAGGAAACCCGACAGCGAGACCGTCCAGCGTTCGCTGACCCGCACGGCGTCGCCGAAGTACAGGTAGCGGCGTGCGGTACGGGTGCGCAGGTCCGTCCGGTCCTCGGCGAACGCCCCGCCGACGGCGCCGGGCTCGACCGTCGAACGCCGGCCCGGGTCCAGGAGCGCGAACTGCCTGGCGGACTCGAACCCGCTCCGACCCCGGTAGTAGCCGAGGCCCCCGCGCACGTCGTGATCGAAGCCGGCCCCTTCGAGGGCCAGCTCGACTTCGAGGACCGCGGCGAGCGTGTCCTGCTTCCGGTCGCTCAGATTGTTGACCGCGCTGCAGCCGCTCTCCGCGACGGCCTCGACGAACGCGTCCTCGCCGGGGGAGCCGAGATCCGTCCCGTCCCGCGCGAGTCCCTCCGCCACGGACTCCCGGCACTTGCCGCGCAGGACGCCCAGCAACGACTCGACACCGCCGAAGCCGACGTCCACGAGTTCGTCGACGTCGTCCTCGTCCAGTCCGTCCCCGTTGAACGACGCGGTGTCGTTCGACCGCCACGAGAGCTGCCCGGCCACGTTCGCCCCGCCGAAGTCCCGATCGCCCCGGAGCGTCCACAGCCTCGCGTCGTTCTCCGTGATGTCCGGCGCCGTGAAGACGGCAGCGCGGTCGCGCTCGAGGAGTCCGCCCGGAGCGAGCCCGTTCCCGGTCAGGTCGGACCGGCTCGCGTGGAAGTCCAGGTCCACCGACGCCTCCGCGCCGCGCCATCCCGCGCTGGCGTACCCGTTCTCCGCCCACGAATCCGACAGGTCCCGCCAACCGCCCTCGTAGAACCGCTGCAGGTTGGCGTACCAGGCCAGGCGCTCGTTCCCGCCCCCGGTCTCCGCATTCGCGACGAAGCGGTTGTGGGAGCCGCCCTCGATCCCGGCCGCGTGGCCCGGATGCGTGAAGCCGTTCTTCATCCGTAGCGCGATCGACCCGCCGAGCGTATTGAGGCCGTAGAGCGGGTTCGATCCTCCGAGCAGCGTCACGCCGGCCACGGCGTTCAGGGGCACGAGGTCCCAGTTGACCGCGTCCCCCAGCGGTTCGTTGAGCCGCACCCCGTTCTGGTACACCGTGAGGCCCATCGGCAGGCCGAGCAGCGGAGACGCCACGTAGCCCCGGTAGTAGAGGTCCGACTGCAGCGGATTGCCCTGGGCGGAGTGGACGTGGACGCCCCCTGCCCGACGGTTCAGGAAGCTCGCGAGGTCGAGACTCGCGCTCCGCCGCAACGTTTCGCCATCGAAGTGCTGGACCCTGCCGGGAAACGCATTCGCATCCGCATCGTCGGACCGCAGGGGCGTCGTCCCCAACACCGTGACGGTCTCGATCTCGTCGGCCCCGCACAGAACGGCGCCGAGCAGAGCCGCCGCCAGGGCCCGCTTCACCGCGCGGAGGCCTCGTGCACGAAGTCGACCAGGAACCTGACGTTGTCGACCGGGGTCTCGGGTACGATGCCGTGGCCGAGGTTGAAGATGTGCCCGGGGCGACCGTCCGCCTCGTCCAGCACGCGCCGCGCGTGTTCCGCCACCGTGGCGCGGTCCGCGCACAACGCCATCGGGTCCATGTTGCCCTGGACGGCCGGCATCCCCAGGCGGTCCCACGTCGCCGCGAGGGGCGTCCGCCAGTCGAGCGCGAGGAAGTCCGGTCCCGCCTCGTACATCGCGTCCACCAGGTGGCTGTTGGCCGTGCCGAAGTAGATCACGGGCACCCGACCGCCGATCCTCGCCATGAGCCGCTGCGTGCTCGGCAGGACGAAGCGCCGGTAGTCCGCCAGCGACAGGCATCCCACCCAACTGTCGAAGAGTTGCACGGCGTGCACGCCGCTGTCGATCTGCAGCGCCACGTAACCGGCCACGGCATCGACCAGCTTGTCCATGAGCGCCTGCCACAGGTGCGGAGCGCTGTACATCATCCGCTTCACGTGCAGGTAGTTGCGGGAGCCGCGACCCTCGATGGCGTACGACGCCAGGGTGAACGGCGCGCCCGCGAAGCCGATCAGGGGCACGTCGCCAGGCAGGCCGTCGAGGACCCCCGCGATCGTCTCCGCGATGTAGCCCGTTCCCTCCTCGGCCGGCGGCACGGCCAGCCGTTCGACGTCGGCCGCACGTCGTACGGGCCGCGCGAAGACCGGCCCTTCCCCGGCCTTGTAGTCGAGTTCGAGCCCCATCGGCACCAGCATCGGCAACAGGTCCGCGAAGACGATGGCGGCGTCCACGCCCAGGATACGCTGCGCGTCCAGCGTCGCGCGGGCCGCGAGTTCGGGCGTCGTGAAAAACTCGAGGCTCGGCGTGTCGCCCTTGAGCGCGTGGTACTCCGGCATGTAGCGGCCCGCCTGGCGGTTCAGCCAGACCGGCGTGCGGTCCGTGGCCTCTCCGCGGCAGGCCTTCAGGAAGTCGCAGTCCAAGCCGTCAACCGCGCCCGAGGAGCGGATCCACGTCCGCGTCGTAGTCCACGCCGTCGACGCCGAAGCCGAAGATGCCGAGGAAGTCGTTGCGGACCCCGTCGAGGTCGCCGAGTTCGTGGAGGTTGTCCGTGGCGACCAGGGGCCACCGCCGGACGACTTCCTCCTGCACGGGCTGCGACAGTTCGAAGTCGTCCATGCGCAGCCGGCCGACCTCGTCGAGGCCGGCCTCGCGGTCCGGGTACAGGCCGGTGCGGAACAGCCGGTCGATGTGGGCGAGGCAGTCCTCGTGGTTGCCGGCGTCCTTCATGACCCGGAACAGCAGCGAGAGATAGAGCGGCACCACCGGGATCGCGGAACTGGCCTGCGTCACCACCGCCTTCAGCACGGCGACGCGGGCATCTCCGTCCAGGGGGGCGAGCCGCTCCCGCAGCGCCACGGCGGCGCGGTCGAGGTCTTCCTTCGCCTTGCCGAGCGTCGCCTGCCAGTAGATCGGCCAGGTGAGTTCGCTGCCGATGTAGGTGTACGCGACGGTACGGAACCCCGGGGCCAGCAGCTTCGCGTCGTGCAGGGCCTCGATCCAGTACTCCCAGTCCTCGCCCCCCATGACCGCGACCGTCGCGGCGGTCTCTTCGGCCGTCGCGGGTTCGAGATCCACCTCGTGCACCTCGCCGGTCGCCTGGTTGAGCGTCTTGACGTGGAACGCCTCGCCAAGCGGCTTGATGGACGAGCGGAACGTCTCTCCGGTGCGGGGATGCCGGCGGAGCGGCGCCGCGAGGCTGTAGACGAGGAGGTCGATCTGTCCGAGGTCCGCCCCGATCGCCTCGATCGCCCGCGACTTCATCTCGTCCGAGAAGGCGTCCCCGTCAAGCGTCTTCGCGTACAGGCCCCGCTCCGCGGCGGCGGCCTCAAAGGCGGCGTTGTTGTACCAGCCGGCGGTGGCCGTGCGCCTCTCCGTGGGCGCTTTCTCCAGCGACACGCCCAGCGTGTCCGCACCGCCCCCGAACGCCGCGACGATCCGGGACGCCAGGCCGTACCCACCGGACGCACCGAGCACCAGCGCCTTCGACGGGCCGGCATCCAGGGGCGCGGCACGCGCGATCTGCGCCCGCACGCCGGCCGCGCAGCCGGTGGGGTGCGCCGTGGTGCAGATGAAGCCGCGGATGCGGGGTCTGACGATCATGCTGGTGACGGGGGCTCTCGCGCGGGCCGACACGCCGTCCCCGCGGCACCGGACAGGGTAGCACCCGGACGCGACACCGTTCCACGCCTCGCCCCCCGACTGCCCCCCGACCGCACGCCGGCTGAATTCGCACGGTTGCCGTGGTCGATGTCGCGCCTCATCGGGCGACATCGGCCATTGGCGCCATTGTCGACGACGGTATGATGGGGTCGACCCGGAGGGACCCATGGGACTGACCACGACGAAGATCGAATTGCGGAACCCGCATCGCCCGGATCTGCCCGCGGTGGAGATGGACGCGCTCGCCGACACCGGCAGCGACCTCATGTGCATTCCGCCGCGCGTGCAACGGCAACTCGGTTTCGAGGCAGCGGAAATCCGGACCATCGTCCTGGCCGACGGCACCCGGAGATCCGTGCCCTACGTCGGCCCCCTGCAACTGCGCTTCGCCAACCGGACCGGCTTCGGCGGCGCCCTCGTCATGGGGGACCAGCCCCTGCTCGGCGCCATCGCCATGCAGGACATGGATCTCGTGGTGATTCCGCGCACGCGAAGGGTCGTGGTGAATCCGGCGAGCCCGGACGTCGCGACCGTGAGCGCGCGGCGGTTGGCGGCCTGACCATGACACGAGCCGTCGCCCATGCATGACCGTACGTTGGCCCGGGTCAAGGATCTCGCCGTGACGGCCGGCGCCGTCGTGACGGTGCTGGCGGGACTCATCGCCGCGCTCGACTACATGCTCGAGTCGAAGCTCGACGCGAAGCTCGAACCCGTGAAGAGCGAACTCGCGTCGATCCGGGAGGACCTGCGGAAGATGGACGAGCGGTACGAGCGGCGTCTCAGCCGGCTGGAGGGCCTGCACCTGGCCCCGACGTCACCCGACACCCTGGCGGAAAGAGACGCCTGATACGCCGGAACCCGGCAACCGCTCGGCTACCGGCAGACAGCGCTTCACTCCGCGCCGCTCCCGTTGCCGAGCAGTCCGTTCCGCACGGCCCAGCGCATCGCCGCCGGGACATCGATCACCCAGGGTCCGTCGCGCCGGATGGACACCGTCGCGGAGCGTCCCCCACGGAGCCAGTGATCGCGGTCGCCGTCGAGGGCGAGCACTCCCTCGCCCCGGAACATCACCGGGGTGTCGAACGGAATGCGCGTCACGCCGGCGATCTCGACCCGCTCGAAGAGTCCGGGCGAGAGGGGGGCGTTGACCGGCCGCCCCGGGCCGACTTCGACCAGCAGACCGGCGTCGTCCTGCGCGTCCACCACTTCCACGAGTCCCCCGATGGGAGACATGCCGATGGCGTCGGGCTCGGCGCGGGTCAGCAGCAGGCGACCCAGCTTCCCGGCGTCGAACGGCAGGAGGTTGCCGACGAAGTCCCCCTTGAGCACGGCCGCGTCGACGAGGCCGAGGTCCGTGACGCCGTCCGAGAAACGCACGTGCAGGAGCTTGCAGCGTTCGCGACGCGCGTCGAGCGCCCCGCGCGCGGCGAGCCCCGCCACCATGCCGGCGATCGTCGGCTCCACCAGCGTGGGGAAGACGTTGTTCGTGCCGGTCGAGAGCGGAATGAGGTTCACGTCGCGCGCCGCGCGGGCCAGCGCCCGGTTGGTGCCGTCGCCCCCAAGCGTGACCACGGTCCCGATCCCGGCCTCCAGGAAGGCCGCCACGGCGGCCTCCGTGTCGCGCGCGTCGTGCCGGAGTTCCGTCCTGAGCACGTGGACCCGCGCCGACAGCGGCAACAGCGACAACGCCATCGAGGCGATGCGGAAGGGCTCGGCGGTGACGTAGATGTCGCTGACCCCGACCGAGTCCGCGCCGGCCGCGACCCGGGCGACGATGTCGCGCTTGGCCTCGTGGGTCATGTTGGTCGCGCGGGCCGCCAGGCGGCGCACGTCGCGCCCGGACATGGGATTCACGCAGATCGCGATGGCGGACACGCGGCAGTCCCCGGGTCGTCAGTCGAGGAGATAGCGCGTCAGGAACAGCGCCGTGGCGGCGAGCTGATAGTCGCGGTTCAGCTTCTTGCGGAAACCGTGGCCCTCGTCCCGCGCCAGCACGTACCAGACGGGCACGTCGCGCGCGCGGAGCGCCGCCACGATCTGCGCGCTCTCGCCGGCCGGGACGCGGGGATCGTTCAGTCCCTGGGAGATGAGCATGGGCCGGGTCATGCGGTCGACGTGGTTGAGGGGCGAGATGCGCTCGAGGAACGCGCGCATCTCCGGGTCGCGCTCGTCGCCGTACTCCGCCCTGCGCAGGTCGCGCCGATACCCCTGCGTGTTGGTGAGGAACGTGACGAAGTTGCTGATGCCCACGCGCTCGACGCCGGCCTTGAGGCGGTCCCCGAAGTGCACCATCGAGGCGAGCACCATGTAGCCGCCGTAGGAGCCTCCGCTGACCGCCACGCGCTCCCCGTCGAGATCGGGGCGTGCGTCGATCCAGTCCAGCAGCGCCCCGATGTCCCGGACGCTGTCCTCCCGCAGGATGCCGTTGTCGAGCGACAGCCACGTGCGGCCGTAGCCGGCGGAGCCGCGGACGTTCGGTGCCACCACGGCGACGCCAAGCTCGTGGACGAAGAACTGCGTCGAGTACGAGAAGGCGGGCCGGAACTGGGCCTCCGGGCCCCCGTGGATGCTGACGAGGACCGGGTGCGGGCCCGGACGCCGCGGCCGGTACACGAACGCCGGAATGCGCCGGCCGTCGAAGCTCGGGTAGTCGACCAGCTCCGGGGCGACCAGGTCGCCGGCGTCGAGACCCCCGAGTTCGCTCTGGGTCCACCGGGTCAGACTCCCGGTCGCGAGATCGACGCTGTACACGTCCGCGGGCGCCGCTGCATGGTTCACCACGAATCCAAGGGCGTCGCCCCCGGCGCTGAAACCCAGCGCATAGACGATGCCTTCCGGCAGCGCCGGCAACGACACGGGTTCGAGGTCCGGGAGCGCGAACACGCGCGGGCGCCCCATGCCGCCTTCGTTGACCGTGAAGGCCAGCCACTCCCGGTTCCGGGAAACCGTGAACTCCTCCACGTTCCACCGGATGTCCGCGGTCAACGCCTCGACGCGGCCGGTCCCGAGATCCAGCCGGTGCAGGCCGACGAACTCCCCGCCCAGGTCCGAGGTGAACAGGACGCGCTCCCCACCGCTCTCGTAACGCGCCTCCACGATCGAGGCGCGGCCGATGCGCTCGAGGAGCCGGCGCGTCGTTCCCGTCGTGAGGTCCACCTCGTGCAGGTACGACTCGTCGATGGACACGAACTGCCGCACGAGCATGCGCGTCTCGTCCGGCGACCAGTCCACCGCCGTCCAGCCGACGCCCCGCCCTTCGAGCGCCACCGAGACGCCCCCTTCGACGCCGGCCCCCATTTCCCGCACGTGGATGTCCCAGTCGACGCCGTTCCGCTCGGTGGTCGTGTACGCGAAGCGGCGGCCGCTCGCCGCCCAGGCGATGTCGGAGTAGCGCGAGCGGCCGTCGGTCAGGAGCGTCGACTCGCCGGTGACGAGGTCCAGCCAGAAGAACTGGAAGAACTCCGAGCCGCCGACGTCCTTGACGTAGAGGAACCCCTCGGCGTCCGGGTCCGGGCTGACCGCAGCGGCGGCCACCGGTTCCTCGAAGAACGTGACCTGGTTGCGCATGCCGAGCGGCTCGTCGACGCGATGCAGTTGCGCCGTGTTGCCGAAACGCGTGCTGATCAGGATGCCTTCCCCCAGCCAACCGAGAAACACCGCGGAGCGCGTGTTCTGGTAGGCCTCGAGCCGGGTGACGAGTGGGCCCGGGAGCGGGGGTACGCCTTCGATGACGAGCTCTCCGAGCACGTCCTGGGGCGGCGCCGTCGGGCCGGCGCACGCCGCCGCCCAGAGCAGCCCGGCGACGGCGACGGTCTTCGTGCGAGCGGTCACGGCAGCCGCACCGGGATGTGCGCGCCCCTCACGCGACACGGTCCAATACGCGGATGGTGAACGGGTAGGCATGCCGGTCGTCCGCGGGATGGTTCTCGACGGCGACCACCTCGAAGTCGACGAACTCGACCGGGGGGAAGAAGGTGTCGCCCTCGAGTTCCGCATCGACCAGGGTCACGTAGAGCCGGTCCGCCCGCGGCAGCGAGAGCGCGTATAGGTCCGCGCCGCCGGCCACGAAGCACTCGTTGACCCCGTCCGCGGCGCAACGTGCTTCCGCGAGCCGGAACGCCGTGTCGAGGTCCGGCGCGGCCACGGCGCCGTCCGCCCGGAACCCCGAGCGCGAGACCACGATGTTCGTGCGGCCCGGCAACGGCCGGTCGAGCGTCTCGAACGTGCGCCGCCCCATGATGACCGGCTTCCCCATGGTGGTGGACATGAAGAACGTCCGGTCCTTCGGCAGCCGCCAGGGGAGGCCGTCGCCGCGTCCGATGACGCGGTTCCTGGCCATGGCCCAGATCAGCGAGATACGCATGAAGTCCGCGGCCCGCGCTAGCAGCCGAGGCCCTGGGACATCTGCGCATAGCTGGTGAGCGGGACCGCGCACATCCGGTGCCAGTCACCCTGGTCGATGACCGGCTGGTGCAGCAGCCGGATCATCTCGTCGAACTCGCCAAGGGCGTTGCAGTCCACCGAGGCGGGGTCCGCCGCCGAGCGGTACCGTGGCCAGGTCCGGTCGCGCGCGAAGCGCCAGAACGGGCTGTCGTACCGGGACCCGCAGGAATAGTGCCAGCCGACGAACAGCCCGTAGCGGAGGACGTTCTTGACCAGGAACCGGTTCACCGCCGGCGCGTCCCGGTCCAGATGCTCCACGGAACGGCCCAGGCGCGTCTTGAGCACCATCCCGATCTGAATCTGCGCGGACACGATGGCCGTCGCCTCTAGCGGCTCCATGAACGCCGCGGCGTTGCCGATGCGGGCCACCGCACCGTCGTAGATCCGGCGGTGGACGAAGTTGGGGAACCGGAGGACGGCGCGCTGCTCGAACTCCGGCATGCCATCGGACTGGAGGAACGCGTCGAAGTCAGACTCGACTTCGTCGAGGCCGGTCACGTCCCGGTTGAATATGTACCCGTAGGACGTGTGCACCGCGAGCGGAATGACGAAGATCCAGCCGTGCGGACGCGCGACCGCGCGGGTGTAGGTGTGTTGCAGGACCGGGCCCGCCGTTTCCTCGACGATCGCGGGGCAGCGGCGGATGACGGCCGTGTTGGTCGGGATGAAGGAGATGTCGACATGCTCGTCGGCATCCAGTTCCCGGGGAAACCCCCGGGCGTCGAACACCAGGTCGTAGCGTTCCGGCGCACGGCCCTCGAACTCCACCCGCGCGCCGCCGTCCACCCTGGCGATGTCGAGCACCTTCGCGTCGATATGCCGCGCGCGGCTGCTCTCGTGGAGCATGTCCGCCAGCAGGTCGGCGGACAGGTGGTAGGCGTAGGACACCTGCTGCGGGGTGAAGTAGTGCGTGAAGTCCCGGCTACGCCGGCCCCACCCCTCGAAGGCGACGCCGTACTTGCGCGTTCCCTTCAGGCGCTGCTGGACGGTCTCGTGGGGCAACCCCGTCAACTGTTGCACTTCCTGCACGAGGCTCGGCCAGCTGCCCTCGCCCACCCCGATGACGGGGATGCGCGAGTCGTAGATGTGGTGCAGCTCGTGGTCCGCGTCGGGGTGGAGACGCGTGACGCTGGCGGCCGCGAGGGACCCTGCCGTGCCCCGGCCGACCACCGCGATCTTCCGCAGGGAGTTGCTGCCCGGCTGTATCATTCCACGCGACTCCACCGCCATCAGAAGCTGTAGGTGAGTCCCACGCCCACGAAGCCGTCGCGCCGACCGTCGTAGGTCAGGTCCCGCGGGTCCACGCTCAGGCTTGCGATGGCTTCCAGGCGCATCGCCCAGTTGTCCGACAGGCGGCGCTTCAGCTCCATGTTGAGCGCGCGATAGTCGTGCCGGAGGTCGCTCAGGATGCCGGCCACGAACTCCGTGCCCTGGACGTCGTTGAGCGCCAGGAAGCCGGCGATGAACAAGTCATGATCCCACACGCTCGTGGCACGGCGGCCGCGGTCGTCGTAGTGCCACTCCGCGAGCAGGGTCAGGTCCGCCCCGGAGCCGAACAGGCCGTAGAGCGAGCGTTCCAGGCCGACGATGAAGGCGTGAAAGTCCTCCTCCCGACCCAGCAGGTTGCGCGCTCCCTCGCGGCGGATGGCTTCGAGCTTGTACAGCCAGCCCTCCGTGGTGAGCTGCGCGTCGACGCCGAACTGCCGAATCTGCTCGTAAAAGGGAATCCACGGCGCGTCGCTTGACGGCCGGGGGTCGGCGGTCACGAAGAAGGGTTCACGACTAGTGCCGACAAACCCGCTCAGCCCGAAATCCAGCAAGCCCACCGCGTTGCCGTAGCGGACGGCGAAGTCGATATGGCGCTCTTCGGCCCCACTCTCGTACAGGGCGTCCTCCTCGATCAGCCGGCCCGATCTGAGGCGTCCGGCACGGCCGGGGAACGTGCGTTTGCGATGATAGGGGAGCACGAACGACTCGGCGATGCCCCAGTCGCCGGAAACCGTCAGGTGCACCATGGGCTGGCCCAGTTTGGGTCGGTCGCGCGGGTGCTCCACGAGGTCGAGCTGGTTGACGACATCGACGAGGTTGTGGAGTTCCGCCACGCCCCAGAAGACGCGGTCGACCCCCACGCGCAGCTCCCATGCGCTGTCCCCCCAGTCGCCCCAGGTCAACAGGTAGGCCTCGCGCAGGTCCGTGTGCGTACGGTGGGAGTCGGCGCTGTCGTATCGATGCAGCGGCGTGAGCGTGAAGCTGGCGCCCGACGCGACCTCCGTGTGGAGCGTCGGCTCGGCCACGAACCCGGCCGTACCCGAACGCTGGCCCTGGAACGCCGGCGACTCCGGATACCAGCGCCCCTGCACGCTGACGTTGCCGGACCAGTCGAGCGTCTGCGCCCCGGCGCCCACGGCGCTCATGAGCCCCACGGCCGCGAATGCGCCGCCCCACCGCATCAACGGACGCGTCGGAGTGCCGTCTGGGTGAACTCCCCGTCGTCGAGATCGGTGCGGAACCGGTAGTCGGTCCAGTGCAGCTCGGTGCTCGCCCCGGTCAGGTGGTTCACCATCGTCTGCAGTCCCGCCCGCCAGTACCGGTCCAGGTACTGTCGGTAGTCCTCGAAGGTGAGCGTCTTGAAGTGCGACCCCTTGAGGTCGTAGAACTCCACCTTCCAGGATCTGAGTTCGTCCGCATCCTGCCATACGACCTTGCGGCTGTATCCCGATTTCGCATCCACGGGCACCTGCTCGATCACGGTACAGGCGAGTTCGCCGCAGGGTTCGTCGCCGAGGTACCGGTAGCTATGTTCCTCCACCTGCGGAGAACTCATGTCCTCGTACGAAAACTCGCTGCCCATGAATGACCCGGACCGCCTCGCGGCGCTGATGCGCTTGACCCTCTTCAGGGCAGGCAGATACAGCCACTGGTCGTCCGGAGCGTTGACATGGCCGTGGGTGAGCAGCGCCGTCCCCTGCACGTCGCGCGGCTGATCGAACACGAACAGGCTCTTGTCCCCGTCCTCCGGCACCTCGAGCACCTTGAAGCGCATCTGGCGGACGCTCTCCCGCCCGTGCCGGTCGCGCAGCACCAACGTCAGTCCGGCGGTGAAATCCCCAAAGCCATGGTTGCGGGCGTCCGCCTCGCGCACGATCCGCAGCCCCTTGTCCTCCGGGGTTTCTTCCTGGGCGACGGCCTGTGTACCCGGCAGGCAGAAGCACGCGAGAGTCAGCGCGCAGATCCTCGACAGCGCGGAGGACCCGTCGCGCGGCGGGCCCATGAAGAACGCACGGCCACCCGGCCCGGGGTCGGCGGTTTCGTGATCGGCGCACATCTCAGACATCCCTCGAGGCCGCTGGAACGGGCAACTGGAACAGTTCCCGCACATTATCGCGCAGGATGGCGCTACGCTCTGCCTCGGAAAGGCCGGCCGCGTGTTCCGCCAGGAGTTGCTGCGATCGCGGCCAGGTGGAGTCCGGGTGCGGAAAGTCGTTACCCCAGAGCAACTGCCTGTAGCTCATCAGGTCCCTGGTCGCAAAGGCCACCCAGTCGTCCTGGAAGGTGGTGAAGACGTTCGAACGCAGGTACTCGCTCGGCAGCTTGGACAGCCCGTCTACGATCCCGTCGTCGGTCTCGTTGCACGCCGCGTGGTCCAGTCGGTACGCCCAATGCGGCATCCAGCCCGCATCCGCCTCGGCGCTCACCATCTTCAGGCCCGGGTGGCGCTCGAAAACGCCCCCTAGCAGCATCGTGGCGATGACGTCCTGAACGTCGCCGATGGCCTGCATGAAGCCGATCATCCGCTGGCTCCTGACCTGTTTCTTGAGCACCGCCGGTACGGTGCGCGACCCTCTGCCGCTCAGGATGTGGAAGCACACCGGCATCCGCAGATCGACGGCGCACTCCCACAGCGCGTCGTAGTCGGGGTGGTCGTAGTCCTCGAAGTGCGGCACCCCCGGCAGCATCATGCCGACGAAGCCCTGCGCCCTGGCCCGCCGGAAGTCGTCGATGGCCGCGTCGACGGAGCGCACCGAAGTCAGACCCAGACCGAACAGCCGCCCGGGCAGGCCGGAGCAGAATCCCTCCAGCCAGCGGTTGTAGGCATGGATGCACGCGTCCTTGTAGTCGATGTCGGCATGGCTGACGACGATCAGGCCCACCGAGGGATAGATGATCTCCGCCGCGATGCCGTCGCGCTCCTGGTCGGCGAGGCGGTGTTCGGGATCCCATCCGCCTCGCTTGCACTGGTCGAACGTGGCCTTGAGGATGTGGTAGGTCCGCATCGACGGCGGCATCCCCGCCCCGTCGGCCGTGCCCACCGGAATGGGTGTGCTCACGCCCTCGATCACGTAGACATGCCGAGCCATGCCGTCGAGTTCGATGCGCGGCGCCCGGTCCCGAAACCCGGGATCGATGTAGTCGCGGAAGCAGGTTGGGGGCTCCAGTACATGCGAATCGGCCGAGATCGCCCCTTCGAAAAACATGGGTTCGCCTCCCCCGGACTACGTTGCGCACCAGGAGCGGACGAATCCGCACCGTGGCGCAACCCAGAGTTCGCCGCCGAATCAATGGTCATGGATATGCTTGCCAACATCAAGGCAGCGTCGACATGCGCCGACACACGAGAGGGGCGGGGCAATCGTCGCCGCAGCGTGCCCGTCGGGCCGATAGGGCAGGTCATTTGTTTTGTTAGGGCACGCGTTAGGGTGCGTTGTTTTGTGCGCCACGGCCATGTACGCTTCAAACCACATCGAACCTCTGCCAAACGGAAAAGGAGATTGCGATGAGAAGTGGCGATGACATGCTGCAGCACCTCGTCGAGAAGTCCGCGCTCGATGCGGATTTCCGACAGCAGCTCCTCGCGGATCCGAAGAACACCATCAGTCAGGAGTTGGGCATCTCGATTCCCGAGTCGATGACGATCCGGGTCCACGAAAGCGACATGGAGACGGTGCATCTCGCCTTGCCACCGGATCCAAACCTCACCGAGGAACAGCTCGAAGCCATCTCGGCCGGCCTCTGCTGCTGCTGGTAGAAGCCATCGACAGTACCTGACGCGCCGCCCGGTACCGCGCGGCCGTCGGGTTCGCTGTGCCTGTCGCCCCTCGCTCGCGTCAGAGCGAGGCCGCGGCGGAGAGCACCATGAACACGTAGGCCTTCGCCTGCCGTAGCCGGTCGTCGGAGACGACCAGCTTGATGTGGTGAATGCCGCGCAGCATCACGTACTGGCCGGATTTCGCAAACAGCGGCGTGGCTTTCGAGACCCAGCCGGCAAGGGCCGCCAGCTTCTCCGGCACGACCAGGTCCTCGAGGCGCAGGGCGTCCAGAAACGGGTCCCAGTCGGTCAGGCCGTCCAGCCAATAGCGTGAGTCCTTGGTGTACCTCTGCTTGACGATGAGCGTCAGGCCGAGCGTCGGACCCAGGCCGTTCGGCAGCACATCGACGTTCAGCCCGGTCCTGACGACGTGCGCGCGTTCCCGAAAACGCGAGAGCACCGAGTCGACGGTCGAGATCCGCCCCGGCCACCCGGCGCGCTCGAGATAGGAACAGGCCTCCTCCTGCGTCGTGAAGCCCATGACCGCCAGGCGGATCGACCGCGCACGGGACGGGAACACGCCGAACGAGTCCATGCGCGTATCTTCCGGCTGCGCCAGGTACGTCCGCTCGACGCCCTCCCGCTCCGCGTCGATGCGCTCCCACCCCACGCTGGAGACGAGCGCGTCGACCACCGTCGCGACATCGTCCGCCTGACCGTTGGCGCCGACGATAGGGCGTTCGCCGGGCCGCAGGAACATCCCCGGGCGCGTACGTTGCCCGTTCCGGGCGGACCCGATGTCGTACTCCAGCATGAGCTTGCGGCCGACGATCTCCCGCAGGGACGAGTCTTCGGCATCCATCCGCTCGAACAGCCGCACGATCGCCCGGGCGGTCTCGTCGCCCCGGTCCGTCCTCGCCCGTTCCTCGAAGAAGGCCCCCGGTCGCGTCCCACTCGCGAGAGAGACCCCGAGGTCCGCCCGTGGCGCGCGTTCGTGCAGCGGCAGCTCGAAGCCGAACGGCAGGGCGCCCATCGTTACCGGGAGTCTCCCGGCGCACGCGATGATGCGCTCCCACTCCCGGTCTCCGACGAGCACCGGAGATACCCGCCTGCGGAAGTTCGCGAGCAGGTCCCCCATGCTGCCGCCCTCTTCCGCAAGACGGTCCTGGGTGAGTGCGACTGCCTCGTCAGTATCCATGGGTCTCCTCAAGCGATCACCGGCGCGGGATTCAGATCGGCTTCCGCGAGCGCTCGCGTGCGGGAGCCCATGGCGACGGGCACGTCGTAGAGCCGGCCGGGAGCGAACCTCGCCCAGAAGTGGCGCATGCCGGGCACCACGACCCGCACCACGGGCATGCCGACATCGGGGCGGGTCTGGTCCAGCACCAGGAACTCCATGCCCCTGGCTTCGACCAGCGATCGGCAGTACTCGACGTCGTCGCGGGCGTCCGCAGACTCGACCGCCGGAAAGCTCGAAGCCCCGCGAGGCGCAGCGTCCGCGGGCGCCAGCCAGTCGCAGTCGGCGAGTCGGCCGGTCTTCCACCACCACAGTGCCAGCGGATCGTCGATCATGGGCCGTCCGTCGCCGCCTCCCGGACGCGGCAGCCAGGTCAGGCACTGGTTCAGCTCGCATACGGCGCGCAGGGCCGCGATGCGCGGATCGGCGTGGGCTCCGGCGCCGTAGATGATGTCCTCGGTCTTTCCGTCCGGCCTGCGCGAGAGCGCTACGAAGGCGGGAATGCCGATGTCGGAGGTCACGTCGAGCATCCACAGGTCCCGCTCGTGGCGGGCGTAGTAGTCCGGCGCCGATGCGAGGTACTCGTCGTCGAAGCTCGCAAGGTCGAGCGCCGGCACGCGCAGCCGGTTGTACCACCAGATGGCGAACGCGTCGCGCTCGACCAGTTCGTAGAAGCCCTGCGCGATGGCTTCCTCCAGGGTGTTGCCCGCGGCGCAGCCGTTCGAGTCCGCGATCAGGTCCGCGGGACCGCGTCGTTCGGGCGCCATGCTGTAGAGCATCGACGTCGGCAGGTAGCGATGCCGCCGCTGCGTCAGCGACCACACCGGTGTCCAGTCGATCTCCGCGTCGGGGTCGAGACGCGGTGGGACGACATTGTACGGATGGCCCTTCGCGTTGATGGCCGCCGCGTGGTCGAGCTGATCGTCGCTGAACAGCTGCACCTCGTTCGGATGGATCGCCTCCTCCCCGCCGCCCCATTCCGGTAACCGCCTTCGGACGCGGATCTCGTCGCCGTGGAGGGCGCCCGAGTAACGTTCGACGGCCTCGCAGAGCGCGCTGACCTCGGACTGCTCGCGCGTGCTGCCCTTGCCGGCGCTCTTGCTGCGCAGGCTGCGGCGGAGGGAACTCAGGCTCCGGCTCCGCATGCCGAGATTGCTTCCCGCCCAATGGACATGCAGCCAGGAGTCGGCCTCGTCGGTCGTGCGCGACAGCCAGGTGACGACACCGCTGACCGGGCTCACCAGGTGGCGGTATCGCGCCAGGGTGACCTCCGGCGCCACGGCACGCGAGCCGCCGCTCGTGCGATGGGCCTTGGGGCTCGGCTGCAGGCACACGGGAACGGGCGGGCGGTCCGGACGATGCAACGCTTCGTCGCCACACGCCGCGCACTGCGGGCGGCGGACGACCCGGTGGTGCGACGTCGCGAAGGAGCCGACATGCATCGCGACCGCCGCGTCGTGAATCGGAGCCGCCGCTCCCAGCACCAGCCACTTGACGACCTCCGCCGCGACCAGCCCGTGGAGCGCCTCGAGCACCGCCGGCTGGACGGCGAACGGCTTGAACGCAGCATCCTCGCCGGCCACGTTGCGCAGGAAGTTGTGGACCTCCTGGTGGCCCCGCAGGCGGTAGGCGAGGCAGGCCCAGCAGGGTCCCGCTTCGCCGGGCCGAAACACGGGCCCGAACAGCGGCTCCACGCCGCGCGGCCGGACCAGCATCCAGGGTGCGCCCGCTGCGAGCTGACGCCGGTTCACTTCCGCCAGCCGTTCCTCGAGGTAGTCGTCGCAGACGACGATCGTGAGGTCGGGTTCGTCCGGCCCCGTGCGCGCACCGCACGCTTCAAGATGACCGGCGAGACGTCCCCCGTCGCCGACGATCGAGACCCTCCATTCCGAGAGGCGCTGTTCGACCGACCGCGGCGACGCGCCAAGCGCCGACCAGTAGGCCGCCCGGGCGGCGTCCATGCCATGCTCGGCTGAGACCACGTAGCCCTTCGAGGACAGCGCGACAATCGCCCCGAGCACATCGACGGTGGAATGGGTACCGTCGAGAGCGGCGACGATCTCGGCTTGCGTGTTCCGGCCGTCGAGCAGCGGGAGCAGTTCGCGGTACAGCTCGCCGTGCAGGAGGGTGTTGAACGACTCCGAAACCAGCAGCGACCGCTGTTCGCCGACGTCGCGAAACTGCAGGTGCGGGGTGAGCGCGGGAAGCTTGACGAGGCCCTGGTCCTCCGGGGTGGTCCTCGCCAGGATGCCACGCCCCGCACCCGTGTCCGCCCGGGTCTGTCCCGGCGATCCGCCTGCGCGATCCGTCGGCGCGGTCATCCCCTCAGGCGCCCGGGACGAGCGTGTCGATCTCCGCCGCGGCGCGCCGCGCGGTGTCGGCCATCGCCGAGCGCAGCGCATCGAAGTCCTCGTGTCCGCAAGCGCGCGCGACAAGCGATCTGACCCCCGGGCCCGCCGCGTCGGGATCGAATCCCCGCTCCCCGACCAAGCGCATGATGCCCTGCAGGTCCCGCCACGTTTCCGCGGCCCGTGCGAGGGGCTCGGCGCCGGCGCGCCGCAACACGTCCGCGGCGGTCGGGGCCGGATCGTCGATGTCCTCCGCCTCGTGCAACTCCCGCAGCTGCAGAAGTCGCGCCGTCCTTTCGATGTCGCCCAGTCCGCCCGGCATGCCCGTGAAGGACGACACATCTGCCTCGGCGGAGTCGTCCCGCGGCTGCCGCAACGCCGCGATCCGCGATTCGTCGGCGCCACAGCCCCGCAGGACTTCGCCCCGTGCTGCACCGAACCTGCGACCGATGTCCGGGTCGCCGCACTCGAAGACGCAGCGCGCCCGGGCGAGGGGTGGAATCTCGCCGCGCGGGGTCTTCTCCCCATGCTCCACCAGGTCGCCGAGCGCGAGCGCGACACAGGTTTCGGAGTCGCGCGGCAGCGGGGAGAACAACAGGCTGTCCTGCGTGAGGTCGGTCAGGCCTTCGCGGAAGCCCCGAGTCAGGCGTTCGTCTTCGCCCGGCCGCAGGCCGTCGTGCACGAACAGCATGTCGACCGCCACGCCGGGACAGACCTCCCTGCTCGCGAGGTCCCCCAGGAAGACCGCTGCGACCCCGCCCGTCCGTAGCGGGCCCGCCCGGTCCACGAAGTCCGCGACCACGGCCGCCAGCACCGTCGTGACGGAAGCCTCGGCAAGGTTGGACAGCGCGATCCGGGCCTCCCCCGGCGAGAGGTTGCCGCGCACGACGTGCATGCCGACCTGAAACGCCTTGTCGTTCGACCAGTTCCGCACGGTCTCGGCCGTTTCCTTCGCATCGGCCGTGGGCAGCTCGGCGATCAGCTCCTGCATCTCGCCCACGCCCATTTCGTGGGTCCAGTACAGCCGCGCCAACCCGCGCCGCGCGATCGCCTCGGTCTCCGGGTCCGGCCCGAATCCCTTCGGCAGGTCGAGGTCGGTGAACTCCCGGTCCTGTAGCGCGTCAAGCAGTTCCGGACTCCGCTCGATCCAGCCGGCGAGCCTGGGCGCCGCGCCGAAGATCTCGACGATCGCGTCGAACGCCTCCGGCCGCGCCGCCGAAATCGGACTGTCGTAGGCGCTCCAGTCGTCGATCTCCGGATAGAAGCGCGCGCGCCACTGGTCCACCAGCGGATCCATCTTCTCGAACCAGCGCCTGGGGCGCAGCACGATATTCATCATGTCCGCGTAAGTCCCCGGCAACACGGGCGACTCGTCGGCGTCAAGGATCTGCAGCAACGGAAACTGCCGGGTCGCCATCGCGTGGTGGTCCGCGTGGCGCTGCATGTTGAAGAACATCCAGTTGCTGAACTTCCAGTCCGCGCTCCAGGAGTGCCGCGGCATCGCCCTCTCCCAGCGACCGTTCGGCAGACGGACCCGGCGCAGACCGTAGTGCTGGAAGTAGTTGCTGATCTTCATCGAGAAGACGCAGCCAAACCCGAGGAACGCGAACACCAACACCGCCCAGACGCCGCTCATCCAGAACACCAGTCCGTACCAGAACGCCACGCACAGCCCGTATCGCCAGAACGGATTCGTGTAGTGCCACACGGGCAACCGACGTCGCGCCAGGCGTTGGCGCGCCGCCTTCCAGGAGTTGGTGAGGTTGCTGACGACTTCCTTCGGAAAGTAGCTCCAGAAGCTCTCTCCCTTGGGCGCCGAACCCACGTCCGTGGGTGTACCGACGTGGGCATGATGGATGTAGACGTGTTCGGTCGCGTACTGCGGGTACGAGGCCGACGCCAGCAGGAACTCGCCCAGTCGCCTCTCCCAGGTGGACCGCCGGTGCACGAGTTCGTGACCGACCACGAAGACGGCCTGTGCCTCCATGGTCAGGATGATGGCCAGCAGCACGTCTTCCCAGAGCGCGAACGGGTTGGCCACGAGGATCTGCCACATGCCGAAGACGAGCGTCGGCGGCCACAGGAACGCCCAGGACCAGACCGGCAGGTTGTGCCAGAACAGGCGACGTTCCGGCGTGTTCGCGGGATCCATGTTGCGTCCGTCGGGGCCCAGCGCGCGGTCCATCGGCCCTGAAACGCTCATGAAGAGGAAGGGGGGCAACAACCACCAGCCGCCGTGGATCACGGCAACAACGATCAGCGGGAAGATGCCCAGGGGCAGGTAGTGCGGCAGGGCGTTGACGAGCGAGGGTTCGACGTACCGCGTCATGTCAGTCCTGTCCGGCCCCACGGAGGCGGCTGTTTCTTGCGGCATGGCGGCTCTACTCTACCTGACGGCTACTCCCTCGCATCGCCCTTGTCATCGCCCGGTCGCGCCCAGTCCCTGGACGAGGCATTCCAGGGCCTCGATGCAGAACGCGGACGTCACGGCCTCCGAGCCGTGTCCTATCTGCCCTACGACGCCCCAACGCAACGACTGGTCGCCGAATGCGAGCAACTCCGGCCAACTGCCGTCCTCCCGCTGGCAACTCAGGAGCCTCTCGATCTGGCGTTTCGCGTCGATCCGGTCGAGGCTGCCGATGCTGGCGAGCGCCGACACCGCCTGGGCGGTCTGCAGGATGTTCCCGAACTCTCCCTTCTCGTCGCGCAGGGCCAGGATGCGGTCGGCAAGGACAGGACCCAGTTGACTCAGAGCCGACCTGGCGCGCGTCATGGCGCGCGTCGTCGCATAGTAGACCGCGATCGTGTCCGGATACCACTTCGACAGGCCCTCGGGGGTGCCTTCGGCAATCAGGCCCTTCAGCCATTGCTGAGCGTCCCTGGTCTCCGGGCGGTCGCCCAGGCAGGCGATGTCGTTCGCGTTGACCACGGGATCGGCTTCGATGCGGAACACCGGCACCACATCGGGTTCGTCTTCCTCGAGCACCCACGTCATGAAACGACCGTCCCCGTCCCGGTTCGCCAGCATGCGCGGCACGTTCCGCTCGAGCATGATCCACGGATGCGTCCCGACGACCAGCGAACAGAGGGTGCTGCTGTCGAGGTCCTGAGGCAGGTGGCGGTAGTAGCGCCAGAGCCCGGGATACTCCATGGTGTCGACCAGGTACGCTGCAGTACGCGCGCACAGGTCCCGGGCCAGCGGCTCATCGCAGCTCTCGAGCGCAAGTACGCACATGGCCGAAATGAAAGGGGGCCGTTCGAAGTGGCGCGGGATGTCCGGGTCGCCCATGTTGAACCGGATGCAGTGCCAGGCCCCGTTCTCGTCGATCGTGGATTCGAGGAAGGCGAGACCGCGCCGGATGCACTCCCTGCCCGCCTCGACGAGCGCCTCGGGCGCCTGGGAACGCAACCCGTCGGCGGCCGGGTTCCGCGCCGGAGGACGCATCGGCGGCGCGGGGTCGTACATGGTCTTCTTCAGGAACTCGAGCGAAGCGCCGCCGGTCCGGGCCGCCTCGCGTTCTTCCTCGCTGAACCTGCTCTTCGGCGGGAGCACCAGGTGCGTCGCGGCATCGGTCTCCTCGTGCACGTGGATCTCGTAGCCGTCGGACAGCGCCCGGCCGAGTTCCTGCTCCATGGCGGCCTTCGGGTCCGCGAGCAGGCGCTCGCGGAACGCAGCGTCCCTCCGCGCTCTTGCGAGGAGACGTTGGGTCGCGTCGAGGGGTTCCTTCATCTGCCCGCCCGACTCAGGCGACCTGCCTTCTGACCAGTTCCCGGAACACCCCCTCGACCTCCATGAGTTCCGCGAAAGAGCCGTCCTGTACGACCTTGCCGGCCTGCATGACATAGATCCGGTCGGCCTGTTCCAGCGTGGACAGGCGATGGGCGATCACGATCCGGGTCGACGTCAGGAGCGCCAGGTTCCGCATGACCTCGGCCTGGCTCTCGTTGTCGAGCCAGTTGGTGGCCTCGTCGAGCAGCATGATCCGCGGGCCGCCGATCAGCGACCGGGCGATGGTGACGCGTTGACTCTCGCCGCCCGACAGGACCCCGCCGCTGCCGCCGACCATCGTCATCATCCCCATGGGCATGGCCTTGATCTCGCGCTCCATGCCGGCGGCACGGGCCGTCTCCCACACTTCCTCCGTGGTCGTTCCCTCGTGGTGGGCCACGATGTTGTCCCAGATGTCCTGGGGATGGAGCCGCACCGACTGGGGAACCGTCCCGATTCTCCGGCGCACCTGCTTCAGGTTCAGGTGTTTCAGGTCGCGCCCGTCGTAGTACACCGCGCCGGCGGACGGGCGGTCGATCCCTAGCGCGAGCCGGAACAGCGTGCTCTTGCCGGCGCCGGACTCCCCGGCAATGGCGATGAACTCGCCGGGGCGCGCCCGGATCGTGACGTCGTCGAGAATCAGGGGCCCCTCCGGGTCGTAGCGGAAGGAGACGTGGTCGAAGAGCACGTCGCCGCCCAGGCGCTCCACCGGCTCTCCTTCGACCTCGGCCTCCGGCACCGCGCCGAGTAACGGCCGCATCTGGTCGAAAGCCGGCACCATGGCGGCGACGGTGCCGAAGGACTCGCCAAGCCGGGCGATGGCGGACTGGAAGACGACGAAGACAGTGTAGACGACCAGGAAGTCCCCGACCGGGACGTTCCGTTCGTCCGCGTTCGCCACCACGAAGAGCAGTACCGCGCCCGCGAGGAAGGGGAGTGCGTCGCCGAAGGCCCGCGCATGTCCCTCGAGCGCCCCCAGTTCGAGTTCCGCGCGTTTCTGCTCGCGATAATCGCGGGCCCAGATCGCGAACGCCGATCCCTCCGCGTTCTCCACGCGCAGCTTGGCGATGCCGCCCACCACCTGGAACAGGTGGCCGGCGACGCGGCGCACGGCACCGATCATCCGCCCGTGGGGCGCGATCTGACGCAGCCCGAGGACGACGGTCACCGCCAACGCAACCAGGCTGAAGACGAGGGCGACGATCCCGAGCGTCGCGTCGTAGAAGAAGATCACGCCGAAGACCGGCAGCAGGAACACCGCGGACAGCAGGCTGTCGGCGACGACCCCCTGCAAGCCGTCGCGGAGGTTCTGGAACGTCATCCCGGACATGGCCAGATCGCCGGCCGGCTGGCGGTGCAGCACGCTGGGTGGAAGCCGCATGAGCCGATCCCAGAAGGCCGCTTCGACCCGCGACGCCGAGCGCCCCTCGAGCCGCATCATCGCCGTGTTCTGGAACAGGTGGAGCAGCGCGCCGAGCAGGCCGAACCCCGCGAGCGTCACGGCCACGGCATACAGCGCCCCCACGCCTCCGCCCCCCGCCAGGTGATTCGCGACGAATCCCAGCGCAAGCGCGGGGAGCAGCTTGATCA
This sequence comes from Pseudomonadales bacterium, assembly GCA_022827245.1. Lineage (GTDB taxonomy): Bacteria > Pseudomonadota > Gammaproteobacteria > Pseudomonadales > Azotimanducaceae > VXNE01. Next base: position 12,485 of record JAJDTI010000155.1, on the reverse strand, counting down.
GGCCGCCGGGAATCCCCGCGAGCACCAGACGCGCCACGTCCGCGCCAGATCCACGCATGGCCGTCGCCAGCAGGTCCGCCGGTCGCACGGCCCTGGCCGGCAAGGGCCGGTAGAACATCCAGGCTTCGTCCGCCAGCGCTGCGGCCCGGGCCGGCGTCACGCGGACGTTGCGCTTGCTGACCGGGTCGACTTCCCGGTACCGCCCGAGAGCACCCGGAAGCAGCGCGACCGGTTGCCCGTCCTCGGCGCGGAACGCCAGCAACGCGTTGCTGTCGCCGCGCCACCATACGCTCCCGGAGTCGCTCCCGGAGCCGAGCCGCACGCGCCGGGCGCGCACCCCGGACGCATCGAGAACGTCCACGAGACTGACCGGGGGATCGGAGGGCCGCGCGCGCGCCGGGACGCGGAAGTCGATTCCCTGGTGGCGTCCGACGATGTGCAGTGCATCCGCCAGCGCCGTGTCCTCGACGGCCGCCTCCCGGTCGACCGGCAGGTCGTAGATGTTGAAGAGCCGCTGCCGCGCCGCCTGTTCCGCCGTGCGCCGGCTGGCCGTGCGCTCCCGCTCGAGATTCGCGTCGTCGACCACCGCCAGTCGACGGTTGAGGCGCTCCAGGCGGAAGGCGACCGCGTGAAACGAGGCCAGCGCCGGCAGCAGCCGGCCTTCCCGCGCCAGCGTTTCCGTGGACAGGCCCGCCACGGTCGCCTCGTCGAACAGGGTGAGCCAACTCGTCCGCGTCAGCGGGATCAGCGCCTCACGCGGACCGGTCGCCTCGGCGAGTTCGGCCTGGTCGACCAGGTCCATGAACAGGCTCGCACCGCGTGACGGTTCCGATACCCACACCACGCCCCGCCGTGCCGACAGCGTGCAAGGCGTCAGCGCCTGGGTCAGACCGGGTTCGGCGAGGGCGGTCGGACGCGGGAAGCGGCTCACGAAGCGCGCCAGCGTGTCGGTGATGGCCGTCAGCCAGGCGTCGGTCTGCTCCGCGAGTTCGGCGGGATGCACCTCCGACAGGCTGGACGCCGGCAGGCGCTTGAGGACGGTATCGGGCAGCCCCTTGGCGACCAGCCCGAGCGTGGTGTCCTGGCCGTTCGCCTCCCGTTCGTCCGGCGCGACACCCGGCAACAGCCGGCCCGACTCGCTGCGGAGCAGGTGCTGCGGCGCGGCCTGCTGCACGCCGTCCCTGCGCTCGAGCAGGAACAGGTCGACGGCGCCCCGGTCGATGAACCAGACACTGTCCGGCTCGTCGAGCTCCACCGGCAGGTTGCCGGCGCACGGTACGGAGATGCCGGAGCGACCGGCCAGCTCCGCCAACGACGCGTACTGCCGCTCTGCGTCCTGCATCAGCCCGACTTGACCAGCTTGTAGTAGGCGCCTTCCTCGTCCGCAATCAACGCGTCGTGCGTGCCGCGCTGCACTTCGACACCCCTGTCGAGCACGATGATCTCGTCGCAGTCGCGCACCGTGCTCAGCCGGTGCGCCACGATCAGGCAGGTGACGCCCCGACGCCGCAGGGCGTCGTCGACATGTTCCTCCGTCGCCGCGTCGAGCGCGCTGGTGGCCTCGTCCAGAACCAGCACGGTCGGATGCCCGACGAGCGCACGTGCGATCTCGAGCCGCTGGCGCTGGCCGCCGCTGAAGTTCGCCCCGCCTTCCTCCACGAGCGTCCCATACCCCTGCGGCCGCAGGAGGATCTCGTCGTGGATGCAGGCGTCCCGCGTCGCGGCAACGATCACCTCGTCCGGCACGGCCGGGTTCCACAAGGTGATGTTGTCCCGCAGGGACGCGGAAAAGAGCACGACGTCCTGATCCACCATGGACACGGACCGCCGCAGCACCTCTTCGGGAATCTCGTCCCGCGGGTGTCCGTCGAACAGGATCTCGCCGGACCAGGGCTGATAGATGCCCGCGACGAGGCGCGCCAGGGTCGACTTCCCGGACCCGCTCGGACCGACCACCGCCACCCGCTGCCCGGGCCCGATGACGAGGTTGAAGTCCTCGATCAGCGGCGGCCGGCTCCTGTTGAAGCCGAAGGTCACGTTGCGCAGTTCGAGCCGGCCGGCAAGCTGGAGCCGGCCGTTGAACGTGGGAATGGTCTCGGAGTCCGGACTGCGGCGGCTGAAGACCGGGTCTTCCGCGGTACTGGAGATGTCTTCCAGTCGCTGCAGGTCGGTTTCCAGCGCCTGGCGCCGGTCGGCGAACTCCAGGAACCGCCCGACCGGCGCGAGGAACATCTCGGCCAGGACGTAGAGTCCGACGAGCGTTCCGAGGGTCATCTCCCCGGCCATGACCAGGCTTCCTCCCACGCCCAGGACCGCCGCCGCGCGAATGGCGGCGATCATGCCCGGCAGCGCGGCGTTGACGGCGCCCAGTTCCGCATGAAGCTGGCGCGCCTGCAGCTCGCGCGCCTGCTGGCCGCTCCAGCGCGAGAAGTAGCGGTCGTCCGATCCCGTCATGCGCAGGTTCTCGGCATGACTCAACATCTGCATGCCGACGCCGATCAGCAACCCCTGTTCGCGACGCATCGCCTGGCTTCGCACGGTCCGGAGCGCGTTGACGGAGCGCGCCAGGACGCCGTGCAGAACGGCCAGCAACACCACGATCGCCGCGAGCACGACGTCGTAGACCAGCATCGCGAGGAGCAGCACCGCGCTCATCGCCATGTCGACGACGAGCACGACGAACTGGTCCGTCAGGTTCTTCGCGACCCGGTCGATCGACGAGACGCGATCCGTCAGGTCGCCCACCAGCCTGTGGTGGAAGAACTCCACCGGCAGACGCAGCAGCCGCGTCAGCCCTTCGTTGTAGCCCGTCACCGAGATCCGTATCGCGAGGCGCCGCAGGAACCGTTGCTTGAGCAGCGACAGGACGTACACCAGCGCACCGCCCCCCGCCAGGGCGGCGACCAGTCCGCCCCAGGGGCCGTGGTTCGCCAGGACCTCGTCGACGAAGACACGCAGCGCTGCGGGAACGACGAGTGCCAGCAACGTCAGCATGAGCGCGCAGGCGACCACGCCGGCAAGCACGCTCCATGACCCGGCGAGCAACGTGTCCAGTTGCCGGAACAGACCGGGACGTTCTCCGCCGCGTGTGAAGTCGGCGCCCGGCTCGAATCGCAGCGCGATGCCGCTGTAGCTCTTGTGGAACTCCTCGGCGGAGACCCGACGTCGCCCGGTGGCCGGGTCGTTGAGGTGGAAGCTGCGCTCGTCGATGCCTTCCAGGACGAGGAAGTGGCTGAACTGCCAGAACACGATCAGGGGCAGCGGCAGCGCTTTCAGTTGCTCCGCGCGCACGCTGAGCCCCTTGCATTCGAGACCGTAGCGCCTCGCTCCCCGCAGGATGCTGGCGGCGCTGCTGCCGTCGCGGCTCACCTCGCATCGCTCGCGCAGCTCGGTGAGCGGCACCCGGCGCCCGAAGTAGCCGAGCACGATCCCGAGGCAGGCGGCGCCGCATTCCGTTGCGTGCATCTGGAGCACGATGGGCGTGGTGACCCGTCGTTTCGGCGCCGCCCTCCCGCCGGCCTGTCTGTCGGCCCGACTGTCGACCCGAGAGGGCATGCTCAGGGTCGCCTCGCGCCGAAGAGCGCGACCGGAGACTGCCGCTCGAGTTCGAGGACGACGCGGCACTCCCGCCCCGCGAGGGGTGCCAGGTCGAGGCCTCCGTCGAGCGTGATGTCGAGCCGGTACGCCGACACCGGCGCCACGGACTCGAATGCCCCTGGCGCACCGGCCGGCGGCACGGCGGAGATCCTGGCGACGGTTCCTCCAAGCATGGCGGTATCCGCCCCGACCACCTCGATCACCGCCGGCATCCCCGCCCTGACTCGCGGCACGACATCCGGCGCGACCCAGATCAGCGTCCGGACCGGAGGACCGCCCTCGCCCGAAGCGTCGCCGGGCCCGATCAGCACGCCGTCCACGGCGAGGGTGCGCGCCACGTTGCCGAAGAGGAACCACGCCGCCAGGACGAGCAGCAGCAGCGCGATGGCGCCGACCAGCAGGCGCTCCCGCGGGGTGGAGACCGTCAGCAGCCGGTCGAGTTGTTCACGCTCTGCCTTTGCCTGGGCCACGGTATCGTGAAACGAGTCAAAAGGATTGTTGAACACGGTGGTGGGACAACCATTTCACGGAAGTTACGGCGAGCACAAACGGGCGCTCGTGGAAATCGACACTCACTTCGAGACCGCCTTCCGGTCCACCGCCGTCAGCAGCGCCGGCAGCAGAGACAAGTCCGCAACGAGCGCGAAGCCGATGATCATCGCGGTCAGGACCCCGACCTCCGCGGTGGGAACGAACGGAGAGAACATGAATATCAGGAACCCCGCCACGAGCACGACCGTCGTCGTGAACAGCGCCCGGCCGGCCGTGTCGAAGGCATACCGCACGGCGTCTTCCGGATCCCGGCCGTATTCGCGTCGCGCGCGGAGGTACTTGCTGAGGAAGTGCACGGTGTCGTCCACGACGATGCCCACGGTCATCGCCACGACCACGGACAGCGAGAGCCCCACCTGTCCGACCGTCAACCCCCAGACACCGAAGCCCAGTACGGCGGGCAGCACGTTCGGGACCACGCTGATGACTCCCAGCCGCAGCGATCGCAGGGCGAACAGCAGAATGGCCGAAATGGCCACGAGCACGACCGCCGTCCCGACCAGCATGGCGCGGATATTGCGCTGGCCGATGTAGGCGAACAGCGCCGCGGGGCCGGTACCGTTAACGCCGGCGACGTGCGGCGCGTTCTCTTCGAGCCACGCCTCGGCACGCGCGTTCAGATCGAGCACGTCCTGCGAGTAGAGCGTCTCCGCCGACACCGACCCGCGCGTGGCGGACCGGGACCTGTCGATCTGGTTGTTGAGGTCCAGCCCCAGCGGCAACGACAGCTCGTAGAGCAACAGGTATTGGGCCGCCAGTTCCTGGCTCTCCGGGATGCGGTAAGCGGCCGGGTCGTCGCCATGCATGCTCTGGTTGAGCTGTCGAAACGTGTCGGTGATCACGGCCACGTGCCGGACCGGTGGCTGCGCGCGGTACCACTCGGCGAAGTCGGAGACCTCCTGGAGGAACGGGGGACTCGTGACGCCGCCCTCCTCCGACGCCTCCAGCGAGTACTCCAGCAGCGTGTTGCCGCTCAGGCGCTCGTCCATGAAATCGGTGTCCTGGCGGAACTCCACGCTCTCGTCGAAGAAGTGGACCAGCACGTCGTTCAGCTCGTTGCGGGGAATGGCCAGGATCATGGCGGGCACGATCACCAGCCAGCCAACGAACAACGCTTTCCGGTGGCGCAGCGCAAGGTCCGCCAGGACGGTCATCGAGGGTACGCGCAGCAGCCGCCGTTCCTTGCCCGCGCGAATCGGGAGGAGCGAGAGCAGGGCCGGGAGGAAGGTGACGGAGAGGACGAAGGACGCGCCGATACCGAAAGCCACGAAGACGCCGAGGTGCCGGTAGGGCGGCACTTCCGAGAAGTTCATGCTCAGGAACCCGAGCGCGGTCGTGAGGCTTGCGAGGAACACCGGATGCAGGTTGAGCCTCAGGGCTTCGACGATGGCGTCGTGCCTGGAGTCTCCGGCCCGCAGGCGCTGCTGCAGGGCCACGAGCAGGTGCACGCAGTTCGCCACGACGATCATCAGGACGATGGTCGGCGCCGGGGAGATGGGCGGCGAGAAGGGCAGACCGGCCCATCCGCCGAGGCCCACCGACGCAAAAATGGAGAAGACGATGACCAGCCCCGTCCCCGCCACCCCCGGCCAGCCCCGCGCGAGGACGCCAAGGATCAGGGCCATGAGCAGCAGGCTCGCCGGCAGGAAGACCATCTGGCTGCTGATCGAGGCCTCGACGAAGGTCTGGTTGATCATGACCGTGCCGACGACGCGAAGGTCCACGCCGGGAAACCGTTCTTCCGCCTCCAGGGCTACGGACCTCGCGAAGTCGGCCACCTCGCCCACGGCCTCCAGTTGCCCCTCCTCCGGCAGCTCGATGGTGACGTTCACGACGCTGACGTCACCCTTGTCGGCCAGGATGCTGCCCGCGATCCGCGGGTCGGACAGGGCGACGGCGCGGACGCGTGAGCGCGCTTCGGCCCGGGTCAGTTCCTGTGGATCGACCAGGTCCCGTACGAAGAGGTCGTCCCCGTCCGCAGTCGTGTACTGGAAGTTGGCGAGGGAGTCGACGCGCCTCGACCAGGGCGTCATCCAGGCTCTTTCGGTGAGCCAGACGGTCGCCGAGAGCGCCTCTTCGGACGTGGCGTCACCGTCGTCCGGGACGACCAGGAAGACGACGTTCTCGCTCTTGCCGTAGGTGTTTTCCAGTTCCTCCAGCGCGATGAGCTGCGGGTTGTCCTCGTCGAAGAAGAGCCGGTAGCTCCCCGAGAACTCGAGCCGGGCGATGCCGCTCGACGCGACCGCAACCCCCACCAGCGTGGCCAGGATGACCAGCCAGCGCGCCGCGAGCACGCGTTCGGCAAACCGCGCCGCGCGTTGCCCTCCTGCCATGCCGCGCGTGCTCACAGCTCAGACGGCGATCGGCGCCTTGATGCCCGGATGCGGCTGGTATCCGACGAGTTCGAAGTCGTGGATCCCGAAACCGAAGATGTCCGACACGTCGCCGTTCAGCCTCATCTCCGGCAACGCGCGCGGCTCCCGCGCAAGCTGCCGGTCCGCCTGCTCCAGGTGGTTCGCGTACAGGTGCGCATCCCCGAACGTGTGCACGAACTCCCCCGCCCGCAGGCCCGTCACCTGCGCCACCATCATCGTCAGCAGCGCGTAGGAGGCGATGTTGAACGGCACCCCCAGGAACACGTCGGCGCTGCGCTGGTAGAGCTGGCAGGAGAGCTTCCCGTCGGCCACGTAGAACTGGAACATCGTGTGGCACGGCGGGAGCGCCATGCTCGCGACCTCCGGCACGTTCCACGCCGACACGATCAGGCGGCGCGAGTCCGGGTTCTCGGCGATGTCACGCACGACGTTCGCGATCTGGTCGACGGTACCCCCGTCCGGGGTCGGCCACGAGCGCCACTGCGCCCCGTAGACCGGCCCGAGTTCCCCGTCCTCGTCGGCCCACTCGTCCCAGATGTTGACGTTGTGTTTCTTCAGGTAGCCGATGTTGGTGCTGCCCGAGAGGAACCACAGGAGCTCGTGGATAACGAGCCGCGGGACGACCTTCTTGGTGGTGACGAGCGGGAAACCGGCGCCGAGGTCGAAGCGCATCTGGTGGCCGAAGACGCTGTAGGTGCCCGTGCCAGTGCGGTCGCCCTTGTAGACGCCCGACTCCCTGATGCGGCGCATCAGGTCGAGGTACTGCTTCATCGGCTCGCCGCTCGGGGCACGAGCAGGAAGATACCAAAGGCGACCATCGGGAGCGACAGGAGCTGTCCCATCGAGAGCAGGTCGAAACCGACGAGCCCCAGGTGCGGGTCCGGCTCGCGGAAGAACTCGGTCACGAAGCGCAGGCACCCGTAGCCCACGAGGAACACGCCGGACACCACGCCGGCGGCCCGCGGGCGCGCCGCGAAGAGCCACACCAGCACGAACAGCACGACGCCCTCGGTGAACGCCTGGTAGAGGCTCGAGACGTGACGCGCCGCGGTTTCGTACTGGCCGAAGCAGGTCAGCGTCAGCTCGGCGACGGCCGGACACGGGAAGTGCACACCCGCGGCCGCCTCGGTCACGCGGCCCGGGAGCTCGGTGTTGACGAAGTTGCCGAGGCGCCCGAGACCGAGGCCGACCGGGACCAGCGGCGCCGCGAAGTCCGTCACTTCGAAGAGCCCCCGGCCACGCCGCGCGGCGAACAGCCACAGCGCCCCGCACACACCGATCAGCCCGCCGTGGAAGGACATGCCGCCCTCCCAGATGCGCACCAGCCAGAGCGGGTCCGCGAGGAACTGGTCGAAGCCGTAGAAGAGCACGAATCCCACGCGCCCGCCGATGATGACCCCGAGCACGCCGTAGAAGACCAGGTCCGCGACGTCCTGGCGGCCGAAACCCGCCGCCTCGGCCCGGCGCGTCGCCAGCACGTGGCAGACGACGAACGCGAGCACGTACATCACCCCGTACCAGCGGATCTGGAACGCGCCGAGGTCGAGGAGAACCGGGTCGAGACGGGGATAGTGCATGGTAGACTCGCGCTGCTTCTCCTTCCCCGGCACCCGAACTCTACAGGAACATGTGCCTGATCCTGCTGGCCTATGACGGGCACTCGCCGCGCCCGCTGGTCGTCGCCGCGAACCGGGACGAATTCTACGCACGCCCCGCGCACGCCGCACGTTACTGGGATGGGGCGCCCCACGTCTTCGGCGGCCGGGACCTCGAGGCCGGCGGCACCTGGCTGGCCGTTTCGACCGGCGGCCGCTTCGCGGCGCTGACCAACTACACCGACTTCGATCTGCCGGTGTCGCCGGCCGCTTCCCGAGGCGACCTGACGCGGCGCTTCCTCGAAGGAGGCCAGAGCGCCCTTTCCTATGCCGAAGCCCTGGACGGCACGCGCTACCAGGGTTTCAACCTGATCGTGTTCGACGGCACGGACCTCGTCTACGCCTCGAACCGGACGGGGGACGTGCGCACGCTGGAGACCGGCGTCTACGGACTGACCAATACCTGGCTGGGCGACGAGTGGCCGAAGACCAAACGCGGCACCGCGGCGCTCGCCCGCGTCGCCGCAACCGCGGACGCCGACGCGGTGCTCGAGCTGATGGTCGAGGAGTCCGAGGGATATCTCGCCGACGGGCACGAGATCGAGAGCGCGCGACGCGCGACCCCGGCGTTCCTGCGCGGCGAGGAGTACGGCACGCGGGCGTCCACCGCGGTCATCTTCGAGGACGGCCGAATCGAGTTCGTGGAGCAGCTCTACGGGCCCATGGGCGCGCCCGGCGGGCGCGTCGCCGAGACGATTCGCATCGGCGCGTCCGCGGTCTAGCGCCGCTGGGCGGGTGCTAACATCCGGGGCTTCCCAACCTCCGGATGCACGCCATGGCGACCGCCACCGCTACCCACAACCTGCCCCGCACCCTCCGCCCCGAGGGCGACTGGCACCACGCGTTCTCCTACCACCCGATGGACGTCGAGATCGCGCGCGCCGAGGGCGTGCACATCTACGACCGGGACGGCAACCGGTACTTCGACGTGTCCGGCGGGCCGATGGCGGTCAACCTGCCGCACAACCACCCACGGATGAAGCGGGCCATCGCCGAGCAGCTCGAGCACTACACGTACACGCATCCCTCCATCGCGGACCCGAAGCGGGCCGAGTTCTGCCGGCTGCTCGCCGAGATCACGCCGGCGGACCTCGACCACGCCTTCCTGGTCTCGGGCGGTTCCGAAGCGGTCGAGACGGCGATCAAGCTCGCGCGCCAGGCGCAGATGGCCCTCGGCAACCGCGACAAGTACAGGATCATCAGCCACCGCGACGCCTACCACGGGATGACGCTGGGCGCACTCGGCGCTTCGCACATCCCCGTCACCCAGTCGGCCTTCGAGCCGATGCTGCCGAAGTGGCCGCACATCCGGCAGTACTCGGACTTCGACCGGCCGGAAGGCACGAGCCGCGAGGAGTGGGGCGTCGAGTGCGCCAGGGCGCTCGAGTACGCGATCCACTACGCCGGCCCCAAGACCGTCGCCGCGTTCCTGGCGACGCCCCACGGCTGCGGCGCGGACTACGCCTGCGTTCCGCCGGACAGCTACTGGCGCACGATCCGGGAGATCTGCGACCGTTACGACGTGCTCCTCATCGCCGACGAGGTCGTCACGGGGTTCGGACGGACGGGCAAGTGGTTCGCCATGGAGCACTTCAGCGTCGACCCGGACATCATGACCATGGCCAAGGGCATCTCGAGCTGCTACGTGCCGTTCGGCGCGGTCTCCGTGTCAAGCCGGATCAACGTCCCCTTCGAGCAGGGCTTCCCGTTCGTGCACGGCTACACCTTCGGCGGCCATCCCCTGGGCTGCGCGGCCGGATGCGAGCTGATCCACGTGATCCGGGACGAGAAGCTGCTCGAGAACTGCAACGCGCAGGGCGAGCGCATCTTCTCCTACCGCGACGAGCTGCTCTCGCATCCCACGATCGCCGACGTCCGGGGATGGGGCCTCATGATGGCGATCGAACTGGTGAAGGACAAGGAGACGATGGCGTTCTTCGACAAGAGCGTCGACGCTCAGGAACTCTTCCAGGCGATGGCGCTCAAGCACGGCCTCGCCATGTACAGCTCCCTCTACGGGGCCGCGCGCCAGCCCGCGTTCGCCCGCGGCGTGCCGATCTGGATCTCGCCGCCCCTGTCCATCAGCTCCGACGAGGCCGACGAGATGATGCTCAGGCTCCTCGCCATGCTGAACGAATGGGAGGCCGCCGTGCTGTAACCGAGCACCGGACTTCCATGGAGCCCTCCGAACGCATCAGGATCCTGAACGCTCTCGCCGAGCACATCGCCAACGGCACGACCGCCGATGCGGGCGGCATCATGCGCGTGCCGATGTCGGACTTCACGTGCCCGCAGCTCCTCGCGCAAGAGCAGCAGGCGTTCTTCGGGAACATGCCCCTGCTGATGGGCCTTTCCTCCCAGCTCCCCGAGCGCGGTACGTACTGGTCGGACAACGCAACGGGTATGCCGATCCTCATGGTCCGCGACGGTGAAGGTCGTTTCAGGGCGTACGCGAACGTCTGCCGGCATCGAGGGAGCCTCGTCGTACCAGAAGGGCGCGGCTGCAGGGACCGCTTCACGTGTCCCTTTCATGCGTGGACCTACGGCATCGACGGCCGTCTCCTGGCGGTCAACAAGAACGATCATTTCGGGGACGTGTCGAGTCTGGGGCTGCGCCTCATCGAACTGCCGTCGGCGGAGCTGTACGGAACGTTGTGGGTACGGCCCACGCGGGGCGATCCCGTGAACGAGGAGGAGTGCCTCGGCGGACTCCGGGACGACCTGATCCACTGGAATCCGGCCGATTATCCTCACGCCGGTACGCAAGTCATCGACGCCCGGATGAACTGGAAGCTGGGCGTCGTCTCCTACGGCGAGATCTACCATCTGAAGGTACTTCACCCGAACACCGCGGCGAAGGAGGCGCACGGCAACGTCCAGACCTTCGAACGCTTCGGGAACAACTACCGTACGGTCTTCGCCAACAGAAAGATCGACCTGATGCGGATGCTCATGCCCAACCGGAGTCTCTGGCCTTACAGGCAACTGACCTCCACCGTGTATTTCTTCTACCCCAACGTCATCCTGATGGTGGACACGTTCGGCGTCGACGTATTGCGTATCTTCCCCTTGGAGGACTCGCCTTCGAAGTCTCGAACGATTCACACCTGGTACATCGACCCGAAGGTAAAGCAGCGCTTCGTGGATCAGGGGCTATCGGTCGATGAGAAACTCCAGAGGTTCAGGGAAGTCGTCGAAGACGAGGACTACGTAATGGCCGCGGACATCCAGACGAACGCCGAGTGCGGGAACCAGTCCGAGATAGTGCTCGGACGGAACGAAGCGGCGCTACAGCACTGTCACAACGCGCTCCGACTGGGAGTGGGCCGCGATCCGTTGCCGGTCGAGAACGTGTAGCGCCGTAACTCCCGAAAAGGACCCTGCCATGGAATACCGCCTCGACGACCGCACCGCCCTCATCACGGGTTCGAGCCTCGGCCTCGGTCGCGCCATGGCGACGGCCTTCCACGCAGCGGGCGCCAACGTCGCTCTCCTCGCTCGCCGCCCAGGCCCCCTCGAGGAGGCGAAGGCCGCGATCGAAACGCAGGACGGAGGACAGGTGCGGGCCTACCCCTGCGACGTCACGGACCGACGCCAGATCGAGGACACCCACGCCCGCGTCGTCGCCGACCTCGGCGATGTCGACATCCTGGTCAACAACGCCGGGCAGTCCCAGACCGGCGTCTTCGAGGACATCACCGACGAGGTCTGGCAGGCGGACCTCGACCTCAAGCTCTTCGCCGCCATCCGCCTCTCCCGCCTCGTCTTCCCGGGCATGAAGGAACGCGGCTGGGGACGCATCGTCAACATCCTGAACACGGCCGCCAAGGCGCCGCCGCCCCGCTCCGCCCCCACCTCCGTGTCGCGCGCCGCCGGCATGGCGCTGACCAAGGTCCTCTCGGGCGAAGGCGCGCCGCACAACGTGCTCGTGAACGCCCTGATGATCGGCAGCATCAAGTCCGACCAGATCCGCCGCGGCTACGAGGCTTCCGGTTCCGAACTCTCGTTCGAGGCATACGTCGCCCGGGCCGGCGCGCGGCTCCCCATGGGGCGGGTGGGCGAGGCCGAGGAGTGCGCCAGCGTCGCCCTGTTCCTGGTCTCCGAGGCGGCTTCCTACCTGACCGGCTGCGCGATCAACATGGACGGCGGCGTGTCGCGGGTCGTCTAGCCCGCATATTGCGTCAGGGGCCGTGATGATCGCCGAGGATTTTCGCCCTGTGCGCGTGCTCGCGACCGAGAGCCTAGCGGGGCCTAGGGTTGAGGGAGCACGTGCGCGCACAGGGCGAAAAGACCGGCGAGGGCGCGG
>JAJDTI010000148.1 GCA_022827245.1 Pseudomonadales bacterium | reverse complement strand
GCCGGTCACGACGATCTCTTCGACGATGCCGGATTCGTCGTCTGCAGCCTCGGCGTCCGCCTCTTGAGCAGACGCTGTACCGCATAGCAGCGCAGCGGCAAACGCCGCGGCGACCAGCCCCGGCGCTTTCTGTAGTTTCGTACTCATGGAAGTTCTCTCCTCTCCGGTTACTTCTCTACGGTGAACGGACCCCTTATCCGTGGGGTCCGGATCCGGTTCACATCATTTTACTGAAACAACCTCAGGAATTCGGCTTGTTCGGCCAGTGCCTTGAGGGCGACATTGGCTGTCCAGGCGGGTTACTTGAAATCCTCGGGACCGTGACGTTCCGGCACCTGCGTTTCCTCGGGTCCCCAGGGCCTGTTGACCCGCCGGCCGCGCTGCACCGCGGGGCGCGCCTCGATCTCCTCGGCCCAGCGCACCACGTGCGTATACGAGGCGACATCGAGGAACTCCCCGGCGTCGTAGAGGTTGTGCAGCACGAGCGCGCCGTACCAGCCGTAGTTGGCCATGTCGGCGATGGTGTATTCGTCGCCGGTGAGAAACCTGTTCTCGGCCAAACGCCGGTTGAGCACGTCGAGCAGGCGTTTCGTCTCCATGGCGAAACGATTGATGCAGTACTCGATTTTCTCCTCTCTGAAGGCATAGAAGTGCCCGAAACCTCCGCCGATGTACGGTGCGCTACCCATCTGAAAGAACAGCCAGGACAGGCACTCGGTGCGTCCGCGAGGATCGGTCGGCAGGAAGGCGCCGAACTTCTCCGCGAGGTAAAGCAGGATCGAGCCCGATTCGAACACCCGCGTGGGCGGCGATGTGCTGTGATCGGCCAGTGCCGGAATCTTCGAGTTCGGGTTGAGGGCCACGAAGCCACTGCCGAACTGGTCGCCGTTGCCGATGTTGATCAGGTAGGCGTCGTACTCGGCTTCGGCGATACCGAGTTCGAGCAACTCTTCGAGCATGACGGTGACCTTGATCCCGTTGGGCGTTGCCATCGAATAGAGCTGCAGGGAATGTTTGCCCACGGGAAGCGTCTTGTCGTGGGTGGGGCCGGCGATCGGGCGATTGGTGCCGCCGCCTGACTTGTCCCACTGCCAGACCGGCGGGGGCGTATAAGGGGATGCGTCTGTCATGATTGTCTCTTGTCTGGTTGTGATTTGGGGCGCAAAGCGGGTTTTGGCCGGAAGGGCAATTTGCTGCTTCGATGACTCCACCGCGGCCGGTCGCTGAACCGAACGCAAAGGTCCCGGTGGATCGATGTTGCCGGACCAGGCAGAAAGCAAGTATCTGCGATTTTTTCCGCTAGCAACAACCCGGCGTGTTCCATGCCGCGGTTCTCCCCGGACACTGCGGGTGTTCGAAAGTGGGCATCCGAGACGCGTTTGACCCGAGACGCGACGGGCAATCGACCATCGAGTCGATCAGTTGATTGCCTTACACAGAGGAAATGCTAAAGGAAGGATTCCTTGTTTTCTTGCTATTGCCGAGACAGCATGCTTGCGAAGCTCACCGCCAAGAATCAGCTTACCCTCCCCAAGCGCATCACTAACGAGCTTGGTCCCGTGGAGTACTTCGAAGTCGAGGCCCGGAACGGCCAGGTCGTGCTGACACCGGTTCGCATCCAGCGGGCCGATGCGGTGCGTGCGAAGCTCGCAGAACTTGACCTCACCGAACAGACCATTCGGGATGCCGTTCCTTGAGCTTGCCATTGCGGGCGAAGCGGACTGTCTCGTTACAGGCGATCAGGCCCTGATAAGCCTGTCTGCGGAGTTCTTGCGTCCGATCGTCAAGGTTGACGAGTTCCTGGCGGGAGTTGCGCGCGGATGATCGTTGTAGAAATCGGCGGCTAGGGGGGTGTCCGAGAACGGGACATTCGACGGGATTCTGCTTTTGATGACGCGTACCGGCTGATGTCGGCTGCTCCCTGGCCATTGGTCCCGGCCAAGCGAAATCGAGCCGAGACGCCCCGTTATGCCTTTTTCGACTGAAAACGGGCGCGGTCAGACCGTTTCGTCACTTCCGGAGGCCCCGCGGGGCCGATTCTACGCCATCGCCGCGAGGACCACCTTCCTGACGTTGTGCGCCGCGCAGACCAGCGAGAACTCGCCGGCCACCCTCGATTGTTCATCGGACCCGCCAGACCGTCACACCGCCTTGGGCGTCGAGGGCGGCAAGTGCGCGCCCGTCTGGCCGCCAGTGAAGTTCAGCTACCACGTCCCGCACAACTGCGGCCCCTATCGGATCGCCTTCACCATCGCTCCGAAGCGACCACACAACCACGGCACCGTCACGGCCTCCCGATACCAGGCGCAACGTGCGGCGAGCGAAGGCAAGCGTCGTGACGGGTTCGACATGAAGGTCCAGAACGCCGGGCAGCGTGCCTTCGGGACCGCCTCCCTGGAAGCTCCAGACCGTCACCCTTTCGCCCCCGCCGGTGGCCAGGAGAGTGCCCGCGTCATCGAAGGCCAGGGCCGACGGTTTGCCGGAATATCCGGACATCATGGAATCCTGCTCCGTGGAGCGACGCCAGAAGTGCACCGAGTTGTCCTGGCTGCCGCACGCCACGACATCCCCGTCCGGGCTCAGTACCATCGACACCAGGGAACCCTTCCACTGCAGCTTCTGGCGAGGCTCCCCGGTGGACGCGTCGAAAAACGCCACCTGACCGTAACAGGCCGTCGCCAGTTCCCCTGCGGGGGACCAGGCAATCGCGCTGATGGTGCTGGGATGGTCGTCGGAGCGCCACGCTTCCCGACCGTCCGCACCGTACGTGCGAACCTGCCGGGCGCAAGACGCCGCGAGCCATTGGCCGTCCGGCGACCACGCCAGGTTGTCCACCCAGGCCGTGCCGACGTCGATAGCCTGTTGTGCCTGGTCCTTGGCGACATCCCAGAGAAGCACCCGTCCGTCCTGGCCGGCCGTGGCGAACGCGGTTCCGTCCGGGTGGATCGCCATTGCGAGCACGCCGCCCTCGTGAGTCTCCTGTCGCGCCCAGGCGCTTGCGCCGGACTTGCCGTTGAACGCGTAGACCCCACCCGCGGCGTCGGCGACCACCAGCGCTTCACCGCGGCGCGTCCAGCCCCCGGCGATGGCATAGTCGTCGACCGTCGCGGACCAGCCCGGGCGCAGGATCCCCGTTGGGCGGTCGAGGTTCAGACCAGACACGCCTCGAAACCCTGGCGCATGCTCTGCTCATCGAGGTTGCGGCCGATGAAGACCAACTGGTTGCGCCGGGGCGAGTCTCCCCATGGACGATCCGGCTGGCTGTCGAAGAGCATGTGGACCCCCTGGAAGACGTAGCGCTGCGACTCGCCCGCGAGGCTGATGAACCCCTTCATGCGGAAGATGTCCACCCCGCGCTCGCGGAGCAGTTCGCCAAGCCAGGCGTTGAGCCTTATGGGATCGAGGTCGCCGTCCGTCTCGATCGCGATCGAGCCCACCTCGTCGTCGTGCTCGTGCTGTGCGACCCACGTGCGCTCGACCTCCTGCCGGATCGTTGCTCCTTCCGCGTTCTTCAGTTGGAGGTCGAACTCTTCCGCGGTGTGCTGGGCGTAGAGGCCGAGCCGCACCGGCGTATCGACGTCCAGGAAAAACGACTTGCGCCCGGGGGAATCGAGCCGCAGGTTCACGTGCGTTCCCACCGGAATCTCTTCTCCCGGGTCAATGGGCTGCGCGGGTTCCGCGTACTGCCGCACACACGACTCGGCACTCTCACGCAGGGCGGCGTCGTCCGTGCCCTGGTCGGGCACGACGACGAGCGACATCGCCGGATCGGGTCCGTCGGCGAGGCTGAGTTCGAAGCGGCCGGGATCGAGCGCGTAGACACCGGTCCATTCGAACGGATACTCGGGTTCGAGGAAGGTGGGACGACGCTCGAGCACCTCGTCGAGGTTGAAGGCATCGAGGTTGAGTACCGTGTCGACGGGGACGTCCGCGCGCTCGCTGCGCACGACCTGCGCCATCCTGTTCATCTCCCGGAGCCGGGCCTCGAGCCTGTCGAGCGCCTCGTCGTCGACGAGGTCCGTCTTGTTGAGCACGAGGACGTCCGCGAACGCGACCTGCTCGGTGCTTTCGTCGCTGCGGCCGAGCTGTTGCTCGATATGGGCCGCGTCGACGAGCGTGACGATGCCGTCAAGCGAGAACTCCTCGCGAATCTCGTCATCCATGAAGAAGGTCTGGGCGACCGGGCCCGGATCCGCGAGCCCCGTGGTCTCCACCAGCACGTAGTCGAACTTGTCGCGGCGCTTCATGAGATTGCCGAGCACGCGAATCAGGTCGCCGCGCACCGTGCAGCAGATGCAGCCGTTCGACATCTCGAAGATCTCTTCGTCGGCGTCGATGACGAGCCCCTGGTCGATGCCGACCTCCCCGAACTCGTTCTCGATCACGGCGATGCGCTTGCCGTGCTCTTCGCTCAGAATCCGGTTGAGCAGGGTCGTCTTGCCGGAGCCGAGGAAGCCCGTGAGGATGGAGACGGGGACTTTGGACGGAATGTTCATCTTGTTCTCCTGGAAACTGGGGATGACCGAGGGATGCCATGGGATGCCGTAGTTTCGGTCATGGTGCCTCTCCGGCCATGCGAAATGCCGGGAACGGGTTCGGGAGCGCTGCCCAGGCCTTGCTGTCCGCGGCGGCGAGGCGCTCGTCGAGCAGGCAGGCGTCGAGGCGGGCGCGCATCGCCGCTTCGGGCATCTGCTGGCCGATGAAGACGAGCTGCTGCGCGCGATCGCCGAAGCGCGGATGCCAGCCCGGCCGCTGGTCGGGTCGCTGACCCTCGGGATGCCCCCACTGTCCGCGAGGCACGGCCGCCCACCACATCCCGGCGGGCTCCACATCGCTGATGCCGCCGGCCTGAGCCCACTCGTAGGCGACCCGATGGTCGGCGGCGACCCAGAAGAAGCCCTTCGAGCGGAGCACGCCGTTCCAGTTGCCGTCGTCGTGCAGGAACGCCCACAGCTTCTCGGCGTCGAAGGGTTGCGACGTCCGATAGGTAAAGCTCGAGATTCCGTACTCCTCGGTCTCCGGCGTGTGCTCGCCCTGCAGCTCTCGCATCCAGCCGGCCGAACTCGCCGCCTTCTCGTAGTCGAACAGGCCCGTATCGAGCACGCTTTCGAGCGGAACCTGACCGCGCGTCGCCGGGAGGACCTGCGCGCCGGGGTTGAGCGCTTTCAGGATGGCCTCGACCTCGAGAGCTTGGGCGTCGCTCACGAGATCGAGCTTGTTGAGCACGATGACGTCGGCGAACTCGATCTGGTCGATGAGCAGGTCGGTCACCGTCCGGTGATCTTCTTCGCCCAGCGACTCGCCGCGGTCCTGGAGCGCGTCGGCGGCGTTGTAGTCCTTGAGGAAGCTCGCCGCGTCCACGACCGTGACCATCGTGTCGAGACGCGAAACCTGGCTCAGACTGACGCCGTTCTCATCTTCGAAGGTGAAGGTCTGCGCGACGGGAATGGGCTCCGAGATCCCGGTGGACTCGATGAGCAGGTAGTCGAAGCGTCCCTCCTGCGCGAGCCGTGAGACCTCGGCGAGCAGGTCGTCCCGCAGGGTGCAGCAGATGCAGCCGTTCGACATCTCGACCGGCTTCTCGTCGGTCCGCGAGAGCTCCGCACCGCCGCGCTCGACGAGCGCCGCGTCGATGTTGACCTCGCTCATGTCGTTCACGATCACCGCGACGCGCCGCCCCTCCCGGTTGTTGAGCACCTCGTTGAGGAGCGTGGTCTTGCCCGCTCCGAGGAAGCCCGACAGGACGGTGACGGGAAGGCGTGATTGGCTGGGAGGCGTCTCCAGGTTCAGGGGCATACTTCCGTCCGCACTTAAAGCCGGGTCGGATTGGGCGCGTCACCGTAGACATCCTTCGGATCGAAGGACTTGTGTGACTCGGTGAACACGAGCCGGGCGGTTGCGTCGGCAGGGCCGCCGCGCTCGACCGACCGGTAGAAGCAGGAACGGTATCCCACGTGACAACTGGCGCCGGAACCGGCGACCTTGACGCGCAGCCACACGGCGTCCTGGTCGTCGTCGATGCGCAGCTCCACGGTTTCCTGGACGAGACCGCTGGTCGCTCCCTTGCGCCAGAGGCACTGGCGGCTTCGGCTCCAGTAGTGCGCCTCGCCCGTCGCGATCGTTCGCTGCAGCGCTTCGCCGTTCATGTAGGCGAGCATCAACACTTCGCCCGTGCCGGCATCGGTCGTGATGCAGGGGATCAGGCCGTCGGCATCGAACCTGGGGGCCAGGTCGAGGCCCTCTTCCACCTGTTCGACCGACGTGCGTGCCGCAAAGGGCGTCGATGTCGTCGGGTCGGTGTGTTCAGCTCTCATGCGGAGCGCTCCTAAGGGGTTGCGTGGGCTCTTGCCATCAAGGAACGCAACGTTATAACGTAACTTCACCCGATGGCAATGGAGATCCACCTGCCATGGAAAGCCTGGGGACCGAACCTCAGCCCTGCACCGATCCCGACTGCCGCGGGGAGCATGCGGCGGCCGAACGGGTTGCATTGGCGGATTCCCTTTGCGCCGCGCGCGGCAACAAGCTCACGACCCTCAGGCGGCACGTCCTGGAGCTGCTCTGGGAGAGGGGGCGGCCGACGGGCGCCTACGCGCTGATCGAAGCGCTGGAACTCCGGTACGACCGTCCGGTCGGGCCGCCCACGATCTATCGGGCGCTCGAGTTCCTGATGTCCCAGCGGCTCGTCTCGAAGATCGAGAGCCGGAACGCGTACGTCCCCCGCGCGCATCCGGAGCGCCAGCAGGACGGGCTTTTCTTTCTTTGCAGCATCTGCGGCGCGTCGACCGAACTCGAGGACCCGCGGGTCCTCAAGGTGCTCGCCGAGGACGCCGCGGCCCTGGGGTACCGCGTGGACCGACGCGTGGTCGAGGTGGAGGGCGCTTGCCCGAATTGCGTCCCGGCCGGTGCGGTCTGAACGGCGCGAGTGCCCACCAGTTCCCACCATATGGAGAGGAGTCCCGGCCCGATGATCCGCAGGAATCCACGCGGCGATCTCCCGGTCGTCCATGACAGCGCTTTTGTCGATCCAACGGCAATTCTGTGCGGTCGCGTGGTCGTCCATGAGAACGTCTTCATCGGACCCTATGCCGTGATCCGCGCCGACGAGGTGGATGCGAACGGCGAGATGGAGGCCATCGTCATCGGCGCCCACTCGAACATCCAGGACGGTGTCGTCATCCACGCGAAGTCCGGAGCGGCGGTCACCATCGGCGAGCGGACTTCGATCGCACACCGCGCGATCGTCCACGGCCCCTGCTCGGTCGGCGAGGGTGCGTTCGTGGGCTTCAACAGCGTGCTCTTCGACTGCGCGGTGGGCGAAGGCTGCGTGGTGGGTCACAACGCCGTGGTCGATGGCCGTGACCTGCCGGCCGGTCTCCACGCCCCCTCCGCACAGTGCATCGGACCCGACACCGACATCGCGACCCTACCGCAGGTCACGGCCGATGGCGCCGCGTTCTCCGAAGACGTGGTCCGCACCAACAACTTCCTCGTTCAGGGATACCGGCGTCTATTCCCGGACCCCGGCTCGGAGACGCTGGACCTGCCGACTGATGCGTAGGTTGATCGGGATCAGCCGCGCGGCCGAAGAGACCCGGTTCGGCCGCGCCGTCTCGCCGCTCGGCGGCGGCGTGGCCGCTCAGTTTATCTGGGCGGTTCCCATCGCGGCCCTCCTGTGGGTTGCGGCCGCCTGGGCGATGGGGTGGCTGTCATGACGGCCGCCTTCTCTCTCCACGACGTTACCTTGGGATACGACCGCCATCCGGCCGTGCATCACCTGACCGGCAGCTTCGCAACCGGTTCGTTGACGGCGGTGGTCGGCCCCAACGGATCGGGCAAGACCACGTTGCTCAAGGGGCTGACCGGGCACCTGGCGCCTCTCGACGGTCGCCTCGAACGCAACGGGTTGCGCCAGAGCGACATCGCCTATCTGCCCCAGCAGGCGGAGATCGATCGCAGCTTCCCGATTTCGGTAATGGACACCGTGCTGCTGGGTCACTGGCGGGCGATCGGCCTGTTCGGCGCGGTCACGCGGGCGCAGCGGCGGCAAGCCGAGGAAGCGCTGCTGGCTGTCGGTCTCGATGGCTTCGGTCGACGCCCGATCGCGTCCCTGTCGGCGGGGCAATTTCAGCGGGTCCTGTTTGCCCGCATGTTGCTGCAGGACTGTCCTGTCATCCTGCTCGACGAGCCCTTTACCTCGATCGACGCGAGGACCTCGGCCGATCTCCTGAGAGTGGTGGTGGGATGGCATGGCGAAGGACGGACGATCATCGCCGTACTGCATGACCTCGACCAGGTGCGTGAGAACTTCCCCGACACCCTGGTGATTGCCCGGGAGCCCGTTGCCTGGGGGGCGACCGCCGACGTGCTGCGGGCGGAGTATCTCTTCCAGGCACGGCAGATGGCGGAGGGGTGGGACGACGGTGCGGAGGTCTGCCGCCGAGGCGTTGCCTGATGGACCCCTACGCCGCGCTGATCCAGCCCTTCGTCGAGTTCGGGTTCATGCGCAGGGCCCTGGTGGCCTGCCTGGCGCTCAGCGTCGGCAGCGGCCCGGTGGGTGTGCTGCTCGTCCTGCGCCGCATGAGCCTCGTGGGCGATGCGTTGAGCCACGCCGTGCTGCCCGGGGCCGCCCTGGGTTTCATGGTCGCCGGACTCTCCCTCGTGGTCATGAGCCTCGGCGGCTTCATCGCGGGCCTCGTCGTGGCGATCCTGTCCGGTCTCGTCGCGCGCGTGACGCCCCAGCGCGAGGATGCGAGCTTCGCCGCCTTCTATCTCATTTCGCTGGCGCTCGGGGTGCTCATTGTCTCCACGCACGGCAGCAACATCGATCTCATGCACATCCTCTTCGGGACCATTCTGGCGGTCGACGACGCGTCGCTGCTGCTCGTTGTCTCGATTGCGACGCTGACGCTCCTTGCCTTGGCCGTCATCGGCCGCGGGCTCATTGTCGAGTGTTTCGACCCCGGCTTCCTGCGCGCCGTGGGCGGTCACGGCGCGGTCGTGCACTTCGTATTCCTGACGTTGGTGGTCATGAACCTCGTCGCCGGGTTCCACGCCCTCGGTACGCTGATGGCGGTCGGCCTGATGATGCTGCCGGCCGTGGCCGCGAGATTCTGGGCGGGCGAGGTCGCGCCACTCGTGGCCGCGAGCAGCGCCATCGCGTTCGCTTCCGGGTATGCGGGGCTGCTGCTCTCCTACCACGCGGCGCTCCCGTCCGGGCCGGCCATCATCCTGGTCGCCGGCGGCGTCTACGTCGTCTCCGTGGTCGCGGGTCCGCGTGGCGGCTTGTGGGCGCGGTTCATGCCGCGCCGCCATCTTGAAGCCTGAACGGGCGCGGAGGGGACCATCCATGGGTCGTGTTTCACGCCGCTCGTGGTTCGTCGCGCTTGCCTCGCTCGCCGTGGTCACGACGTCTCCGTCCTCGGCAGCGGACAAGCTCAAGGTCGTCACCACCTTCACCATTCTCGGAGACATGGTGAAGAATGTCGGCCGGGAGCAGGTCGCGCTCACCACGCTGGTCGGTCCGGACGCCGATGCCCACGTCTACGAACCGACCCCGGCCGATGCGCGCGCGCTGGCCGCGGCGGACCTCGTTGTCGTCAACGGCCTCGGCTTCGAAGGCTGGATCGACCGGCTCGTCAGGGTGTCCGGTTACAAGGGGCCGATCGTCGTGGCCAGCGAGGGGATCGCGGCGCTGACTGCGGCAGAGGATCGACCCGACCCGCACGCCTGGCAGGATCTTGCCAACGGCCGCCTCGATGTCGCCAACATCGCTCGCGCGCTGGCCGCGGCGGACCCGGCCCACGCGGACGTCTACCGGCGCCGCGCCGAAAACTACGATCGCGAACTGGCGGCGCTGGACCGGGACATCCGGGACCGGCTCGAAGCCTTCCCCGGGGACCGGCGCAAGGTGATCACCTCGCACGATGCGTTCCAGTACTTCGGGCGCGCATACGGCATCGACTTCCTTGCCCCGGTGGGCTTAAGCACCGAGAGCGAACCGTCGGCGGGCGAAGTGGCGGCCCTCGTACGCCAGATGCGGAACGAGGGCATCCACGCGCTGTTCGTCGAGAACATCACGGACCCGCGCCTGGTGGAGCAACTCGCGCGTGAAGCCGGCGCCGTCATCGGCGGCAGGCTCTATTCCGACTCCCTGTCCGGCCCCGCCGGCCCGGCGCCGACCTATCTCGACATGTTCCGCCACAACGTCGGCGAAATCTCGAAGGCCGTCCGGGACTGAGGCGGGAACGCGCTCGATGTAGCTGGTGCCGTCCGCGTTTGGCGCAGCCAACGCAATTTTCCGCAGTCACCAACACCGGTATAGTGGACAACCGCAAAGCGCTGCCGGCCGGCAGGAGGGACAGGCAATGCAGGACGCGACAACGAAAACCGGCGACGCGTGGGGCTCGGTCCTCGCCGTGCTGGAACGGCTTGGGCTGGGGCCAGGGGCGGTGCCCGGCAGGGCGACAGCCTCGATGGCGCTCGGAGCGGCTGCGGTGGCAGTCGCTGTGATCAGTAGTCCGGCTGCGGCGGAGGACGATGCATCCGCCGGGGCGGACGCCGAAGCGCTCATCGAAGAGATCCTGGTGACCGCCGAGAGGCGCTCGCAGAGTGCGCAGGACGTGCCGATTTCGATGACCGTGTTCGGCACCGATGACCTGTGGGACTACGGTCTCGAGGGGTCGAAGCAACTCGGCGACGTCGCGCCGAACCTCAACATCGTGTCGGGTTACGGCGAGCAGGGCGCGCAGGTGATCACCATTCGCGGCATCACCAGCGCCAACTACTCCTTCATGGATGGGCAGACCGCGGCGGTCTACGCCGACGAAGTCCTCCTGGACAGCTACTGGTTCAACTCCTTCGCCATGTTCGACCTGGAGCGGGTCGAGGTGCTCCGTGGGCCGCAGGGCACGCTGTTCGGCCGCAACTCGACCGCGGGCGCTTTGCAGTTCATCAGTGCCGGGCCGGGTGACGAGGTTGATGGCTACGCACGTGCCACCTTGGGAAGATTCGACAGACGCAGGGTGGAGGCGGCGATCGGGGGACCGGTGTCCGACAGCCTGGGCGTGCGCATCGCGGGCGTGATCGAGGAGGACGACGGGTTCCTGGAGAACATCCACACCGGTGAAGACGGCCCCTGGGTAGATACGCGCACCCTTCGGGCGGTCGTGGACATGGCTCCCAGCGACGCTGTCTCGGTCCGCTTCAAGGCGCAGCTCGGGAGAGACGACTCCGGCCCGGCCTATCTTGTCAACAGAACGCCGAATCCGCACTACTACGGGGGCTTTGCGGCTGGCGCCGGAATAGACTCCGCGCTCTTGTACAACCCGGGGCCGGAAAGCGATCAGCGCAAGATCAACCTGAGTTTCACGAACGACGAGATGAAGGCGGAGATCGATACGTCCATATACACGCTGTCGATAGACTGGGATCTGGGCAGCGTGGCGCTCACGTCCGTGACGGGCTATACCGATCTCGAAATCGTGGACATCAGTGACTGGGACTCGACGGCGGCGGCGATCTGGCACGGGTACGAGTATGGAGACCACCGCACGGTCACCCAGGAGCTTCGGTTGACGTCCACCGACGCGTCACCGTTCCAGTGGATCGTCGGCAGCTACTTCCTCGATCAGTCGGCGGACTGGCAGGCGGCGTTCGAGTATACGGACTTCTACCGACTGTTCGATCCGGTTACGTTCCCGGCCGGAACCGGCTGGGGTGAGCGGTACCTGGCGGAGCAGGAGTTCTCGAGCTGGGCGGTGTTCGCGCATACAACCCAGGCCTGGACGGAGAGGCTGACTACCACCCATGCGGTACGATATACCAGCGATGACGTCGACGCCCAGAGAGAGTATGCGAGTTTCACGTATTTCCCGAAGACATCGGAGTTGTCGGGAGGCGACCTCGCGCTCCACGATGACTTCGGGCTGGGGGAGCTGACGGACCGGGCCCTCTCTTCCAGTGAAGTGACGTGGCGCTTGGCCGTGGAGTACGCACTGCGGGAAGGTGTGCTGTGGTACGGGAGTGTGAGTCAAGGCTACAGGGGCGCCGTGTTCGCAATGTTCGGGCCGTACAAGGAACTGGATCCGGAGCTGGTCCTGGCCTGGGAAACCGGCATCAAGAGTTCGTTGTTCGACGGACGCCTGCGGCTGAACGCGTCCGTCTATTACTTCGACTACACGGACTTCCAGTTCTTCGATTTTCTGCCGGAGGAAGGCGGGCAGGTCCTGGGCGAGTTGCAGTACACCTTCCAGGGATCGAACATTCCGGAAATGATGTTCCGGGGTTTCGAGATAGAAGCGGTGGCCCGTCCGGTCGACAACCTGGAAGTCAGGTTGAGTTACGGGTATTCCGATAACGAGATCAAGAAGTATATTCCGGGGGCGCTGGAGGACAACACGGGCAATCGCCTGGCGCACTCGGACGAGAGCGATTTCAGCGGGTCCATCCGATACGAGCTTGCGTTGGGGGCTGCGGGTGTTCTGGCGCCGCAACTGGAGTGGTTCTTTCACGGCCCGCGTCCCGTCGACAGCACCGGGCGATCGGGTGACTTTGGAGGGGACTTCTGGAGCTGGTCGGCGCGGCTGCGCTACGAGAACGAGGCCAGCGGGCTCAGCGTGAGCGTCTTCGTCGAGAACATCTCGGACGACGTCAACTTCGTGCGCGCGGTCTTCCCCGGCCCCGAGGCGTTCGGAACGGATGGCATGTACGTAACGCATCCGCGGAGCGTTGGCGTGACGATGGGTTACGTGTTCTAGGTCGGCCAGGCGGAAAGAGCATGGCCACACCGGTCGAGGTGGCAGGGCACTGCGACGCGCGTTTCGCCGCCGTCCGGGATGCGTTTGCCCGCAACTTCCAGGAGGGCAGGGAGGTCGGCGCGTCCTTTGCGGCCACCGTGGACGGGGAGTTCGTCGTGGACCTCTGGGCGGGACATGCCGATGCGGCGCGGACCCGGCCCTGGGAGCGGGACACGATCGTCAATGTCTACTCGACCACCAAGGTGATGACGGCCATCGCGGCGCTGATCCTGGTCGACCGGGGTTCGATCGATCTGGATGCGCCCGTGGCGACGTACTGGCCGGAGTTCGCGCAGGCCGGCAAGGAGAAGCTGCCGGTGCGTTACCTGTTCAGCCACATGTCGGGCCTCGCGGGATTCGACGAGCCGGTCACCCTGGAAACGCTCTATGACTGGGACGCATGCACCGGTCTCCTCGCCGCCCAGGCGCCCTGGTGGGAACCGGGCGCCCAATGCGGATACCAGGCCGTCACCCATGGCTACCTGCTCGGCGAACTCGTGCGGCGGGTAACCGGAAAGAGCCTCGGTACGTTCTCCAGGGAGGAGGTGGCGCAGCCTCTCGGCGCGGACTTCCACATCGGCCTGGACGCAAGCCTCGATGCCCGGGTGGGCGAACTGATTCCACCGCCGGAAGAGGGCTGGGGGGAGGAACCGGAACCGGGGTCGATCGGTGCGAAGCTCGGCAACGTTCCCGTCGGCGATGCGCTGGTTGCGGCATCCCGCACCAGGGCCTGGCGTGCCGCGGAGATCCCGGCCGTGAACGGTCACGGCAATGCCCGGTCCGTTGCCCGCATCGGCTCCGCGATGGCCTGCGGCGGCGCGGTGGACGGGGTGCGCCTGATGTCCCGGGAGACCGTCGACCAGGCGATCGAAGAGCAGATCGAGGACTTCGATCTCACGGTGCCGGAGATGCGGGTTCGGTACTGTCTCGGCTTCGCGCTGGGATGCGACAGCATCTGGATGCCGAACCTCGGCCCCAGCCCGCGCGCCTTCTTCTGGGGCGGTTACGGGGGCTCCTTCTGTGTCATGGACCCGGATGCCCGGGTGAGCTACGGCTACGTGATGAACAGGATGTTGAACGAGTGGACCGGTGCGTTTCGTTCCGACCCGCTTGCTGCCGCCCTGTACGAGTCCCTGTAACCTGTCGGGACGCCGTCGGTAGCGTTTTCTGGACGAAGGGAGCATCCCGACGAAGAGAGCTGAAATGGTGACAGAAGAGAGCGGCGTCGGCGAGTTTCGGTCGGTCGTCACCCTGGTTGCCCTGAGCGTCGCCGGCGTTGCCTACTGGAACGCCATGCCGTTTCTCGTGGGCGGCTTCATCGACGATTACGGGTGGTCCCCGGAACTGGCGGGCAGGATCTCGTCGCTGCAACTGTTCGCGACGATGGCGATGCTCTGGGTCGCGGCCATGACCGTGCATCGCTGGAACCTGCGGACGATGGTGCTCGGCGCCGCCGTGGTGGCGGTTCTCTCGGACTTCTGCGCCGCGTGGCTCGAGAGCGCGACGCTGATGATCCTGACACGCATCGTCACCGGATTGGCGGCGGGCGTGCTCCTGGGCGCAGTGTACGCGGCCGTTTCCAGGGTGGAACGGCCGACGCGCGTCTACGGGATCGTCGTGGCCAGCATGTCCCTGTCCGGGCTCGTCTGGTTCCTGGGAATACCTCCCTTGCTCGAAAGCTCCGGGATGACCGGGCCGTTCCTGGGCCTCGCGGCGGTCTCGCTGGTGGCCCTGGCCCTGGCCCTGGCATGGTTTCCCCGCAACGGCGGACAGGGGGACGTCCGCTCCGCCCAACTCGGCACGTTGAGCCTGTTGACGGTGCCGGTGCTTCTCCTGGCGACTGGCTTGCTCATCCAGTCGGCGGTCGGCGGCGCGTACTGGGCGTACTGGGAGCGGATCGGTGTCGACTCGGGGCTGAGCGCCCAGGGCATTGGCATCATCCTCTCCGTGGGGGCCGTCAGCGGAATGCTCGGGGGCGTCCTGGCCGCCTGGATGGACGGGAAGGTGGGCGACGCAAACGCCCTGATCGGCAGCCTTGCGATCATGGCGATCGGCTATGCCGCGGCGCTGTTCTACACCCCGGCAGCCTACGTGGCCGCCACCGCGGTCTCGTACGTCGCCGGCAACGTCGTCCTGGCGTTCTTTTTCGGCGTGTTCGCCAAGATGGATGCCTCGGGGAGACTGGTCAATGCGGCCAACCTGCTCTGGTATGCGGGTGGGGCCGTGGGACCCGCCGCCGCGAGTCTCATGCTCGTGTCGGGCAGTTACAGTCCAATGATCTACGCCGGCACCCTGGGGTTGCTGGCAAGCCTGATCGTGATCGTCCCGGTCCTGAAGCGGTGGGCATCGAACGAGCCGGGACTCGGCGAGCAGGCCTGAAGGCGAGGCAAGAAACCGGAGGCAACATGCAACGGAAGAAGCTGGCAGGCACGCCCCTGCGCATCGACCCGGTCAAACTGGCCGGCGGAGACCTGCGCGAGGTCCCCTTCGCCGTAGCGAACCCGACGGGGAATCCGAGGCGCATCGTCGTGCCGACAAAGCGCAAGCCCAGGGTGAGCGTGGTGTTCCAGGGGGACGTCATCGTGATCGTGTACGAATCCTCGCCGGGCAAGGTCGAACTCGAGGACTACGGTTACGACGAGTACATACACGTGCTGGAGGGCAAGCTGATCGTGACGGCCACGGGTGAAGCGCCTGTGGAAACGGAAGCGGGAGGCCACGTAGTCTTGCCGAAAGGCTTCAGCGGTACCTGGGAAATGGTGGGCGACCCGTACCGGGAACTCGTGGCGATGGAATACGAGACCTGGCGCGCGGCGGAGCTCCCGGATTCCTGAGCCCGGTCATCGGAGGGGAGCAACGCCATGAGACCGGGACTCGAGAAGATCCGCGAATCGCTCCGCGCCTATCTCGCGACCCCGTACGATCAGCCGCGGACGCCGGACCTCTTTCACTACTACTCGCCGGAGGTGTACGAGCTGGAGCTCGAGCACATCTGGAGAAAGGAGTGGATCGCGGTCGGGCACACGGCGTGGCTGAAGGGCCCGGGCGACTACTTCTCCTGGGACGTCATGGGCGAGCCGATCGTGTTCGTGCGGGGCCAGGACGGGAAGGTCCGGGGGCTCTCCTCGATCTGCCGGCACCGGGCCGTGCCGGTCACGGAGGACGGGGATCGCGGCAACGTGAAGCGGTTCCAGTGCCCGTACCACCTGTGGACCTACGGGCTCGACGGAAGGCTCACCGGCGCGCCCTTCATGACGGACAATGGGGGGTTCGACAAGGCGCGGATCGCGCTCCCCGAGTTTCGGGTGGAGGTCTGGAACGGCATCGTCTTCGTCAACTTCGACGAGGCCGCGGCGCCGCTGGCGCCGCGGCTCGAGGGCCTCGACGCCTGGTTCCGGTGCTGCGGCCGGGACGACCTCGTCTGCAACAACGTCTACATCGACGTATGGAACACGAACTGGAAGCAGGCGATGGAGAACGGCGACGTGTATCACGGCCCGGCGGTGCACCCGGAGGCGATGCGGGTGTACGAGCCGCTTTCCATGACGGAGCCGACGACGTGCGGCGAGTACTGGGCCAGACAGGTGCTCGGGCTGGATCCCGGGTACTTCGGGAGGAAGTACGGTTTCGAACCGGACAAGGACGAGGTCGGAATGGCCGGGCGGGAGCGGCCCGCGTTCGAACTGACCATCACCCCCCCGGCCAACTTCCTGATGCTGTCCCCCGCCACGGTCAGCATCCAGGCGAACTGGCCCGTCTCCGTGGACAGGACCCGGGTCGCCATGTTCAGCGTGGCGTCTCCCGAGTTCGCGGCCGCCGAGTACACGCCGGAGGAGTACGCGGATCCCGCCGGACCGAACCGGCTCAACTTCCAGGACTCGGCGGTGTTCGACCGGGGCATCTCGCGGGCGGTCCGGTCGAGCCGGGCCGAGCCCGGGCTGATGAGCCCGGTGCAGGAAGGGGCCGTCGTCGCCACGCACCGGTGGCTGGCGCGCCGGCTGCTCGCCGCAATCGATGAGACGACGCATCATCCAGGAGAACAACTATGAAGGACGAAGGCAACTCCCCAAGCATGGGCGCCAAGCTTCTGACGCCCGAACTGACCGAGCAGATCCTCCAGACCCAACGGGAATGCACGATGATCTGGAACACCCGGGACGGCAACAGCGCCGGGACGATGGTCAGCTTCGTCTGGCACAAGGGGAGTGTCTGGATTGGGGGGCCGCGCGCGTTGCCGCGCATGGCGGCGATCAGGCGCAACCCGAACATGTGCATCGTCGTGTCGGTGCTCGGAACGGGGCTCGGGCGGGACCGCTGCATCAGCATGCGTGGGAAGTGCACCGTTCACGAGGACCGGGCGGTGCACGAAGAGATGGCGCCGCTGCTCATGCGGAAGCTGGGAACCTACAACCTGGAGAAGCGCACCGCGGGGATGGTGGCGGAGTCGGGCCTCGTGTGGCTGGAAGTCAGGCCCGAGCGGCTGTCCACTTCCGACTGGAACGACCTGATGATGCAAAGCCTCGGGCTGGAGTCGCCGGAACCCGCCGTGATGTAGCCGGTCGCCACGCCAGACGCGAACAGGTACGCCAAGATGACCTCATCCACACCCAGGCTCCCGGGCAAACTGGGCGACCCGACCCTCACCCTCGCCACCGACCCGCGCCTCGACCCGCGACTGAGCGATGCGCTCGAGGACTACGGGATCTCCGACTGGGGCGAGATGGCCGCCACCGACCAGGAACCCTCGCTCGAGGAGATCCTGGACGGCATCGCCGAGGCAGAAGCCATGTCGGACGCGCTATACGCCCGGATATTCGCCAGCCTGCCGCCCGTCCCGGGCGTGGCCCGCCGTACCGAGGCCACGGAGGGCGTCGACGGCAACGAGATCCGCCTGTACATCCATGAACCCGAGGACCGAGAGGGACCGCTGCCGGGCATCCTGCACACCCACGGCGGTGGCATGGTGCTGATGACCGCGCGTGATCCGCAGTACGTGCGCTGGCGCGACGAACTGGCGGCCAGCGGGCTGTGCGTCATCGGTGTCGAGTTCCGCAATGCCGCCGGCAAGCTCGGCAACCATCCCTTCCCGGCCGGCCTGAACGATTGCGCGAGCGGCGCCCGGTGGGCCTGGCGGAACCGGGACGCGCTCGGCATCTCCAACGTCGTGATCTCGGGCGAATCCGGGGGCGGCAACCTGTGCCTCGCCACAGCGCTCAAGGCCAAGCGGGAAGGCTGGATAGACGAGATCGCCGGCGTCTACTCGTGCTGCCCTTACATCTCGGGAACCTACGATCCGCCCGCGCCAGAGCTGGTGTCGCTGGTGGAGAACGACCTGATGGGCACCAGGGCCCTGACGCAGCAGTGGGCCACGGCGTACGACCCGGGTGGAGCCAACGCGCGGAACCCGCTGGCCTGGCCCTACCACGCAACGCCGGACGACCTCGAGGGCCTGCCGCCCCACACCGTGTCGGTGAACGAACTCGACGAGTTGCGCGACGAAGGACTCCTCTACGCGCGCAAGCTGATGCGGGCGGGCGTCCCGACGATCAGCCGCACCGTCAACGGCACGCATCACGGCGGCGACACGGAGTACTGGGGCGCCGCGCCCCACGTCTGCCGCGCGACGGTCCGCGACATCCAGGGCTTCGCCGCCTCCTTGGTGTAGGGCGGGGCTTGTCCCCGCCTGCCGCGTCGCGGACGTGGACAACCTCGCCGTTGACGGTACTATCGTATCGGCTTCAACATGCTGGGAACGAGACGAGGGTGGGCGATGTCTGAGCAAATGACCGAATCCACGGACCAACAGGACACGATGTCGCGCCTGTTCGTGGACGACCTGGACAAGCAGGCGCTGGCGCGCACCTTGACCACGATCGACCGACTGGGCCTGAACGACAACCTGACCGAGCTCGATACTCAGGGCTACACGACCATCCGGGGGGTGCTGTCGGAGGATCAGGTGGAGCGCGCCAGGACCGCGCTGCTGAACCGGGTCGAGGAGAACACCGGGAAGCGCGTCGACATCGAAACGGCCACCGACTTCCAGAGCTCCATGGGCGCCAGCATGGACTACCTGCACTACATGCTCTACGAAGACCCGGTGTTCGAAGAAATCCTGATGGCCGAGGAACCCCTGGCCATCGTGAGCTACCTGGTGGGCGAGAGCTGCGTGCTGTCCAGCCTCGGCTGCCACTTCAAGGCCCCGGGCCCGACCGGCATCGTGGCATTGCACGCGGACACGAGGGGACCGCAGCCGTTCGCCACCCACGCCCAGACCGCCAACGTGAACTACGCGTTGACGCCTTACACCCGCGAAGCGGGTGCGACCGCGCTGGTGCCGGGCAGCCACAGGTACGCGCGCCAGCCGACGCCCCTGGAGTCGGGCCTGTCGACCGAGCAATGCAATCCCGCGGCGGTGCCCGCGGATCTGGCGCCGGGCGATTGCGTGGTATGGCACGGGCACACCTGGCATGGGTCGTTCGAACGGCAGATCCCGGGCATTCGGATGAACCTCGCGGTCTATTTCGCGCGGAGTCACGTCGTGACCCAAGAACGCCACAAGGACGTCGTGCCGCGGGAAGTGCTCGATCGGCACGCTAACGACGAGCGGTTCAAGCGCCTGCTGGCCGTCGACGACGCGTACGGTTGGCAGCGGGAAGGACCGGACTACACCCAGATGGCGCGAATGGCGACGGGCTGGTACGACTGACGGTGGACTGAACGGCCTCACGCGCCGCGGGTTGCGTAGCCGCTCGAACGCGTCGCCTCCAGCCGTGCCGCCTTCGCCTCGAGACGCCGCCGAATGCGCGCCTGGCGTTCCTCGGTGAGCGGATATGTCCACAGGAACGGCAGCGTGCTCAGCTTCACCACGCTCGGGACGACCGAATAGAAGGCTGCCAGCGCCATCAGGGCGCCGAACGCGTCGAGCCGGAGCGTGGGGCCGGTCCCCGCGGTCACCGTCCGGGAGCCCCGCGGGGGCCTTGAGCCGGCCCTACGTCTTCGCCCAGTTCATCGCCCGGGGTAGCTTGATGCCGTGCGCGAACCCGCCTTGCGGCGTGTTCAGGAAGTCCTCGCGGCCGAGCAGGACGCGCATTTCCCAGGGCTTGTCGGCGAGCCAGTCCTCGTCCAGGAAGTCGTAGCACTCGACCGGGCGCATCGCCATGCGGCTGTACGTGATGTGCAGCACCACCCGCTCGCCGTCCACGGTCCTTGGCGCGCCGCCGCTGTGCCACGTGGAGCCGTCCCAGAACACGAGCGAGCCGGCCGGGCACTCGGTGTGGATGACCCCCGGTTCCTCGGCCACTTCCCGCTGGTTGGGGTGACGACGCTCCCGGTGGGACCCGGGCACGACGCGGGTCGACCCGGCCGCCTCGTTGAACTCGTCGCAGGCCCAGCAGAACGTCACGAGCTGGTTGTGCACCGGGAACGGCGCCGGCGTCCAGTTCTGGTCGGCGTGCAGGCCGCCCTTGCCGTCGCCCGGTTCGGTGGCCTTCGGTTTGATGGTGGCCGCGACCTGCGACAGCATGGCGCCCTTGCCGCAGAGGATCTCGACCATCGTCAGCAGCTTGGGATTGACCACCACCTCCTCGAAGATGGGGTCCTTCGTCAGCAGCATCGTCGCTCCGAGACGCGCGAGCACCGACTCGGCCTCGTTGGACTGGGCGATCCGGATGATGGTCTCGCGCAGCCGAGCGACGAATTCCGGCGACGCGGCATCGTGAACGTAGCCGTAGCCGTGTTCCTTGACGTGCTCCACCGTGTCGCCGAGATCGAACTCCGCAACCCGGGCCCGCAACTCGTCTGACAGGTCGAACGGCTGCCGTGTCTCGAAGACGGGTTGCGGCATCTCCTCCGTCACTTCCTTCGGCGCTGCTTCCGGGAGGGCTTCCGCTTCGCTCATTTCGACAATGTCCTCGCACAACTTGCGGTTCAGGCTACCCGAACAGGCCCGGATTGGCACGCTGCTGCAGGACCAGCGCCCCGGATCAACGCAGCAACGTCATCGGCGACTGCATGTCCTGCACGAACCCGAGGGTGGAGTGCCCGAGTTCGTACCCAACGAGCTTCTGCAGCGTCTCGGGGAGTTCCCGGGCGACCTCCGGGGGCACGACCAGGTACTGGTTCTCTTCCTGCCGGAGGGCGACGGAGGCGTACGCGAGGGCCATGCCCAGACGGGGCAGGCCGCTGTCGTTCGCCCCCGCGCCGTGGTACGTCGCCCCGCTGTAGATCACCACCGCGCCGTCCGACATCTCGGCGGGGACCGCCCCGTGACTCGATACCGTGGTGCCGTCGGGCAGCACGAGTTCGCCGTCCTCGTTGCCGCGCGGGTCCTGCGGGTCGGGGAGATCCAAGCTGCGCGGGACGATGCGGGTGGCGCCCGCCGACGCGGTGAAGTTGTCGACGGCCCAGATGCAGTTGACGACGCACTCGAAGTCGGGCGTCAGCGGGAGGGCCCGCCAGACCCAGCGGTCGCGGTGCAGCATCTGGGCGGCCTCGCCGGGATACACCGCGATGGCCTGGGTCGCGTTCACCTGGAACCTCGATCTGCGGCCGAAGATGCCGTCGAGCAACTCCAGGATCACGGGGTGCATCGCCAGCGGCCGGCAGGCCGGGACCTCGGCGATGAGTGCGCCCGCCCGTGCGGTTCGACCGCCGAGGAACCCGTCGTGGGTAGCGGCCTGCTCGACGGGGCCTCGCAGCTCGCTGCGGAGCGCGGCGACGGTGTCTTCGTCCGCGAGTCCGTCCACGATCAGCACGCCGTCGCGCCGGTAGATCGCGAGCATGTCTTCGACGGGCGTCCCCGGACCGACGTGCACGATTTCGTGGCGTGTTCCCGGGGTGACGGCCGTGTTCACGGGGGTACCTCCTGCATGACGTCCCGGTCAGGCTTCCGCATAGCGCTCGATGCGCCGTTGGCTTCGGGAGATGATGGCGAGCCTGGTGTTCAGGATGGTAGTCGAAACCCCGAACCCGATGATGAGTCCCCACCAGAACCCGGCGACGCCCCATGGCTCCACCCCGAACAGGCCGTAGCCCAGCACGCTTCCGACCGGGATCCCGATGCCCCAGTGGGCGATCAGCACCATGATCATCGGGATGCGCACGTCCTTGTAGCCGCGCAGGCAACCGATCGCCGTGGTCTGCGTGTCGTCCACGAACTGGTAGAGGGCGAGGATGATCAGGAGCGCGGAGGCGGTCGCGAGGACGCCGGCGTCGGTCGTGTAGAACCCGGCGATGGTCTCGCGGAAGAGCAGCAGGACGCTGGCGGCGAGGAAGGCGAACGACAGGGCGGCGCCGAGGGCGGTGTAGACGGAGCGGCGGGCGCCGGGGTAGTCCTTCGCGCCCACGTTGTAGCCGGCGCGGATGGTCGCCGCGACGCCGAGGGCGACCGGGATCATCGACGTGACGCTGCCGACGTTGAAGACGATCTGGTGCGCCGCCACCGCCTCGACGCTGATGCGCCCGATGAGGAGCGTCACGATCGAGAACACCGTGCCCTCGAAGAACATCGTCACGCCGATCGGCAGGCCGAGCTTGACGAGCCGCCAGATGACGCTGAAGTCCGGCAGCGAGAACTGCGAAAAGGCGCCCGCGCGCTGCACGCGCGAGTACCGCACGATGAAGATCATGGCGAGGAGCTGGAACCACATCACGATGCTGGTGGCGATGCCGCAGCCGGCGCCGCCCATCGCGGGGATGCCGAGGCCCCCGTAGACGAACAGGTAGTTGAGGGGCAGCTTGAGCAGCAGTCCCCCGAAGGCCACGACCATCGACGGCGTGGTCCAGGACAGCCCTTCGCAGAGGTAGCGCAACACGAAGAAGGCGAGCGCCGGCACGACGCCGTAGCTCATGTAGGTGAGGTACGCGGTGGCGACCGGGATGGCGGCCTCGTCGACGCCGATCAGGCGGTAGCCCGCTTCGCCGAACTCCTGCATGAGCCACATCGTGAGCACGCCGCCACCGACGGCGACCCACAGGGCCTGGCGCACCACGGCGCCGCCGCCCGCCTCCTTTCCGGCGCCGTGCATCTGGGAAATCATGGGCGTGACGGCCATCGCCACCCCGGACAGCAGGACCACCGGCGGAAAGTAGAAGTTGCCGCCGAGCGCCACGCCGGCGAGATCCGTCGGGCTGACCCGGCCCGCCATGATGGCGTCGATCACCCCGATCCCCATCTGCGAGAGCTGCGTGAGGATGATCGGCACGCCGAGCGTGCTGAACAGCTTGAGCTCGGTGACGACGCCGGACCTGGCGTTCATGTGGGCCCCGTGACGGGTGGACGCGGTAGCAGTCTACACCGGAAGAGCCGGGGCGGACGTGCAGGGACGCCACGCGAGCGTCATCTCCCGGGCCACGTCCCCTGGCGCTTCTCCCGGAACGCCCGCGCCCCTTCGCGGCGGTCCTCGGAGTTCATCACCCGGGTCTGCACGTGCTGGGTGATCTGGTCCAGCGCCCGGTAGTCCAGCGACGACGCCTTGACCATGGACTCCTTCATGCCCTGCACCGCCGCGGGACTCAACTCGCAGAACCGTCGGGCGATCCGCTCCGCTTCCTCCATCAGCCGGTCCGCCGGTACGATCCGGTTGATCATCCCGACCTCGTAGGCCCGCCGGGCGTCCACCCGCCCGGCCATGAGGAGGAGTTCGGAGGCGATGGCCCACGGCATGATCTTGGGGAACCACGCGGCCGGGATGGTCGCGATGCCCCATTGGGGCTCCGGCAGCCAGAAGGACGTGTCTTCGGTCGCGATACGAATGTCGGCGTCCAGGGCGATCCACAGCCCATATGTCGGGTGATACCCTGAATCGGACGTGTTCCCCGCCGGAGAGATCGCCTGGAACAACGACTCCTACGCCAGATCGCCGAGGCGCGCCGGCGCGGCCGCGACGACGCGCGCGCCGGGACGGTCGCGGCGGTCCACCGGCGGGGCCGGCTCACCGCCCGGGAACGCATGACGGCACTGTTCGACGCGGCGAGCTTCATCGAGTACGGCGAGCTGGCCGGGGCCACGACCGATCCCCGGGACGACGCGTATGGCGATGGACTGGTGGCGGGGGTCGGCCTGGTGCACGGCCAGCCGGTGCTGGGTGCGAGCTATGACGAGCGCGTGCTGGAGGGCACCCAGAGCGACCGCAACCAGCGCAAGATGGCGAAGCTCCTCTACCTGGCGGTGGAGCATCGCTGGCCGTTCGTCTGCTTCGTCGATGGCGGCGGCGCGCGGCTCGACGATCCGTTGCCGCCTCCGCCGATCGCGGTCACTCCGCGGGGACGGTTCGAACTCTACGACGGCCTCGCCGAACTCAACGGATGGGCGCCCACCATCGCGGTGGCGAGCGGGACGGCCGTCGACGGCCACGCCGGCATCGCCATGCTGTCCGACCTCGTGATCGCGACCGGGG
The DNA here is from genome assembly GCA_022827245.1 of Pseudomonadales bacterium. GTDB lineage: Bacteria > Pseudomonadota > Gammaproteobacteria > Pseudomonadales > Azotimanducaceae > VXNE01. The sequence goes on along the minus strand of JAJDTI010000148.1, from coordinate 46,131 downwards.
CGGCGCGGTTCGGTACCCAGGGCGGACACGTTCGCGGAGCCGCCGACTACGCCAGGACCGGCGATGTCGACGTGCTGGTGGAGGACGAAGCGGAAGCCGTCGCCACCGCGCGCCGCTACCTGCGCTTCTACCTGGTCGAGCATGTCGCCGGAGAGCCGGCGGACGATGCGGATCGTATCGCCGACATCGTCCCGGACAACCGCCGCCGTCCCTACGACATGCGCGGGATCGTCGCCGCTTTCGCGGATGCGGAGAGCGTGCTGGAGCTGGGCCCGTCCTGGGGCCGCTCCATGCTCACCGCGCTCGCGCGCCTGGAGGGGCGCACGGTCGGGATCTACGCCAACCAACCGAAGTCCCCGCTCGCCGGGGCCATCGACGCCGCTGCGGCGGACAAGGCGGCGCGGTTCGTCGAACTCTGCGACGCCTACGACTATCCGATCGTGAGTTTCGTCGACAATCCGGGCTACATGGTGGGTCCGCAGGCGGAGCGCGAGGGCATCGCGCGCCATCACGCGCGGCCCCTCGCGGCACTGCACCACCGTACCGTGCCGCTCTACTCGGTGCAGATACGCAAGGCGTACGGCCTGGGCCCGTTCGCCATGTCCGGCTGGGGGGCGGCGCGCCGGGTGCCGGAGATGCGTCTCGCCTGGCCGTCCGTCGAGTCCGGCGGCATGTCCCTCGAGGGCGCCGCCTATCTCGTGAAGCGCAAGGAGATCCTGGCGGCCGCGACGCGTGAGGAAGCCATGGCCATCCGCGACGGCTACGCGGAACGCATGCGCGACGCGGCGTCGGGACTCCGGGCCGGGCGCAGCTACCAGTTCGACGACATCGTCGAGCCCGCCGAGACCCGCCCGATCATAGCCGCCATGCTGCGCCGGCTCCCGCGCGAGCGGAGCTCCGTCAAGAAGCACCCGATCGACCCGCGCTGATGAAACCCGACGACATCCGGAACCTGGAAGAGGCGCGCGGCCGGCTGCGCGATGCGGCGCGCCCGGACATCGTCACGCGCGTGCACGGCACGGGGAAACTCACCGCGCGCGAGCGCATCGGGCTGTTGCTCGACGCCGACTCCGAGGTCGAGTACGGCAGCATCGCGGCAAGGAGCGCGGAAGGCGAGTGGGTGCCGGAAGCGGGCGGCGTGGATTTCGTCGGAACCGTGGATGGCCGTCCCGTCGTCGCCTCGTCCACGGACTACACCGATCACGGCGGCGGCTACGGAGCGGGACGCCTCGGCCGGTTGTGCGCGCTCGCGTACGATCAGCGCTGGCCGCTGGTGCTGTTCGTCGACGGCGGCGGCAGCCGCGCAGGCCACCCGCGCAGCGGGATGGGTCACGTCGAGACCAGCGGACCCATCGGGCGGTTCTCCTTCCTGGACGGTGTATCGGAACTGTCGGGCTGGGCGCCGGTCGTGGCCATCGTCTCGGGGCCCTCGTTCGCGGGTCACGCGAGCCTCGCCGGATTCTCGGACTTCCTGATCAGCACGCCGGGCTCGTCCATCGGCATGGGCGGACCTCCCATGGTGGAAGCCGCGCTCGGCCACCGCCTCACGCCGAACGAACTCGCGGGCTCCGAGATGCACGAACGCGCCGGCGGCATCGACCTCCTGGTGGAGGACGAAGCGGCTGCCGTTGCGGCGGCGAAGCGGTATCTCTCCTACTACGACAACGAGCGCGACGAGGGCGCGGCGCCCGACGTCGATCTGGATGCGCTCGCCCCGGACGCGGATGCGTCCTGCGACATGCACGGGATCGTCCGCGCGGTCTGCGATGCGGGCAGCGTCTTTGAACTGCGTCCCCGGTTCGCGCCCGCGCTGCTGACCTGTCTCGCGCGGATCGGCGGCCGCGCCGTCGGAGTGCTGGCGAACCAGCCGCTCGTCGACGACGGCGCGATCGACCACCACGCCGCCACCAAGATCGCCCGGTTCGTGGAACTCTGCAACGCGTACGAGTACCCGATGCTGGCGCTCATCGACACACCGGGCTGCGTAGCGAACTGGGACCTGAAGGGACAGACCCCCGTCGTCGAGCCCGGCCTGACGCGCTGGCACGCCCGCCCGCTCGTCGCCCACCAGCAACGCACGGTGCCGCTGGTGAGTGTGCAGGTCCGGCGTGGCCGGGGCCTCGGGCCGGCGCTGATGACCGGCGTCTCGACAACGCGCGGCGTGCCGGCGCTGCGCCTCGGTTGGCCCGGCGTCGAGATCGGCCGCCGCGACGGCTACTCCGCGGTCGCCGATCACAACGCGTTCGACGACGTGATCGCACCGCGCGAGACGCGTGAGCGGGTCGAACGCCTGCTCAGGCTCTTCGGCAAGCCGATGGCACGAGCACGGAAGAAGCACCCGATCGATACCTGGTAGCGCGGCGACACGTTTGATGGCGCACGCTACGGAACAGCGATTTCCTACGCAGTCACGGGGTCGGAACGCACAGGCCGCGGCTTCCCCCGCCCCGCGCAGCCGGTAGAATGGACCCCGAACGCGCGGGGTGACGAGGCACCTCGACGCGGCACCCGAGAGACACATTTGCTCCAGATGGGCGCAACTTACGTCGACGTCACGATCCGGAATCCGGCCGCACCCGGCCGGACGTGGACCGCGCCGTTCCTGGTCGACACCGGCGCCTACGATTCGCTCGTGCCGCGGCGGCACCTGGAGGCGGTGGGACTGCGGCCGCGCGGGAGCCGGGAGTACACGCTGGCCGATGGCCGGCGACAGTCCCTGGACATCACCGTCGCCGAAATCGAGTTCGAGGGGGAGCGCGTCGGTGGAACGGTCGTGTACGGCGAGGAGGGCGCGGAACCGCTCCTTGGCGTGACGGCACTGGAGTCCGGCGGCTTCGAGGTCGACCCGCGGTCGGAAACGCTGAAACGGTTGCCGGCGGTGCTGCTGAAGTGGCTTGCTGGCCTCAGCCCAGAGCAGAGAGCGGGTTAGGGCTTCCCAGCGTGGCGACCCTCGACGAATCGCGACCCCGCCGCAGTTCGGAGTTCTGGGCGATCATCGGCTCCGCGGTCGCTATCGGCGCGCTGACGCTGACGGTATCGGGATGGCACCGGAGCGACATGGAGAGCCTCCGCGCCCAGATCGGCGGTGTGCGCGACGAGTTGCGCGCTGAGATCGGTGGTGTCCGCGCTGAGATGCGTGCCGAGATCGGGGGCGTGCGCGCCGAGATCGCGGGCGTGCGCGGCGAGATCAGATCGCTGGACGAGCGGCTCACCGGCAGGATCGACACGCTCCAGGAAGGACAGGCCCAGATTTTTGCGCGCCTGGCCGTGCTGGAGAGCCATGTCCTCGGAGCGGCGCCCGTTGCGCAATGGGGGTCGGCCGCCGAATCCACGCCCTGAGGACGGCTACCGAGTGCGCGTACCGAGGGTCTGCCGGGGCGGGTCACGCGGTCAGGGAAGGATCTCCACCGGTCGCGGTTCCGGGGGCGCCGCCGGCCGCAGCGCCTGCATCTGCTGCCCCAACGCCGCGAGGGTCTCGCGGCGGTTGCCGGGACTCGGGTGCGTGCTCAGGAACTGGGGCAGGCGCGCCCCGCCTTCGCGCTCCATCTTGCGCCACAGCGTGACGGCCGCCGCGGGGTCGTAGCCGGCCCGCGTCGCGATCTCGATCCCCATGCGGTCCGCCTCGGTCTCGCCGACCCGGCTGTTCGGCAACTCGATGGCGAGGACCGCCGCGAGCTGGGCGCCCACGCGGGTTTTCTCGTCGTCGGTGGATGCGCGTACGGCCAGCACGCCGAGGTTCTGGGCGATCGCGACCGACATGCGCTCCGCGGTGTGGTTCGCCACCGCATGGGAGATTTCGTGTCCCATAATCTGGGCGAGTTCGTCGTCCGTGAGTTCGAGCCGGTCCACGAGCCCGCTGTAGACGGCCATGCGCCCGCCGGCCATGCACCAGGCATTGACGGTCTCCGGCTCGTCGATCAGCGCGACGCTCCAGTTCCAGTTGGCGGTGTGCGGATAGCGGGCCACGGTCACCGCGACCAGGCGTCCGGTGATGATCGCCAGGCGATCGCCGAGCAGCGGGTCGTCGAGGAGCTTGCCGTCGCGCCGCAACTGGCCGACCGTCTCGAGGTAGGCGGTCCGCGACTGCGCGATCGCGGCTTCCGGGGAGATCAGCAGGAACTGCGAGCGCCCCGTCGGACTCGTCACGCAGCCCGCCAGCGCGGCAAGAAGGACCAGGACCACGAGCCACCGTCGTTTCACGCAAGCACCTCCGCCGAAGCGACGGATGCGCATTTCAACGGACGCCAGTGCGGTTTGCAACGGCAGCGCCCCTGGCTTGCGGGCGGGCTGCGATCGTCGCATTCTCTCCCTGGAACAGGAGGGGGAAGCGACATGTCCAATGCGGCGGAGCTGCGTGCAGGCCTCGATCATCCGGTGATCGACGCCGACGGCCACTGGCTGGAATTCGGGCCCGTCATGGAGGAGGCCCTGCGGAAGATCGGCGGCGAGCCGGCGGTGCGCGGCCTGCGCGCCACCGGGGAGCGGGTGCGCCGGGCGCTCGCGATGACCGTCGCCGAGCGTCGGGCCGAGCACGTCGCCCAGGAGGCGTTCTGGGGCGCGCCGACGAAGAACACCCGCGACCGGGCCACGGCCATGATGCCGAAGCTGCTCTACGAACGCCTGCCGGAGTTCGGCATCGACTTCTCGATCCTGTTCCCGACCGCGGGCCTCGGGATTCCGCGCAATCCGGACAGCGAGACGCGCGTCGCGACATGCCGGGCCTTCAACCGGTACCAGGCGGACCTGTTCGCACCGTTCGCGGACCGCATGACGCCGGCCGCCGTCATCCCCATGCACACGCCGGACGAGGCCCTGGCGGAACTCGACCACGCTGTCGGCGAGCTCGGCATGAAGGTCATCATGCTGAACAGCATGATCGAACGTCCCGTGGAGAAGGGCCCGGAGGCGTCGGAGTGGTACGACGTGATCGGGCTCGACAGCGCCCACGACTACGACCCGGTCTGGCAACGCTGCGCGGCACTCGGGGTCTCGCCGACATTCCATCGCGGCTCCCGCGGGCGCGCCTTCCGGATGTCCCCGTCGAACTTCTGCTACAACCACATCGGCCACTTCGCCGCGGCGTCTGAGGCGGTCTGCAAGGCGATCTTCCTGGGCGGCGTGACGGCGCGGTTCCCGCAGCTCAACTTCGCCTTCCTCGAGGGCGGCGTCGGTTTCGCGTGCCTGCTCTATGCCGACCTCATCGGCCACTGGGCGATCCGCAACCGCGACGCGCTGGCGTTCACGGACCCGGCCAACCTGGACATGGAACTGCTCGGCGAACTGGCGGCGCAGTACGCGGACGAGGGCTTCCAGGCCGCCATCTCCGAGGGACGCGGCATCGGCACGCGCAACGGACCCGCGACCACGGGCCAACTGGACGAACTGGACGACTACGCGGCCTGCGGCATCGAGGCCGCCACCGACTTCCTCGACCGCTTCGTCAAGCCGTTCTACTTCGGCTGCGAGGCGGACGATCCAACCAACGCGTGGGCCTTCAACCGGGAGTTCAACCCCTGCGGGGCGGAGCTCAAGACGCTGTTCGGCTCCGACATCGGGCACTTCGACGTGCAGGAGATGGCGGGGGTGCTGCCCGAGGCCTATGAGCTGGTCGAGGACGGCAAGATCGATCATGCCCAGTTCCGCCGGTTCGTGTTCGAGAACCCCGTGCGGTTCTGGGGCGAGGCCAACCCCCGGTTCTTTGAGGGCACGGTCGTGGCCGACACGGCGCGACAGGTCCTGGCGGACTGACCGGAAGCGGCCCCGCCTGGCGGAGCAGGCCATGTCCGGCGCGGAGATCCTCGGCGTCATCGTCGCCTACCAGGTGGCGCTGATCGCGATCGGCCTCTGGGCGCGGCGCCGCACGCGGGACCACACGGACTACTTCATCGGCGGCCGCAACCTCGGCGGGTTCGTGGCGAGCCTCTCCTATGCGGCCGGGTCGTCTTCCGCCTGGTCGATCCTGGGCGTTTCCGGCATCGCGTACGTGCAGGGCGTCGCGGCGGTCTGGCTGTTGCCGGGCACGCTTACGGGGCACGTGATCGCGTGGTTCGTGATCGCGCGGCGGCTCAGGGACGCGAGCCGCGCGAACGGCTGGGTGACACTGACGGACGTGGTCTGCCGGGACCTCTCCGGCGGCGCCCGCCGCTTCGCGACCGGCTTCGCCGGGGTCGCGGTGGTCATCTCCTTCGTGTTCTACGTGGCGGCGCAGTTCCAGGGCGCCGGCCACACGTTCGCCGAGACGTTCGGGCTGCCGGTGTCGACGAGCGTGGCCATCGGCGCCGCGGTGATCCTCGTCTACACGTTGCTCGGCGGGTTCTGGGCCGTCAGCGTGACCGATGCCCTGCAGGCGGTGGTCATGTTCGTGGGCTCCGTGATGCTGTGCATTGCGGCGGTGGTCGCTTGCGGCGGATTCGGCGCCCTGTTCGCCGCTGTCCCGCCGGAACAGATGGCGCCGCTGGGGGCCAACGTGGGCTGGCTCGCGGTGGGGTTCTTCATCGGCATGGTGTCGATCGGGTTCGGCCCGCTCGGCCAGCCACACCTGCTGAACCGCATGATGGCGCTGCGGGACGACGCGGCGCTGCGGCGCGGCCGGGTCGTGGCGCTGGCCTGGTTCGTGGTCGTGCTCACGAGCATGTTCCTCACGGGGCTCGCCGGCCACGCCCTGGCGACGGACGTGGCCGACGCCGAACGCCTGTTCTTCCAGTTGACCACGGCGCTGCTGCCCGCCCTGGTCGCCGGAATCACCATCGCGGCGGTGCTGTCGGCGGTCATGTCCACCGCGGACAGCCAGTTGCTCGTGGCCGCGAGCGTCGTCTCCCACGACCTGGGTCTCGGCCGCGAGCGCGTGTCGGTTTCCCGCCTGATCATCACGGCCATCGTGGTGGTCGCGGTGGTCATCAGCGTCTGGCTGCCGGAGGCGATCTTCTCCCGCGTGCTGTTCGCCTGGAACGCCCTCGGGGCGACCTTCGGACCGCTCGTGCTCTTCACGGTGTTCCGCTGGCGCTACGCGCCATGGGCGGCGCCGGCGGCCATGGTCGTCGGCTTCGTCGGTACCGTGGTGTTCTACGCGCTGCCGGACACGCCGGGGGATTTCGCGGAGCGGTTCCTGCCGTTCGTCGTGGGGATCGGGTTGCTGGCAGCGTCCCGGGGTGGCTTGAGCAAGGAGTCGGTCGACAGGGATGGCGCACCGAAAACCGGCGCCATTGTGGGCGATATCGTCGAACCGGCCAGTTCACCGGAGGAATGGGAAGCTCTCGGCCCGGCGGACCGCGGGGATTCGGCGACTGGGGACGCGTAGCGGCCGAGGCCGCAAAGCCGTTCGAAGCCCGGCGTCACGGGGCGCTACAATGCGCCGCTCGACGCCCGGGAGGACAGTAATGAAAGTCGACGGTGGAGTAGGTTGGGACCTCGATGAGGTGGGAGCGCAGGCCCGTGAGATGGAGGAGATGGGCTACAGCGGCATTCTCACGGCGGAGACCGGTCACGACCCGTTCCTGCCCCTCGCCTTCGCCGCGCAGACGACATCGCGCATCGACCTCGGCACCGGCATCGCGGTCGCCTTCGCGCGGACCCCGATGATCCTGGCCAACATCGGCCACGACCTGAACGCGGTCTCGAAGGGGCGCTTCGTGCTGGGAATCGGCTCGCAGATCCGGCCCCACATCACCAAGCGTTTCAGCATGCCCTGGTCGCATCCCGCGGCGCGGATGCGCGAGTTCATCCTGGCGATGCGCGCCATCTGGGCGAACTGGCACGACGGCGAGCCGCTGCAGTTCACGGGCAAGTTCTACACGCACACGCTCATGACGCCGTTCTTCACGCCGACCAACACCGAGTACGGGGCCCCGCGCGTGACCCTGGCGGCGGTGGGGCCGCTGATGACCGAGGTGGCCGGCGAGGTGGCCGACGGTGTGATCATCCACGCCTTCACCACGGAGAAATACCTGCGCGAAACGACGCTGCCGGCCCTCGAGCGCGGCTTCGCCAAGGCGGGGAAGAAGCGCGAAGACTTCGAGATCAGCTATCCGTGCTTCGTCGTCACCGGCCGCGACGAGCAGGAAATGGGTCAGGCCAGGACGGCGACGCGGCAGCAGATCGCGTTCTATGGATCGACCCCGGCCTACAAGCCCGTGCTCGACAGCATCGGCGCCGGCGAGCTGCAGGGCGAACTCAACGCCATGTCGAAGCAAGGCCGCTGGCAGGAGATGGGCGGCCTCATCACCGACGACATGCTCGGCGCGTTCGCCGTGGTGGAGGAACCGGCGAACATCGTCAAGGCGTTTCGGGCCCGTTACGGGGACATCGTCGACCGCACTTCGGCCGCCTACGGCGGCCTGCCGCAGGACGCCCGCGCGGAGATCGTCCGGGAGTTGACCGCAGCCTAGCGCGGCCGGCCGGAAGCAGGATGCGACTCTCGAGGCTCCACCAGGTCGCCCTCGGCGCGCCGGACCTCGACGCGTCGATCGCCTTCTACCGGGACGTGCTGGGCGCCGCGTTCATCGCGCGTTTCGATCCGCCCGGACTCGCGTTTTTCGACTTCGAAGGGGTGCGCGTGCTCCTCGAACGCAACGCATCGAACGGGACGCTGTACTTCTACGTCGAGGACATCGACGCCGCGGCCGCCGAGCTGTCGGGGCGGGGAGTCTCCATCGAGTCTGGCCCCGTCATGATCCACCGGGACGAGGACGGCACGTTCGGGCCCGCCGGCGCGGAAGAGTGGATGGCCTTCTTCCAGGATCCGGCCGGCAACACGCTCGCCCTGGCCACCCGCAAGGCATCGTCCGGCTGACCGCGCCCCCTTCCGGACGGGGCCTTGGCCGGCGACGTTCCCTCGAAGCTATAAGAAGGGAAGCAGCTTTTCCCTCACACTTTTAGACTCAAATCATCTAAAGATTCTCGTGTTTTTCTCCATTTTTCGCCATGCTCCCGGTTCCCATCCACGGGGAAACGTGTAAAGTGGCGCGCCCCTCGTTCGGAATATCGCGGAGTACCCGGGCAAGTCGCATGGGCGCATTGTCGGCACTAATCGGGCGCGTACCGGTCCTGCTCCAGGTCCAGGCGGTGGCTTTGGTGCTGGCGGGTGTCGCGGCCCTGGCACTCGCGATGGGCACCGAGGCGCAACGCTACGAGCGCGTCGCCTTCGCGCTGCCCGCCGCGCAGACCCCGTCCGTTTCGTGGGACGAGGAGCGCGCCGCGTTCGCCGACCGGATGACGCGCGCGTTCGACATCCGCCCCGCGGTCGCGGGGGAGTTCGCGGAGTGGATTCTCGAGGCGGCGAACCGGCAGGAACTCGAGCCCGAACTGCTAGCGAGTCTCGTCCTCGCGGAAAGCTCCTTCCGCAAGCACGCCCGGTCGCGCGCGGGGGCGATCGGTCCCGCGCAGGTCCGCGGCGAGTTCTGGCGGTCCTTCTGCGGGGGCGACCTGCGCGAGCCGGCCGACAACATCTACTGCGGCGCCCAGATCCTCGCGTCATTCCGGGACCAGTGCGGCGAACTGCGATGCGCGCTGCACTCGTACAACCTCGGCCCGACCGGCGCGCGCCTCGCGAGCTGGGAACGGGCCGGCGTGCGTTACGTCAAGAAGATCGAGAACGGCCTGGCCCGCTTTGAAGGGCTGGCGATGTAGGGGCGACGCTTGTCGTCGCCCGTGCTGGAGTCGTGCGGGCCGCTGCGACGGGAGGGGACAAGCCCCTCCCCTACGGCGTCGTCGCGTCGAGCGGCAGCAGGAAACGCCAGAGCGCGTCGTTCCTGACCCCCGATTCCCGGATCGCCTTCTGAGCCGCCTTGATCACCGCACCCGTCTGCGTCTCGTCGCGGAACCAGCGATACCCGGTCCAGGCGGCCGGCGTGTGGTCGACGATTTCCATCGCCGCCATCTCGTAGTAGCCGCGAATGTCGTGGGAGACCCGCGCCGGGACACCGGGAATCCCCGCCTCCTTCCACGGCACGCCCTCCGCGACGCGCACGAAGGACTCGATCGCCGCGGGGACGGCGTCGGCATCGAGCAGGCGCGCGGCGCCGGCCCGGTTGCCGTACTTCTCGACCGCCCGGTCGTAGGCCGCACGCAGCCCGCGCGCTTCGTCGACCGCGGGATGCGCGTCGGGATCGTGCCGCGCGGGCAGCGGGCACACGAGCACTTCGGAGGCCGTGTCTTCGATGGACTCCTCGAAGTCCTGCACGGTCGGTTCCGCGGACTCGAGCAGGCCGAATGCCCGCGCAAGGACGCGGTGCTGGAACGCCGGGTCGTTCGGCACGCCGAGGGGCCGCCCGAGCGGGAAGTCGCAGAACAGGCCCCGCGGCGGTGACATGCCGTAGAGCTGTTCCCGAATGGAACCGATCGCGACGGTCGCGATGCCGGCGGCTTCGAACACGTGGGCGAGCGTACTGACCGTACGCGTGCAGAGGGGTCAGACGGGTGTCAGGACGACGACATCGACCCCCTGTTCCTTCAGGAAGGCGGCGCCGGCCGGGCCGCCGTCCATGCGGATGCCCGACAGTTCGAACTGGTTGCCGGCGAAGGCGAGATGCACGTCGGACACGCGGCCGATGGACCCCTGCTCGGCCAACTCCTCCAGACGGTCGATCGGGAACACCACGTTGAGGTCCGCCGCCACGCCGGCCGTATCGAAGTTCGGGCTCCAGTGCCCGACCACCACGTCGCGCCGCCCGCGTTCGAGGACGCGGTACCCCGTGTCCTGCACGGCGAACCCCTCGTCCTCGGGGTGGGACAGCGACGCCGAGGTCACGATGGCGACGGTCGCCTCGGCGAGGGGAGGCGGCTCCACGAAGGCGGGATTCTCGATGGTCGGGCACTCGGCGCTGGCGGCGCCGGCCTTGATCTTCGCGTCTGTCATTGGAGTCTGCTTCCGGGGTGTCCGGTGCGATTCTATGTCAAGGCCCGGCTGGCGTTGATATGTCGACCCGGCGCGGTGCAAGTTGTACACAGTAGGGGTACGTACATCTCCAAGCGGCGGCAGGCTCGTGAGCGCGAAGACCATTTCGGCAGCGGAGTTCAAGGCGAAGTGCCTGCGGATCATCACGGAACTGCAGGGCACCGGTCAGTCGGTGACCATCACCAGGCGAGGCCGTCCCGTGGCGGTGCTCTCGTGCCCGTCCCCGGAGGAACTTCCCGGCCCGCTCTTTGGCGCGATGCGGGGCACGGTGCTCGCGTACGACGACCCTTTCGCGCCTGCGGCGTCTCCGTCCGATTGGTCCTCGTCGAGCTGACGCAGGGCACGTCGAGGCCCTTGACGCCGGCCAGTGACGCGGCGGCCGCCGACGCTCCTCTATACTGGCCGCCGCATCCACTACCCGAGGTCCCCGCATGCCGCTCATCATGGAAGTCATCCACACCGTCCGTCCGGCCACCCCGGCGAACTTCGAGAAGTACGTCGTCCGCTACGGGGAGGTCGCGGTCCCCCTGATGGAGCGCTGCGGGTTCGACCTGCTCGGGGGCTTCCAGTGGTCGACGGGGGAGCGGGGCCGCGACCTCCTGCTGGTGCGCTTCGACTCGCCGGAGCACTACGACAAGGCGACGACCCAACTGGTGCGGGAGTTGGCCGACCCGGACACCATCAAGGGGCTGATGGAGCTGGGCCTCGACATCGAGGAGTACGTGCGCCTGGGAGACACGCTTCCGTACGCCACGGCGGAGCGGCTCCAGCGCGTGCTGGACGACCCGCCCGACGCGCCGCGGCAGTACATGCTCGCCCGGCTGAAGGCGCCCCTCGGCACCCTGGCCGAAGCGCTCGGTGCGGTGGCGGAGCTGGTGGACCAGGTGGACGGACAGGGGACGGAACTGGTCACCGCCTACAGCGCGCGAACCGGCGCGCGGGGCGAGTTCACCGATCTCTGGGTGCTCCCGGACCGTCCGCTCGACCTCTCGTTCCGCACGGGCGCCCCGTCGCTGCCGGCCCTCGACAGGGCGTTCGCCGCCGTCGAGACAGAGTTCCTGGACTACGTCAATCCACTGCCGTACTCGAGGCTGCGGTAGCGCCCCGCAACCGTCGCCTGCGGCTCCGCTCGCGGCCCAGCCCCACCGGCCTGCGAGCCCGCGCCGTTCTACGGCGCGGCCTCCCAGGCGGCGTCCGCGAAACCGACTCGGGCGGTCACTGGCTCCCGATACGCCTCGATACGGCTTCGGAGAAGTTCGCCAGGTTCACCAGGCAGTGCGCGACGATGCCGGGACGGACGCTCTGCGTATGGATCGTCGTGTAGATGAGCGGCAGGATGCCCAACGTGCGGACCGGGATCATCCAGGGCGTGCCGAAGTGGTAGATGGAGAAGAGCAGGCTGTGTGCGACGGGCTTCAGGCGCCCGAAGCGGCTTGGCATTCTTGGCAGCAGGTACCCGCGGAAGTAGAGCTCTTCGGTGATGGGAACGAGGATGCCCGTGAGCACGATGTTCGCGAACAGCACGATCCCCGCGGCCTCCGAAAGCGCCGTCCCCTGGTATCTGGCGAAGATGCTGACGCCGACGGAAGCGGTTTCGAGCCAGTGGGTGATCGGCTCGAGCACGACGAAGATGAGGGCGGTCGGCGCCAGGATCGCCGGAACCCACAGGAAGTAGCGGGACCAGGAGACCGGCCGGTCGTACACGACGACGCCTTCGAGCGACCACCCCGGGTTGCGCCGTTTCCTGGCCAGGTAGTAGAGGTAGCCGAGCTGCACGGGAATCAGTACGAAGGCGTTCGTGAACACCCCGAAGAACAGTTCCGGCGGTAACGACGGGTTCCAGAACGCCGCCAGTCCGAGCACGGTCGCCGCGATGTTCGCGACTCCGGGAGCCAGGTGGAGGAAGAGACACTTCCCCAGGGAATGAGGCTCCACTGCGACCGGGCCGTGCGGCGCTTCGGGCGCGCGTCCCGAAGCAGGTGCTGTCATCCTTTGGTGTCCTCCTGTCCCTTGCCCGTGCCCCGGCGGGTCTGTCCTCGCCCCGGGCGCATGCTATAAGGAGCGGTCGGCGGGCGGCGCGCCGGGAGGGAGCCGCGAGGCGCCGGGGAAAGGAAACTGCGCATGGAGCGGGCGAAGTCCGCCACCGGCGGTTCGCGCCGCTGGTATCCTCATTACGTCCTCGGCGTGTTGATTCTGGTCTACGTGTTCAACTTCGTGGACCGGCACATCCTGTCGATCCTGGCGGAGTCCATCAAGGCGGACCTCGGCGTCACCGACGCGCAGATGGGCTTCCTGTACGGCACCGTGTTCGCGGTGTTCTATGCGGTCTTCGGCATTCCGCTGGCGCGTTTCGCGGACGTCTGGGTACGCCGCAGCGTGATCTCGCTGGGGCTGACGTTCTGGAGCGCGATGACGGCGCTGTCGGGGTTCGCGCGCTCGTTCCCGGAACTCGCCGTGTACCGCACCGGCGTCGGCGTCGGCGAAGCGAGTGCGTCGCCGGCCGCCTACTCGCTCCTGTACGACTACTACCCGCCGCGGCTTCGGGCCACGGTCGTGGCGACGTACTCGGCCGGCGGATACATCGGCGTCGGGATGGGGCTCTTCCTGGGCGGCGCGATCCTCGACTTCTGGGCGGACCTGTACCCGGAGAACCCTCCCTTCGGGCTGAAGGGCTGGCAGGTCGCCTTCATGATGGTGGGGCTCCCGGGCCTCCTGATGGCGGTCTGGGTACGCAGCCTGCGCGAGCCGGTCCGGGGCATCAGCGAAGGCCTGGTCACCGAGCGGCATCCCGCGCCGTTCCGGCTGCTGGGCCAGGAGCTCGCGTCGATCGTCCCGCCGCTGAACATCATCGGGCTGGTGCGGCAGCGGGCGTCGCTTGGGCTGAACGCGCTGATGGCGCTCGGAATCGCGGGCGCCGCCGGGCTCCTGATCGCCGTCACCGGGGACTGGGCGCAGTGGATCGCCCTCGGTATCGGGGTCTACGCCACGGCTTCGTGGGTGCAGTCCCTGGCGCGGCGGGACCCGGCCGCCTTCGCGATGATCTTCCGCTCGAAGGCCATGCTCTACATGCTGGTCGCGTTCACCTCCGTGACCTTCGTCACCTACGCCATCGGCTTCTGGACCGCCCCGTACCTGATCCGGGCGCACGGGGCGAACGCGCTCGACGTGGGCATGTACATCGGCATCGGCATCGCGGTGGGCGGGCTCCTGTCCGTCACCACCGGCGGATTCGTCGCGGACCGGCTGCGGCTGCGTTTCACCACGGGACGCTTGATGGTCGGGTACTTCATCGTGCTGGGCACCGTGCCCACGGTGCTGTTCCTGCTGTACACGGACAGCCTCATCGTGGCGTTCTGGGCCAACTTCCTCTACCACCTGCCGAGCGCCTGCTTCGCCGGCATCCCCCCGAGCACCGCGGCGGATCTCGTGGTACCGCGGATGCGCGCGGTGGTCGGCGCCTTCTACATCCTGCTCAGCACCTTCATCGGGCTGGCCCTCGGGCCGTACACCGTCGGCAAGGTCTCTGACCTGCTCGTGGGTGGCGGCATGGCCGACGGCGACGCATTGCGCCTGGCGATGGCGAGCTCGATGGTGATGTTCGTCGTGACGGCGTTCTGTCTCGTGCAGGCGCAGCGGCACCTGCCGAAGGACGAAGCGACCCGGGTCGAGCGTGCGCGGGCCCTGGGGGAGGAGGTCGGGAACTTGCCCGGGCGGGCGTGATGGACGGCCGGGACCGCCGGAACGGGTACTCGTGATGGAGCCGACGCCGGAAACCGCGCCGCAGCAGCAGAGCCGGTGGTACGCGCACTACGTGCTGGGCGTGCTGACGCTGGTCTACTTCTTCAACTTCGTCGACCGCAACATCCTGTCGATCCTGGCGGAGTCCATCAAGGCGGACCTTGGCGTCACCGACGCGCAGATGGGCTTCCTCTACGGCACGGTATTCGCCGTGTTCTACGCGGTGTTCGGCATCCCGCTGGCGCGTTTCGCCGACGTGTGGGTGCGCCGCAGCGTCATCTCCGTGGGGCTCCTGTTCTGGAGCGCGATGACCGCCGCCTCGGGACTCGCCCGGTCGTTCGTGGAACTCGCCGTGTACCGGACCGGGGTCGGCATCGGGGAGGCGAGCGCGTCGCCGGCAGCCTACTCGCTGCTCTACGACTACTACGCGCCGCGCTACCGCGCGACGGTGGTGGCGATCTACACGAGCGGCGTCGCGATCGGCATCGGCGCGGGTCTCTTCCTCGGCGGCGCAATCCTCGACACCTGGGCGGAGATGTACCCGGTCGACCCCCCGTTCGGCCTGCGCGGCTGGCAGGTGGCGTTCATGGCCGTCGGCCTGCCGGGCATCGCCATGGCGGCGTGGGTGCGCACCCTGCGCGAGCCCGTGCGCGGCATCAGCGAAGGCCTGGTGACGAAACCGCACCCGCGGCCGTTCCACGTGCTCGGCACGGAACTGGTGTCGGTCATCCCGCCGCTCAACGTGATCGGTCTCGTCCGGGACGGTGCGTCGCTCCGGCTGAACGCCCTGATGGCGCTCGCCATCGTCGCTGCCGCGGCGGGCCTGATCTGGCTGACCGGAGACTGGGCGCAATGGATCGCGATGGGCATCGGGGTCTACGCGACCGTGTCGTGGGTACAGTCGCTCGCGCGGCGGGACCCGGCCACCTTCGCGATGATCTTCAAGTCGAAGGCCATGATCTACGCCATGCTCTCCGCGCCGATCGGCGGGTTCGTGGGCTACGGCGTGGCGTTCTGGACGGCGCCGCTCCTGATGCGGGCGCACGAGACGAGTGCCGCGGAGGTCGGCCTGTGGATCGGCATCGGGGCGGCGGCCAGCGGCATCATCGGCGTCGCGGGGGGCGGCTTCCTGGCCGATCGCCTGCGCATGCGGTTCACGACCGGGCGGCTGATGCTCGGGTACGCCGCCGTGGTCGGCACCGCGCCCTTCGTCCTCCTGATGATCTACACGGAGAGCCTGGCCGTCGCGTTCCTGGCCAACTTCCTGGCCAGCGTGCCGAACGGGTTCTGGGCCGGGATCGCCCCGAGCACGTCGAGCGACCTCGTGATGCCGCGCATGCGCGCGATCGCGGGCGCCTTCTACATCCTGCTGATGACCTTCATCGGCCTGGCGCTCGGTCCCTACACGATCGGCAAACTGTCGGACATCTTCATCGCGGGGGGCATGAGCGACGCCGAGGGGCTGCGCCTCGCCATGGCGAGCTCCCTCCTGGTCTTCGTCGGGTCCGTGTTCTGCCTGGTGATGGCCCAGCGCCACCTGCCACGGGACGAGGCGACGCGTCTCGACCGGGCGCGGGCGCTGGGCGAGGAGGTGGTGGAGACCGCGGCCGGCTGAGGCGGATCGGCAACGGGCGTTACGGCTCGAGGTCGATGACCACGAGCTGCGCGTCCAGCCACGCCGGCAGCCACTTGGGCACGTTCGGGCGAAGTCGCGCGAACACGTCACGCTTGTAGTCGGGATCGTCGAAGACCACGCGGGCGCGCCCCGGCAGCGTCTCGCCGCGGATCGTGACGGTGACGGGCACGTCGCCGTCCCGCAGGGCGCGCCACCAGCGGCCGTCGGCGCCCGCGAACACCTGGTTGCCCTCGCGCCGGTAGTTCACGGGCAGGACGCGTCCGTCCGGGAGCGTCAGGAGCATGACGATGCCGGCGCGCTCGCCCTGCGGATCGGTCCGGAGTTCCTCGACTACCCTGGGGTTGGCGATCAGCCCGAAGAGGACGCGCAGGGCGAGGAACGCGACGACCAGGACGGCCAGGACGATCAGCAGCCACTTGAGGAATGTCATCGGCGAGTTCCTTGCTCCTGGTGTGTGTGGGCGGAGGACGCCGGCTACGAACCGCCACGCATGCGCCGCCAGGCCCGTCGCGCGGCTCCGGACCGCCGGAGCAGCACCGCGTATATGCCGGCATTGACGGCGAGCACGAACACGGCAAGCGCCCACTGCATGGATTGCGTCAGCGTGGCGGGGTAGACGAGCGGCACGATGTAGTTGTCCACGAAGCTCCCCGTGTACGCGGCATCGCCCGCCGCCGCGCGCAGCTCGACCTCGAGTGGAGTCAGCGGGCAGATCCAGCCGAACGACTCGACCAGCACTCCCCAGACGGCGGCGGGGACGTGAACGACCGCGACCCAGGGACGCCGGAGCGCCAGCAGGCCGCCGAGCACCACGAAGGCGATGAACGCCACATGGAGCAGCACGATGGCGTCGGCTGCGAGTCGGTATCCCATCCCTGTACAGGCAAGTCAGTTACAGAACTCGTGCCGCGGGAGTCTCGCGCAGCGAAACTCCGAACGCGACCCGCAGGGTCGCGCCTATTCGGCGGAGATCGAGATCTCCTTGTCCGTGATGAACTCGAGGAGCGCCGGCGTCCCCTCCCGCGTCTTCTCGATGCCCCGCTCGATGGCGGCGCGGATGTCGTTCGGATCCTCCACGCGCTCCCCGTAGCCGCCGAACGCCCGCGCCATGGCCGCGTAGTCTCCCGAGATGTCCGTGGACCGGTACTTCTCCGTGGCCACCTGCATGATCGGCAGCTCGATCGCCATCGAGAAGTTGTTCATCAGGATCGACAGGATCGGGATGCGCTCCCGCACGGCCGTCTCGAAGTCCATGCCCGTGAAGCCGATGGCGGCGTCGCCCCAGACGTTGATGCAGAGCTTTTCCGGCCGGGCGAGCTTCGCGCCCATCGCGAGGCCGAGCCCGTAGCCGAGCTGCGTCGTCTTGCCCCAGCCGATGTAGGAGAGCGGGGTCGTGCTCTCCCAGAAGGGCGACACCTGGTCGCGCGGGCTGCCGGCGTCATGGGTGATGACGGTGTTGTCGATATCGACGGCCTGGTGCAGTTCGTTGAGCACCCGGTAGGGATTGAGGGGCGCCTCGTTGTGCGTGCGTTTCGCTTCCCACTCCGCCAGCCACTCGCCCCGGATCGCGGCGATGCGGGCCGGCACGTCCGCGCGGTTCTCGGCCCGCGTGCGGTCGCGGTCGGCGAGGGCCTCCGACAGGTGCGCAAGGCACAGCTTCGCGTCCCCGATCAGTGCGTGCTGCGCGGGGACGTCCTTGTTGAGGTCCATCGGGTCGAGGGTCGCGTGGATGATGGTCTTGCCGCGGGGCATCGGCACGCCGAACCCCGTCAGGGCGAAGCTGCAGCCGACTCCGAGGATCACGTCCGCCTCGGCGAGGAAGGTCTTCACGGGCCGGGGATTGGCGCGGCCGCCCGAGCCCAGCGACAGGGGATGGTTCTCCGGGAAGGCGCTCTTGCCCTCCAGGCTGGTCGTGACGGGAATGTTCCAGCGTTCGGCCAGCGCCTTGAGTTCCTCCCAGGCCTCGGCGTAGTGGACGCCCTGGCCGGCGTAGATCACGGGCCGCTCCGCGTTCGCGAGCACCGCCGCGGCCTCTTCGACCGCGTCCGGGTCCGGGGCGCTGCGGGTCGCGTAACTCGGCTCGTAGACCCAGCCCTCCGGCGCCTCCTCGCGGAAGACGTCCATCGGGACCTCGACGAGGACCGGCCCGGGCCGGCCGTTGCGCAACTGGAAGAACGCGCGCCGCATCACCTCGGGGATCGCCCGTCCCATGGTGAGCGGTTCCGCCCACTTCGTGACGCTCTCCATGCTGCGCGCGGAGTTGAAGTTCGGATAGTAGTTGGCGATGCGCCGCGGGTAGCCCGCCGGCAGCACCAGGATCGGGGAGGACTCGGAGTACGCCTGGGCGACGCCGCCGAACGCGTTCTCCGAGCCCGGTCCGTGCTGCATCGAGAAGACGCCGATCTTCCTGCCGGAAGACATGCGTGAGTACGCGTCCGCCATGTGGAGCCCGATGCGCTCCTGGCGGCAGATGATCGTGCGGATGTCGGCCACCGCGCAGGCCTCGATGATCGGGTTCACCGGGTAGGCGAAGAGGATGTCCACCCCTTCGGCCTTGAGGACATGGGCGATGGCGTCGGCGGTCTTCATGCGTGGCGCTCCGAAGGGCAAAAGGAGGGGCTGGTGCCGGGCGGTGAGTCCGGCGCCGTCAGTCCGGTCGCGCCTCCATCCGGAACACCCACCGTCCCGGCGGCACCGGCTGATCGGTGAGCGCCGCGAACAGCCGTCGCCGCTCCGCATCGTCCTCGATCCGTACCGCCCGCCGCTCGTAGATCTCGTCGCCGATCTTGAGCCGCACGTCCGGGTTCCGGGCGACGTTGCTCGGCCAGCGTTTCGTCGCGCAGGCGTTGCAGGGCACGTACAGGTCGCCGTCCACGATCCATGACGTGGTGGTCACCGAATGCGGGATGCCGTACCACGTGGCGGTCTCGACGAAGATCTGCATGCGCCCGGGTGAGCGGAAGGACCAGTCGGTGTCCTGCTCGGCCGCGAGCGGACCGCCGAGGCGCGTGCCGGGACGGCGCTCGTCCGGCTCGTACGGCACCGACAGGGCCGCGAGGTAGACGGCCGCCAGCACGGCCACGACGATGAGGACTGCTCGCTTCATGATCGCTCCGAACGGTCGGTCATTGACGGGGATTGTGGCACACCTGTGCCGCCTCGGCGGGTCGCGGCCCGGCCCGTGTCCTACAATGCGCGGTTTCCGTGGACGGGGGATCCGAAGGATGGCCGAGAACCGCAAGATCGTCGTGGCGGCGCTGCCGCAGGGCAAGCTCGAGGAGTCCCACTACGACCTCGTCACCGAGCCGGTGCCGGCGCCGGGGGACGGGGAAGTCCTCTGCCGCACGCTCGCGGTCTCCGTGGATGCCGGGGCCCGGGCGGGTCTCCAGGGCAGCGCGACGTACGCCGGCGCCCCCCAGACCGGGGTCGTGATGCGCGGCAGCGCGGTCGCGCGGGTGGAAGCGTCGAACGACGCGTCGGTTTCGGTGGGCGACATCGTCTCCTGCGGAGCCGGCTGGCAGGACTACTCGGTGCATGCGGCCCGGACCGTCGAGCGTATCGATTACGACGGCGACCCGGCGGACTTCCTGGGTGTGCTCGGGGGCACCGGACTGACGGCCTACTTCGGGCTCCTCGCCGTGACGGACCCGAAGGAGGGCGAGACCGTGATGGTCTCGACGGCCGCCGGCGCGGTGGGTCACATCGTCGGACAGCTCGCGAAGATCCGCGGCTGCCGCGTGGTGGGGGTCACCGGGTCCGAGGCGAAGAACGCCCGGCTCGTGGGCGAACTCGGGTTCGACGGCGTCGCGAACTACCGCGACGGGGGTTTCCGCCAGGCGCTCAAGGAAGCGACGCCGGACGGCGTGGACGTCTACTTCGACAACACCGGCGGCACGGTGCTCGGGTCGGCGCTCTTCCGGATGAACCAGGGCGGGCGCATCTCGTGCTGCGGCGTGGTCTCCCAGTACGACACGGCCAACCCGGAGCCCGGTCCGCGCGGCATCCCCGGACTGCTCGTGAACAAGCGCCTGCGGATGGAGGGCTTCCTGGTCTTCGACTTCGCGGACCGCTACGGGGCGGCGCGCGCCGAACTCAAGGACTGGATGGCGTCGGGCCGGCTGACGGCCTGGGTGGACGAGTTCCGCGGACTGGAGTCCGCCCCGCGCGCGTTCGTGGACCTGCTGGCCGGGGGCAACGTCGGCAAGCGGATCGTGCGGGTATCGGATTGAATCAATTTCTTTATAACATATTGATTGTAAAAGACAAATATCGCACACACAGAACGGTTCCCGGCGCCCGGCCGCAGGGTTGCCGAATGTGAGGACCAGCGGACGGATTGACCGCCGTTGACCCTCCACTACCGTGATGCGAGCATTCGCGCGCTTGCGGCGCGGCCATCCGCGCTTGTTGCGGCCGTGCGGCTGCTGCGATCTTTCGGGGGGAAGCCGATGCGACAGGGACTCATTGCCGGGACGGCACTGGCACTATTCGCGTGCCTGCCCGGTGCGGCGCTGGCGGAAGAGGGCGATGCGTACGTGGCCCCGCGCGGGCCGGGTGGGGTGCATCCCGACCTGAACGGCATCTGGCAGGCCCTGAACGAGGCCCACTACGACATCGAGCTGCACATGGCGCGCGCGTCGCTGCAGTTGCGCGACGGTCCGCACGGTCCGGTCCCGTCGCTCGAGACCTACAAGCTCGGCGCCGTCGTCTCGGTGCCGCCGAGCATGGGGGTCGTCGAGGGCGGCAAGATCCCTTACACGCCGGAGGCCCTCGCGAAGAAAATCGAGAACCAGGCCGACTGGATCAACCGCGATCCGGAAGTGAAGTGCTACCTCCCGGGCGTGCCGCGCGCCAACTACATGCCGCACCCGTTCCAGATCTTCCAGGGCGAGAGCACGCTCTTCTTCGCCTACCAGTACGCCGGCGCCGTGCGCGACATCTTCACCGAGGACCCGGGGCCGGCGCCCATCGACACCTGGATGGGCCAGTCCGTGGCGAGTTGGGACGGCGACACGCTCGTGATCGAGGTCACCGGCCTGAACGACCAGACCTGGTTCGACCGGGCCGGCAACCACCACAGCAGCCAGATGAAGGTCACGGAGCGGTACACGCCGACCGGTCCGGACCACCTGCACTACGAGGCGACCATCGAGGACGCGGAGACGTTCACGCGCCCCTGGAAGATCTCGATGCCGCTCTACCGCCGCAAGGAAGCCAACATGACCCTGATGGACTTCCGCTGCGTGGAGTTCGTCGAGGAGCTGATGTACGGCGAGTGGCGGCGGAACCCGCTGCCGCGGTAGGGGCGGTCGAGTGCTGATGCGAACCCGAGAACACGTACGCGGCGCGGCGCGAGGTACGGCCTGGGCCGTGGTCGGCCTCGGCCTGCTCGGCTGGACCGCCGCCGGCGCGGACGACATCCCCCGCACGGCGGACGGCCGTCCGGACCTGTCGGGCAACTACGACGTGGCCACGCTTACGCCCCTGGAGCGGCCGCGGATGTTCGGGGACAACCGCTTCCTGTCGCGCGAGGAGGCGGACCGCATCGCGGCAGAAGAGCGCGACCGCATGGCGCAAGCGCAACAGGATACGGACCCGGGCCGGGAAGCCCCTCCGGTCGGCGGCGACGGTTCGCCGGGCGCCGCCGGCAACGTCGGCGGCTACAACGCGTTCTGGATCGACCGGGGCGAGGACACGATCGCCATCGAAGGCCGCTTCCCCACCTCCATCATCGTGGATCCCCCGAACGGCAGGCTGCCCGGGATGACGCCCGCGGCGCGCGAGCGCAGGATGGCGCGGCGGGCGATGTTCCGCGAGAACACCGGGGAGGCGTGGTGGCTCAAGGAGGGTCTCCCGGCCGGACCCTACGATGACCCGGAGATGCGGCCCCTCGGCGAGCGCTGCCTGCTCGGCTTCGGCTCGACCTCGGGCCCGCCGATGCTGCCGGTGCTCTACAACAACGTGAAGCGCATCGTGCAGACCCCGGACCACGTGATGATCCTCACCGAGATGGTCCACGACGCGCGCATCGTCCGCATCGGCGGCGAGCATGCCCCGCCCGACGTGCGCAAGTGGATGGGTGACTCCGTCGGCCGCTGGGAAGGCGACACGCTGGTGGTGGACACCACCAACTTCCGCGACCAGACCGGCCTCTCCGGGGGCACGGAGAACCTGCACGTCGTGGAGCGCTTCCAGCGGCTCGATGCGGACACGCTGCTGTACAGTTTCACGGTCGAGGACCCGACGGTGTGGGAGGAACCCTGGAGCGGCGAGTACCCATGGCCGGCGACGGACGGCAACGTATACGAGTACGCCTGTCACGAGGCGAACTACGCGCTCGGCAACATCATGCGCGGGGCGCGTCTTCTGGAAGCCGACGTCCCCGGGCCCGGCGCCGAGTGAGTGCGAGAAAGCGGAGGCAAGCAACATGCGCACGAAGTGTTTGATATTCCTGGCGGGACTGCTGACCGCCGTGCCGGCGGCGGCCCACCACGCGTTCGGGGCCGAGTTCGATCCCAACCGGCCGCTCGTGCTGCGGGGCCCGGTGGTGAAGGTCGAGTGGGTCAACCCGCACGCATGGATCCACCTCGAGCACACCACCGACGCCGGCGACAAGGAGGTGTGGATGGTCGAGGGCGGCACGCCGAACACGCTCCTGCGGCGCGGCCTGACGCGTACGTCGCTGGTGCCGGGGACGCTGATCGTCGTGGACGGTTACCAGAGCAAGGACCGTTCGAAGCGCGCCAACGGCCGGGACATCACTTTCGAGGACGGCAGCAAGATCTTCGTGGGTTCGTCCGGCACCGGCGCGCCACGCGACGGCCGCGACCCGACGGAACCGTCGATCTGATCTGAACCTCGGCGCGGACGCGGCGGCGCCCGGCGTGCCCACGCTCCTCGATCTCCTCGGCCCCACCGCGGAGACGCGCGCGGACGCGGCCATCCGCGCGCCCGGGCGCACCGGACTCACCTACCCGCGCCTCCTGGCCCAGGTGGAAGGAACGGGCCGCGCCCTGCGCGGCGCCGGCGTCCGCGCCGCCGACCGCGTCGCGATCGTGCTGCCGAACGGCCCCGCGATGGCGAGCGCCTTCGCCTGCATCGCCCCCTGGTGCGCGGCGGCCCCCTTGAATCCGGCCTACAAGGCGGGCGAATTCGACTTCTACCTGTCCGACCTGGACGCCGCGGCGCTGATCGTCGCGGCGGGCGACGACACCGTGGCCCGGGACGTCGCCGCGCGGCGTGGCACGCGCGTGATCGAGCTGGTGGAGTCGGACGCTGCGGGCGCGTTCGCGCTCGACCTCCGGGGCGAGGGAGAAGGCGAGGCGGAGGCGGCGACCCCTAAAGCGGAGGCGGTGGCGCTCGTGCTGCACACGTCGGGCACGACGTCGCGGCCGAAGATGGTCCCGCTCACGCAGGCCAACCTGTGCGCGTCCGCCCGCAACATCGCCCACACCCTCGCGCTCGGTCCGTCGGACGTCTGCCTGAACGTCATGCCGCTGTTCCACATCCACGGGCTCATGGCGCCGGTGCTGGCGAGCCTCGGGAGCGGCGGGTCCGTGTACTGCACGCCCGGGTTCGACGCGCTGCGCTTCTTCGCCTGGCTCACGGACGCGGACCCGACCTGGTACAGCGCGGTGCCGACCATGCACCAGGCAGTCCTCGCCCGCCTGCCGCGGAACCGGGAACGTGCGGCCGGGGCGCGCCTGCGGTTCGTCCGGTCCGCTTCCGCAGCGTTGCCGGCGCAGGTGATGAAGGCCCTCGAGGAAGGGCTCGACGCCCCCGTCATCGAGGCGTACGCGATGACCGAGGCGGCGCACCAGATGTGTTCCAACCCGTTGCCGCCCGCGCCGCGCAAGCCGGGCATGGTCGGCCCGGCGGCGGGGCCGGAAGTGGCCGTCATGGACGAGACGGGCGGCGTGGTGCCGACGGGGACGGAGGGGGAGATCGTCATTCGCGGCGACAACGTGATGCACGGCTACCTCGCCAATCCGGCGGCCGACGCCACCGCGTTTCACGGGTCGTGGTTCCGGACCGGGGACCTCGGCTACCTGGACCCGGACGGCTACGTCAAGGTGACCGGCCGGCTGAAGGAGATCATCAACCGCGGCGGGGAGAAAGTCGCGCCCCTCGAAGTGGACGACGTGCTGCTCGACCACCCGGACGTAGCCCAGGTCTGCACCTTCGCGCTGCCCCACGCGCGGCTCGGCGAGGACGTCGCCGCCGCGGTGGTCCGCACGCCGGACGGCGCGGCGGACGAAGCCGCGCTGCGCGCGTTCGCCGCCGAACGTCTCGCGGACTTCAAGGTGCCGCGCACGATCGTGTTCGTGGACGAGATTCCCAAGGGCGCGACCGGCAAGATCCAGCGCATCGGCCTCGCGCGGGCGCTCGGGCTCGCGCCATGAAGGTCTGCGTGTTCGGCGCCGGGGCCATCGGGGGCCTGCTCGCGGTGCAGTTGTCGCGCGCGGGCGCGGACGTATCGGCCGTGGCGCGCGGTCCGCACCTCGCGGCCATGCGCGAGCGGGGCCTCGTCCTCGAGATCGGCGGCCAACGGCTGACCGCGCGGCCGGAGGCGACCTCGGACCCGGCCACGCTCGGTCCGCAGGACTACGTCGTCATCACGCTCAAGGCGCACTCGATCCCCGGCGTGGTCGACGCGATCCAGCCGCTGCTTGGCCCGGAGACCGTCGTGGTGAGCGCCGTCAACGGCATCCCCTGGTGGTACTTCCACGGCCTCGACTCTCCCTTCGCGGGTCGCCACGTCGAGAGCGTCGACCCCGGTGGCGCCGTCTGGCGCGGGATCGGGCCCGAGCGCGCGCTGGGCTGCGTCGTCTACCCGTCGTGCGAGGTCGTCGAGCCCGGCGTCGTGCGCCACCTCTCGGACGACAAGTTCAGCCTCGGCGAGCCGTCGGGCGCGCGCACCGATCGGGTCCGCGCCTTCGCCGCGCTGTGCGTGGATGCCGGGATCAAGGCCCCGGTCCGTCCGCGGCTCCGGGACGAGATCTGGGTGAAGCTGTGGGGCAACGTCGCCTTCAACCCGCTGAGCGCGCTCACGGGCGCGACCCTCGACGTGCTGGCGACGGAACCCGACACGCGTGGCATCGCGCGGGACATGATGGTCGAGGCGCAGCACGTCGCGGAGGCGCTGGGCGTGCGTTTCGCCGTGGACGTGGACCGCCGCATCGACGGCGCGGCGCGCGTGGGCGCGCACCGGACCTCCATGCTGCAGGACCTCGAACGGGGCCGCCCGCTCGAGAACGACGCGCTCGTCGGCGCCGTGCAGGAACTCGGCAGGCTCACCGACATTCCGACGCCGACCATCGACCTGGTGCACGCACTGTTGCGTCGGCGCGCTGCGTCGCGGGACTGAATTCCCCGGCAGCCTCGCCTCCCGCGCCAGGCAAAGGGCGCTATCATCGTGCGGCCAGATCGGCGAGCAGAGGTCGTACGATGACGTACAGGCGTGCAATCGTGGCTGTGGACGTGGTGTCCGATGCGGCCGAGACCGTGATCGCCCGCGCGACGCAGGTCTGCCGGGACGCCGAGGTCACCGCGGTACACGTCGTCGACGAGGGCTACCTCTACTTCAGCGACGAGGTGGCCATTCCGGGGGTCGCCGACCTGCACGACAAAGTGCTGCAGGAGTCGGCCCAGCGGCTCGAGGCCGTGTGCGAACCGGCCGGCATCGAGCACCGCACGCTCCTCGAAGGCCATGCGGCCAACGAGATCCATCGCTATGCCGAAGAGCAGGGCGCCGACCTCGTCGTCATGGGCGCGCACGGCCGTCACGGCTGGCGGCTGCTGCTCGGCTCCACCGCCAACGCCGTGCTGCACGGCACCGTCTGCGACGTGCTCTGCGTACACATTCCGGAGGAGGTGGAGCCCTTCCGCGAGGTCCTGGTCGCCGTCGACTCGACGGTGGAGGCGGCGGCGGTGGTCGAACGCGCCGTGCAGGTCGCGGCGCTCACGAACGCGCGGGTGTCGCTCATCTCGGTGATCCGGCCGCTTGAGCACGCCTACGCCGGCGTGGACATCGCCGCCTACGGCGACTCCGCCGTGCGTTTCGCCCACGAGGCCGAACAGGAGGTCGAGCAGCAGGTGAACCGCCTCGCCGACAGCTTCGACGTCCGGGGGGAGCGCCTCGTGCGCCGCGGCCACCCGGCGGAGGAGATCCACGCGGCGGCGGACGAACTGTCGGCGGACCTCGTGGTGGTCGGCACCCACGGCCGCCACGGCTTCGCGCTGCTGCTCGGTTCCACCGCGAACGCGGTGCTGCACGGTGCGAAGTCGGACATTCTGGCGGTGCGCGTGGGGCGGTGACCGGGACGCCCGGCCGCCGAGGACGCGCACTCGGCGGGGAGAGATCAACGCTCTGTAAGTAAAATATAATAACAATCAATGTGTTAAAACGCGCCCGCATGGCGGGCGCGTGGCTCCTCGGGGTATCCTGCCAGCGGGCACGCCGAGCACGCGTTAAGTCACTGCACTAGGGCTCCTCGGCCCGCGCCCCGGTTGCGGGGCCGCGTTCGCGCACGTCAAAGGCGGCGTGCATCGTCCTCACCTCGGCTTCTCCCAGACCGAATCCACGGACCGGTGCAACGCCTGGTTGGCCGCGCCAAATCCGCGTCTGACGCTTGCACCCGGCACGCACCACCGGACGACCTGCGCTCGCCCGTGGTTTCTGTTATTCCCCAGGAAAGGTCTGCTATTGTAGTGCGCGCACTACTTGGCTTCGCGGGAATGGCCTGTCCGGTCGACGGATTCGCCTGCGCGAAGAGCGTGCCCGTGGGTCCGTTAGGCGCTTTGTCAGAGACACAGCGCCGGGTAGCGCATGTCTGGAAAAAGGATGATGGTTGGGAGAGAACCAATGACGGACGAGAGTCCCTTAGACGAGCGCAGCCGCGCTGAACTGGTGCGGGTCGAGGCCTTCGATCCCGCGCTGGTACGGCCCTGGCGATTTCACAACCGGGCCCGGTCGGGGATGGACGATATCTCGCTCGACGCCCTGGCGAACTCCATCAAGCGGGACGGTCAGCAGCAGCTCGGGCTGGCGCGTCGACTGCCGGCGGACGACACGCACGCCGTCGAAGTGATCTTCGGCGTCCGGCGCCTGGAGGCCTGTCGTCGCGCGGGCGTTCCCTGGCGCGCCGAAGTCCGGGAAGCCTCGTTTTCGGACGCGGAGTGCGCGGCGGCGATGCATGGGGAGAACGCCTGGTCGGAGGGCGTATCGCCGCTCGAGAACGCCGTGCAGTGGAAGGCCATGCTCGACGCCCGCGTCTTCGCGAGCCAGACCGCGCTGGCGCGGGAGCTGGGCTGCCATCGCGCCACCGTCTCGCGTGCGGTGCGTACGGCCGCGTCCCTGTTCGCGGAGGATTGGCTGGGTCGATTGGTCAGGCCCGTGATGCACGAGTTCACCGGCCGTGCGGCCGATCGCCTCGCGGACGCGTATGCGGAGGGGACACGTGGACACATGGCCCGTCGGCGCGCCGCGCAGTTGGAGCCGGGATCGGTCGGGGCCGACCGACTGTACGATCTGCTGTTTCGCGAACCGCGGGAAGAGGTCCCACGCGAAACCGTCTTCGTGCGGCGCAAGGGCCGTGCGGGTGGCGGCGTCGTGGCGGCGAAGATCGAGCGCGACCAGGCGGGCAGCTTTTGGATCCGGGTACGCGCCCACGAGCAGACGCCGGCCGAGTTGGCGGAACTGGCGGAACAGATTGAAGCAATACTGGCAACAGAGATGGGATCCGCGTCCGGCGTGCGGCTCGGGCGTCGACTGGTGGCGTCCCTGTCATCGAGGGAGGCGCGGGAGGCCGACCGCGCCTGGCTGGAAGGGTGCGTCTGGTCCGCGGCACGGGCGAGTGGTCTCGAGTGGGACCGGCTGCGATGCGCCGCGGTGGCTGAGATCCTGGGTGCTCAACGAGAGGGTTGGGAGCGGGCGGTCGCGCGCGCCGTGGCCGACGACGGCGGATAGACTTTCCGTGTCGCGCGCGCACGACATGAGGGTTGTTTTTTATAATAAATACAAATATTTAAAGGGTTTTTATCAAGTAATTTAAGAGCCTCCCGCGTAGCGCCGGCTGACCGCGGCCTGCCGCGCCGCCACGACGCGCCTCCGTTCCGCGGCATCGACCCTCGGCGTGTCGTCCGGCAGGTAGCGATGGAGTTCGTCCAGTTTGACCAGGCGGGCGGAGATCCGGGTGGGGTACTCGGTGCAATAGGTCCACCGGGCGCAGAGCGACCCCTCGGCCCAGCCGGCCGTGTCCAGCCAGTTCTGCACGCCGGGGTCCCGCAGGCTGATGACGTAGCGCACCCGGCCGTCGGCGTCCACGTGGGCGGTGCGGTGGTTCAGGCTCGACTGGTGGCTGGCGTAGTCGAGTGACTCCATCCACGGATTGGCGAGCTGGATGTTGGTGTACCGGCAGTCGGCGACCGGCGCTTCGACCAGGAGGGCTTCGTCCTCTTCCAGTTGGAAGTAGCCCCGGGAGGCTGCCTGGAAGGCGTCGGCCATCGGTATGTTCGGATCCGTCTCCGCCGGTTCGGCGACCTCGTTGGGGCTTTGCGCGAGCTGGAACGTGAGCCGATGGGCGATGGTGAGGAGTTCGCGCAGGGCGCGGGTCTGCGTTACCGCGTCATCGAGCTGGCGGGCGATCGACGCGGCCGTCGGGCGGGGCGCGCCCGTGCCGAGCGTGGTCAGGTTGACGACTTCCCAAAGACCCTCGTCGGTGTTCTCCCATTCGGAGGCGAGGCGTCGGACCACGACGATGTACGCGTCCGGTTCCAGGCCGAGCCAGTCGCCTTCGGCCGGCGCCGCGGCGAGGGTCAGGACGAAGTCGCCGTTCGCGTCGACGTCGAGGTCGTCCGAGGCGATGCTCGAGATGTTCCGGATGTCCGACACCGGGGTGTGGCCGAGCATGCCGCTGTAGACGTTGATCGTGACGAGGTCGAAATTGCTCGTGTTCCCGCGCAACCGGTAGACGTGATCGCCGCGCACAGGGAACGCGAGGTACAGACCGTCCGGGTTGTCCCAGCCGATGCGGGCGACGCTGTTGGGGAAGCGCGAGAACTGCGGGTAGTCCGGGTCCCGGAATTCCGTGTGCTCGGCGAGGAAGGTCGAAAGGAACCGCGCGATGTGCCGGTACCCGACGGCGGCGGTGCGTTCGTCGCGGTTGAACGGCGCGTCTTCGACGACGTCGCCGAGTTCCGCGACGTCCTGGGCGAACCGCGCCCACGCCGCGTTCACCGCTTCCTGGTCCTCCGTCTGGGGATTGAAGAAGAACGCGAAGTAGAGCGCCAGGGCGATGGCCGCGAGGGCCGCCGCGCCGTAGCCGAGTATTCTCATGACTGGTTCTCGCGGGGGACGCACATGCGACCCAATGTTGTTGGTTGGCAGGGCTCGGCGCAATCGACGCGCCCGGCGGTTGGCCGTGGGGTGCGGGCATGACCGCGGGGGGCGCCGCCGGTTCTACCATGCAGCACATGTTCGCGATGGCGCCCCTCGGGGTATGGCTGCGCCTGATCGCGGACAACGGCGGCGTGCCGCGCCGGTACTGGGGCAAGCTGGCGCGCGTGCTCGGCGTCAGCGCGCTGACGGCGCCGCTGCGGGTCGCCGAGCGCCTGTGCTACGGCCCGTCGCGGATGGCGCGGATCGCGATCGACCAAGCGCCGCTGTACATCCAGGGCTCCGGTCGCTCCGGCACCACGCACCTGCTGAACCTCCTCGCCCGAGACCCGGGCTTCGGCGTGGTCTCCACGTTCCAGGCCATCGCCGCGCCGATGTTCCTGGTCGGACGGGGGTGGCTGGAGCGCCTGGTTGCCCGACGGGTGCCCGCCACGCGCCCCATGGACGACATGGCCGTGTCCCTTGACCTGCCGCAGGAAGAGGAGATCGCCCTGGCCAACACCTCGCACCTGTCGTGGGTCCACCACCTGTCGTTCCCGGGCCGGGCGCGCGCGTACCTCGAGAAGTACGCCACCATGCGGCTCTCGGACCGGGAACGGGCGCGTTGGGAAAGCGCCTACCTGGACGTGCTGCGCAAGGCCACCCTGGCCTCGGGCGGACGCCGGCTGTTGCTCAAGAGCCCGACCAACCTCGGCCGCACCGCCGAACTCCTGCGCCTGTTTCCCGACGCGAAGTTCATCCACATCGTGCGCAATCCGTACGTGGTGTACGCATCGATGAAGCACCTGTACCGGACCATGCTGCCCGTCTGCCAACTGGACGATGCGGATGCGGAAGCGGTGGCCGCGACCATTCTCGACTCGTACGCGGCCATGATGCGCCGGTACCTCCGCGATCGGGAACTGATCCCCGCGGGCCATCTGGCCGAAGTACGTTTCGAGGATCTCGAACGCGCGCCCATGGCGGAACTGGAGCGTTTCTACGCCGAGCTGGCACTGCCGGGTTGGGAGCGGGCGCGACGGCCGATCGCCGACTACCTGGGGACCTTGTCGGGTTATCGCAAGAACCCGCATCGGATCGATCGGCAGACGATCGACGCGGTCGACCGGGCGTGGGGGTTCGCCGTGGAGGAGTGGGGGTACCGGCCGCCGGGAAGCGGTCCCGAATAGTGGTGGAGCCGGGGGGGATCGAACCCCCGACCTCGACATTGCGAACGTCGCGCTCTCCCGGCTGAGCTACGGCCCCACGCGGGCGTATTATCGGTCACCGGGGCCGCTTCCCTCAACGTCCGGCCGAGCCCCGTATACCTGCCTGCCGCACGCGAGTATCGTCACGCCGTGGACCTGCGTCACGTTGCCGTCGTCGTCTGGGCGCTGAGCTGGCTGGGCGTCACGGCGGCGTACGTGGCCTCCGCGCTGGGCGACCACGTTCCGACATGCGTTCCGCACCTGACCGGCTGCACGAGCGTGAGTGCGGCTGGCCGCCACGGCGCCGGCTTCTTCATCTTCAAGGCCGCCATGTTGCCTGCGGCCGCGTTCTGGATCGTCTACTGGGTCCTGTGCGGACACTGGCTCCGCAGCAGCGGCGAGACGTCCACCCGTTGGCGCACGGCCACCGTGGCGACGGGCGTCGTCGGGGCGCTCTTCTTCGTGCTCTACACGACCTTCCTCGGTTCGGAGGGCGACCTCTACCGGGCCATGCGCCGCTACGGCACGATCGTGTTCTTCGGCTGCACGTTCCTCGCCGAACTGTTCCTCGCGTACCGCGCACAGGCGACCCTCGGCGAGACGCGGCTCGTCCGGATCAAGGTGATCCTCTGCCTGGCGGTACTGGTCGAGGGGCTGACGCTCGGCGGGCTGCAGAACTTCGTCGAGGACGACGACTGGATCGAGAACCTGACGGAGTGGCACGTGGCGTCGGCCATCGCGTTCTATCCGTTCCTCACCTGGCTGATCTGGCGCCGTTCCGGGTGGACGATCGACTTCTCCACGAAGCCTCCCCCGGGCGAGCCCTGACCGCCCCTGGGCCACCGGGTGAAACGAAATGTTCATCTGCCGTACATTGCCCCCGCACGGCCCTTCCACTAGAGTTCCGGGCGTCGTCGCGACCGGGGACTCGACCACGAGATGGCAGCGCTGAAGAAAGGCATCACCTTCGGGGCCTTCGACCTGTTCCACGCCGGACACGTCCTGATGATGCAGGAGGCCAAGGCCGTCTGCGACCACCTCATCGTCTGCATCCAGAGCGACCCGAGCATCGACCGGCCGGACAAGAACCGGCCCGTGCAGAGCATCGTGGAGCGCCAGATCCAGGTGGCGGCGTGCCGCTACGTCGACGAGACCATCGTCTACGACACAGAGGCCCACGTCCTCGAGATCCTCCGCTGCCTGGACTGGGACGTGCGCATCCTCGGCGACGAGTACCGGGACAGGGACTTCACCGGCCGCGAGGAGACCCTCGACCGCTGCTACTTCAACAAGCGGCCCCACGCGTTCTCGAGTTCCGAGTTGCGGGAGCGGGTGGTGGATCGCTCGGAACTGAAGGCGGTGGGCTAAGGCCGCCCGATCCCCTACCGCGGATTCACCAAAAACTCCCCGTTCACGCAGTTCTCCAGCCGCCCCCCGCGCAGGTAGCGCGCCGCGGTCTGCGCTGAGAACGCCCGGATGTCCCTGACGCTCTCCGGCGTGAAGAACGCCGAGTGCGGCGTGATGACGAGCCGGTGGCGAATCCACTCCTCGTTGCGGTGCCAGGCGGCGATGAGCGGGTCGTTCAGGTTGGCCGGTTCGTCGGGGAGCACGTCGAGGCCCGCGGCGAGGACCACGTCGTTCTGCATGGCGTCGTGCAGCGCGCCGAGGTCGATGAGCGGACCGCGGGCGGTGTTGATGACGATGATCCCGGGCTTCGCGGCGGCGAAGGCCGCGGCGTCGAGGATGTTGCGGGTCTCGTCGTTGAGCGGGGTGTGGACGCTCACGATGTCGCTCTGGCCCATCAGTTCCTCGAGGCTCTGCGCCTTGCGTACGCCGAGCGCGAG
The DNA here is from genome assembly GCA_022827245.1 of Pseudomonadales bacterium. Lineage (GTDB taxonomy): Bacteria > Pseudomonadota > Gammaproteobacteria > Pseudomonadales > Azotimanducaceae > VXNE01. The sequence continues at coordinate 13,439 of JAJDTI010000148.1, read as the reverse complement.
TTCGATGCCGTTCGGCAGGTAGGGGTCGAAGAAGACGACGTCCATGTCGAACGCCTTCGCGCGCAGGGCCGCGGTCGTGCCGATGCGGCCGAGGCCGACGACGCCGAACGTGCACTCGGAGAGGCGCCGGCCGTAGGGATTGAGCATCGGGCGCCAGTTTTCGACGGGGTCGGCGCGCAGGCTCTCGTCGTGGAAGGCGATGCTCTTGGTGAGGGTCATCATCAGGGCGATGGCGTGGTCCGCGACCTCGCGTGTGCCGTAGTCCGGGGTGTTGCAGACCGGGATGCCGGCCTCGCCCCACGCCTTCAGGTCCACGTCGTCGAAGCCGACCGCCGTCTTCACGACGATGCGGCACTTGTGGATCCGCGGGAGGTACTCGGCCGGCGGCGAGACCCCGACGATGGCGTCGCACGCGTTCCACTGCTCCTCGGTGACTTCGTCGAAGCCGCGGCAGAACTCGGCCGTGAATCCCTCGCCGAGCGCTTCGGTCTCCACTTCGTGGTTGCGGCCGAAGGTCCGTGGCCACAGTACGCGATAGGTCATCTCTCCTCCTGGCTTGCGACTTGACGGTGGTGGGCCTGTGCGGGCGTCGGGTTGGTCACGCCTCCTCGGGCAGCGCCTTCAGCATGCGCTTCAAGGCGAAGTGCCGATAGCTCTCGAGGACGAGGCCCCGCACTTCGTCCCAATCCACCTGCTCTTCGACGTCGAGGTGGATCCAGCCGTTGTGGCCGGTGTATCTCGGAACCGAGTAGCGCCGGTCGAACGTGAGCAGGGCCTGCCGGTCGCTGCCCACCCAGAACTCCAGGTGCATGCGCCCGCCGCGGCGGTGGGCGCCGCAGAACGTCTTCTTGCCGGCCCTGAAGGCGGGCGTGCCGAACTGCTTCGCCTCGCTTGTCTCGGGGAGCGCCAGGCAGATCTCGCGCAGCTTCGCGAGCCGGTCCTGCGCGTGTGGGGCGAGGAGGGGGTCGAACTGCTCGTCCGAAATGGTCTCCGTGGGCGGTTCGATGGCGATGGTCTCGCCGACGGCGCGCGCGAGGGAGGCGGGCGCGGCCTTCTCGTAGGCTTCGCGCACGCGCTTCGCGATCGTGCGCCAGTCGAGCCCCTTGTCGAGTTCCACGCCCAGCCAGCCCCTGGGACCGACGTAGGGCGGCACGAAGTAGCACTCCGGCTCGTTCTCGGAATAGAAACGCTGCGCGCCGTCCGGCGCGTTCAGCCACAGCGCGATGCGGCCGTCGCCGTGGTGGTTGACGGCGTAGGTCGCGAACGTCTTGCCGCGCACCCGGAAGTCCGGGGAACCGCGTGAGGGCACCTCCTCGCTCTCCGGGAACGACAGGCAGACCTCGCGGACCGCCTCGTTGATGTCCTTGCGCTCCTTGCCCATGTCCGGGGGCTACTGGGCGACGGACTTCGGCGTCGGCACGATGCGCTGGACGTTGATCCCGTCGCGGTCGATCAGTTCTCCCACCCGCGGGCCGATCTCGTTGGTCCACTCGTCGCTGGCGTAGACGGCCTCGTACAGGCGCTCCCGCTCGGCTTCGGACGCGAAGCGGCGGATCCAGACGTAAACCGAGTCGTCCTCCTCTCCGCGGAAGCTCGCGGTGATGACCATGCCCCGCGCGACCTGGAAGGGGATGATCGTCCCTTCCATGAAGTCGACCCACTCGTCCATCTTGCCGGGGAATATCTTGTACTGGCGCAACTCGTAGAACATGCTTGGGTTTTCCGTCCTGTGCGTGTCAAACGTGAATGTTCCAACGAAACTCTTGCGCAAGTCCATCGCCGCGCTCGGCGCGGGGGGCGTACTCGCGATGGTGACCTCCATGGCCAATGCCGATTCCGACACCGCCGTCCGCGTGGAACGGCTCCTCGACGCGCCGATCGTCGATGCGTCCACGCATCCGAGCATCGGGGAAAACATCCAGGGTCCGTCGCTGATCCGGGTGCCGGACTGGGTCGAGGACCGGCTCGGTGAGTACTACCTCTACTTCGCCGATCACAAGGGCAGCTACATCCGCCTGGCGTACGCCGACAGCCTGACCGGGCCGTGGACCGTGCATCCGCCCGGCAGCCTGCAGCTCGCGGAGTCGCTGTTCCCGACCGAGCGCCCCGAGGTGCCGCCGGAACTCCTGGCCCGGGTCGAGGAGCGGCTGAAGGGGAGCAACCTGGGCCACGACGCGCTCCACGAGATGACGACGGTGCACATCGCATCGCCGGACGTGCACGTGGACGATGCGGCGCGCAGGATCGTCATGTATTTCCACGGGCTGGAAGGACCGGGCCACCAGGTGACCCGTGTCGCAATCTCCACCGACGGTATCCGTTTCGAGGCCCGGCCCGAGGTCCTTGGCAGGACCTACCTGCGCGCCTTCCGCCACGACGGCATGACCTACGCGATGGCCATGCCGGGCCAGTTCTACCGTTCCGCCGACGGCCTCACCGGGTTCGAGGAGGGACCGCTCCTCTTCAATCCCGACATGCGCCACGCCGCCCTGCTCAAGCGTGGCGACACGCTATACGTCTTCTGGACGCAGGTCGGCCAGGTGCCGGAGCGCATCCTGCTCAGCACGATCGACGTGTCCGGGGACTGGATGTCGTGGCAGGAGACGGCGCCGGTGGAAGTGCTGCGTCCGGAGCGTGACTGGGAAGGGGCGGACGCGCCGCTCCTGCCGTCGGTGCGCAGCACGGCCTACGGCCATGTCAACCAGTTGCGGGATCCGGCGGTGCATGTCGAGGACGGACGCGTGTTCCTGCTGTACGCGGTCGCCGGCGAGAGCGGCATCGGGCTGGCGGAGGTGTTCCTGCCCGGCGGGGCGGAGTAGCCACGCGGAACCCGTCCGGGGGCCCCGAGAAAAGAGCGGTCGCGGATTCGGGGAACCCGCGACCGCGGAGGCTGGCTCCGGCCTCTGACTGGCCGGGCCGCCCTTGGGGGTCGACCTTCGGCTGGCGCCTCCGGTCTTCCCCCGCTTGCCGCGGGTCGGAGGGGGGTGACCCTTCCCGCGGCCCCCGGTTCGGTCTGGGTCACTGGACGGAGGAGGGAGGCAACCCAGTCCAAACCGGATAGGTGCACCGTAGCGGCGCTTCCCGCCCGTGCCCAATACCGTTTTCCTGGGGACCCGATAAGGGAAACCGATAGGTAGCGGAAAGGTTGTCAGTCCCCCGTTCCGTCCGCGGCGATGGCCTCCCGCGCCGCGGTGGCGAGGGCAGCCCCCGCGCCGGCCGCCGCCTCCGCAAGCACGTCGACCCAGGGCTCGCCCTGGGAGGCCACGCGGTGTACGAGGCCGATGCTCCGTGCGGGCTCGGGAGGCGCGAAGCGCAGGAAGTGCAGGCCCGGGGCGGTTGCGCGCTCGCCGAGCGCCGCGCTTTCCGGGATCAGGGTCAGTCCCTCGTCGCCCGCGACGAGTTGCGCGAGCGTCCCGAGGGACGCGGCTCCCCGTCGCACCTCGCCCGGCCGCGATACGGCGCAGGCGCCGAGCACCTGGTCGCCGAGGCAGTGCCCTTCGGCCAGCGTGAGCAGGGGTCCGATGTCGGATTGCGCGGCGTCGGCCGGACGCGGGGTCTCGCCGAGGGCGCGGAACGCGGCGAGCCGGTTGGCGCTGCCGGCGAGCACGAACCGGTCCTCGAACAGTTCTCGCTCGGAGAGTTCGAGCAGTCCTACCGGCAGCGACAGGATGGCGGCGTCCAGGCGGGCAGCGAGCACGTCTGCCACGAGTTCCGGGCTCGAACCCTCCCGGACGTCGATCTCGACGCGGTGCGGAGCGGCGTGCAGGCGTTCGAGGAACCCGCCGAGGAGGTATGCCGAGAGCGTCGAGACGATGCCGACGACCATCTGCAGGGGTCCCCCGTCGTGGCGCTTGCCCATCGTCTCGAGCACCAGCACCTCGTCCAGGATCCGCAGCGTCTGCTCGTGGGCCTGGCGCCCGAGCCGGGTCAGGCGGATGCCCTGCTTGTCGCGTTCGAGCAACCGCGCCCCGAACGCCTCCTCGAGCTCGCGAATCTGGAACGACAGCGCCGGCTGCGAGACGTGAACGCGCTCGGCGGCGCGGCTGAAGGCGCCGTGCTCGACCACCGCGCGAAAGTAGCGGAGTTGACGCAGGGTTACTGGCATGGTGGTCCCTCTTGGCCCCAGGCGACCCGCCAGCGGGGTTCCGACGATCGTCGGGCAGGGCCGGGGAACGGCGCGGACCTTAACACAGGGGTCCGGCCAGGTACGGTCGGGCTCGGGGCAGGCGTCGTGCGCGTCGGGAAGCGCGGCCCGTTGACGTAGTAGGCTTGGCCGCCCGAACCCTGTCCACCGGACGGCTCATGTCCCTGCAGTCCAGGCGAAGAAGCGCGGCGATGGCCGTGGTCCTGGCCGCGGCGCTCCCCTGGAGCGTCCGCGCGGAGCCGGGCGTGGTGGAGGAGATCGTCGTCACGGCGCCGACCGGGAGCCGCATCGACCGGCAGGGCGACTCGCCGTCCCCGCTGTCGCACTACGACCGCGAGACCCTCGACGCGGTGGGTCTCAAGGACCTCCGCGACCTGGTCGGCGTGCTGGCCATCAGCGCCGGCGCGGAGAACAACTCGGACAACCTGACGCAGAACTTCACCGTCGGGACCGCCAACGTCAACCTGCGCGGACTGGGCGTCGCGTCGACGCTGGTCCTCCTGAGCGGGCGCCGGCAGGTGCTCTCGGCGGTGCAGACGGACGACGGTTCGAGTTTCGTGGACCTGGCGGCCCTGGTACCGATGCTGGCGGTCGAGCGGGTCGAGATCCTGAAGGACGGCGCCGCCGCGATCTATGGGTCGGAAGCCGTGGCGGGAGTCGCCAACTTCATTACGCGGCAGGGGTTCGAGGGCGTCGAGGTCCAGGCGGAGTACCGCGGACGCACGGGCGACGGATCCCAGGACGACTTCTCCCTGGATGCGGTGGCCGGCGGTACGATGGGAGCCGACGGCACCTTCCTGCTGGCGGCGAGCCATCTCGACCGCACGAGCCTGCTCCTGGCCGAAGTGGACTGGCTGCGTCCCGCGACCAGCGGCTTCGGCAATCCCGGCAGCTTCCACGTGCCGTCGCTCGGGCGCACGGTGGCGGACCCGGGCTGCGCGGAGTACGAAGGCCTGCGGCAGGAACTTGCCGGCGGGAGCGCGATCTGCCGCTTCGACTACGCACCGCAGATCACGGTAACCCCGAACGAGCGCCGCACGCAGCTCTTCGGCCGGCTGGACTGGGGCGCGGGAGGCCTGGGGGACGCGTGGGCCGAGTTCGGCTATGCGCGCAACGACATCAGCCGGGACGTGTCGCCGAGCTTCCCGGTGCTCAACACGCCCGTCGTGCCGGCGTATCACCCCGGTAACCCTTACGGGGAGGAAGTGCGCTTCCAGGGACGCCCGTACGGCTATGGCCATCCCCCGGAGATCAACTACTACGAGCACGACACGCTGCGGGTCGCGCTCGGCCTCGAAGGGCGCTTCTCGGAGACCGTCTCCTGGGACGTCGCCCTGGTCGGGGCGCGGAACGAGGCGTTCCTCAACCCGCGCGACGTGGTCGCCGCTAACTTCCAGGCGGCGCTCAGGGGATTTGGGGGAAGCGGCTGCGAGGCCGGCCCGGCCGGGTCCCCGGGGGAGGCGGGCAGAGGGGGCTGCCTGTTCTTCAACCCGTGGAGTTCGACCTTCGCCGCCGGGGCGGACGATCCGCTCCGTAACGCGGCGGAACTGCGTCGGTTCATCATCGGCGACTACTTCGGCGACGGCGAGTCCCGGCTGACCACGTTCGAGGCGCACGTGACCGGGTTCCTGCCGGGATACCGGGGCGGGTTCGCGGTCGGCGTGCAGTACCGGGACCAGGGCCTCGACTATTCCTACGACCCCGTGACGCGCGGGGACGGGTTCGCCTTTCTCATCGGCAATCCCGACTTCTCCGCCGAGGACGACGTCTACGCCCTGTACGGGGAGCTGTGGCTGCCGGTGGGCGAACGCCTGGAGGTCACCGGGGCGCTGCGTTACGAAGACTACGGGGGCGGAGTGGGGGACACGGTCGACCCCAAGGTCACGGTCCTCTACCGGGCGAGCGAGGCCTGGACGCTGCGGAGTTCCTTCAGCACCTCGTTCCGGGCTCCGTCTCCGCTGCAGACCCGGGGAGCGCAGACGAACTTCACCAACATCGTCGACCGCGATGGATCGCGCACTTTCGCGGGCAGGAGGACGCGGGGCGATCCGGCCCTGGAGCCGGAAGTGTCGCGGGCGTTCAACGTCGGTGTCACCTGGCGCCCCGGGACGGCGTGGGCGTTCAACGCGGACGTGTGGGACTACACCTTCCGCGACGTGCTCCGCAAGGACAACGCCCAGGCGATCGTCAACGCCGACCCGTACGACCCGCGTATCGAGCGGACGGCGGCCGGCACGATCTCCATCGTCAACGTGGCCTTCATCAACGCCGACCGGATCGAGACCGCCGGCGCCGACCTGTCGGCGCAGTGGCAGGTGGACACGGACCTGGGCGAAGTGACCGGTTGGGCCGAGCTGACCTGGCTCGCGCGCTACGACGTGACGAACGCGGGGGTCGAGGTCGACGGGCTCGGCCGGCTCAACCGCGCCAACGTCGGCGCGCCCAACCAGCGGGTGAAGGCGGCGGCCGGCGTCTCGTGGCTGCGTCGCGACTGGCGCGTAACGGCCCTGCTACGGCACGTCGGGGGCTACGAGGACGACGCGGGCGGCGACATCGAGCGCTTCACGACGCTCGACCTGAACGTGCGCCGGACCTTCGACCGTCTACCGTGGGGCGGGCGGGAGACCTGGGTCGCGCTCGGCGTCGCGAACCTCCTCGACGAGGATCCGCCGTTCGTGAACATCGCCGGCAGCTACGACCCGCGCTCGGCGGACCCGCGCGGGCGGCGGGTGTTCCTGTCGGTGGGGTGGCGGGGCTGAAATGGGCGGGACGCCGCGAGGGCGTCCCTTACATTCGCCCGATCGCCGGGTATCCGGCGGCCTCCCAGGCGCGGCGCTCCGGGCCGTTGAAGTCCCGGGCGACCTCCTGCCGCGCGCCGAGGAGCATGGTGTTCCGTTCGAGGCCGTACTCGGGCCAATGACCGGCGCCGGCTCCGTTGGGATCGCCGGTACGCGCGAAGTTGAGCCAGGCGTCCTGGCAGAACGCCGCCAGGGCGTCGGCGTCGGGCCCTTCGCCGTGTTGCGCGCGGGAGTTCGTCGCGTCGATGGTGCCGAACACGAAACCCGAGTCGAGGCCGTGGTACGCGCCGAATGCCCCGTCGCGCCAGGGCGACTCCCAGGTGAACACGTAGTGGAAGACGCGTCCGGGGTGCGGCGTCTGTGCTTCCGCCACCATTACGCCCTGCATCCAGAAGTTCCGGTCCCCTTCGAGGACCAGGTACAGGTCCCCCGGGTCGACGGACAGGCCCTTGGCGGTCCGCGCGTCCCGGTAGGCACCCGCCAGGGCCTCGATGTCCGGGGTGAGGTCCCGCCCCTCGATGCGTCCGTACTCGGCGGCGGCCGCGGCCACCACCGTGGCGTGGTCCATGTCCTCGAGACCCTCGAAGGTCTCTCCGTAGGGCTTGTACTCGTCGAGCGTCGAGCCCACCAGGATGTCGATCCCGGCGGCGGAACCGCTCCGGACGGCGTCGATGGGCGGACCGGGAATCACCCTGCCGTCGACGATCGGCTCGAAGGGCGTGAGGCCGAGTTCCGGGTTGGCGGTCGCGGGATTGGACATGCGCGCCTCGACCTCGACCAGGCGCTCGACGGACAGGGCGCGGACGGCCGCAGGGTCTTCAGGCGAGACACCCGCCGACTCGAGCGCGAACGCCGCGATGCGGTCGGCGAGGTCGGCCGGCTGCACGGTCTGGCACGCGCCGCTCTGGAGGATGCCCCGGTGCAGGAGCCCGTTCGCGGCCGGCATGCCGAGCAGCATGCCGATGCTGATGGCGCCGGCGGACTGGCCGAAGACGGTGACGTTGCCGGGGTCGCCGCCGAAGCGCGCGATGTTGTCGCGCACCCATTCGAGGGCAGCGACCTGGTCGAGCAGTCCCTCGTTGCCGGTCGCGGGAATCGCGCCGCCGGTGATGCCTTCGAGCCGCAGGAAACCGAACGTGGCCATCCGGTAGTTCAGGCTCACGACCACCACGTCCCCGCGCGCCACGAGGAAGCGCGGGTCGTTCAGGGGCATCGTGCCCGCGCCCATGACGAAGCCGCCGCCGTGTATCCACACCATCACGGGGCGGCGCGCGTCGTCGAGGCCCGGCGTGCACACGTTGAGATACAGGCAGTCCTCGCTGCGGTCACCGTCGACGCGCTCGAGATGCTCGGCCGTCGAGATGACGATGGCGTTCTGGGGACAGACCGGTCCGAAGGCCGTGGCGTCGCGCACCTCGCGCCACGGCTCGGCCGGCTGTGGCGGCAGCCAGCGCAGATCGCCTACCGGAGGCGCCGCGTACGGGATGCCGCGGAAGAAGTCCAGGCCGTCTTCCCGGACGCCGGCGGCGGGACCGTGGGTCGTTTCGACGACGGGACGGTTCATGGCGAGCTCTCCTGCGCGACGGCCGCCTGCAGCGTCGACACGATCTCGTCGACGTCTGCCCGGGTCGTGCACAGCGGGGGTGCGAGCATCGTCGTGTCGCCGTTGCTCCGCACGATCAGCCCGCCGTCGAATGCCCACCGGGACACGCGCTCCGTCTTCTCGTAGAGCTGCATCGTGGAGAGGTCGCCGCGCCGCCAGCCGACCCCGGCCATGAGACCGACGCCGCGCACGTCCGCGATGTCCGGGTGTCCGCCGAAGGCGTCGCGCAGCCGCTCGAGCAGGTAGGCGCCGACGGCGCGGCTGTTCTCGACCAGTCCTTCGGACTCGATGATGTCGATGTTGGCCAGCGCGGCGGCGCAGCACGTCTGGTGGTTGTTCAGCGTCTGGCCCGCCATGAATGGCACGCCCTCGGGGACCTTGTTGCGCAGGACATCGTAGGGCTTCGGGCCTACCCCGACCGCGCCGAGAGGGAGGTAGCCGCTCGTGATCCCCTTCGAGAGCGTCAGCAGGTCGGGATGGGCGCCGACCCAGTCCATGGCGAACCAGCTCCCGGTTCTGCCGAATGCGGTGACGACCTCGTCGAAGATGAGCAGGATGTCGTGCCGGTCGCAGAGGTCGCGGACGCGTTCGAAGTAGCCGGCCCGCGGCGGGATGACGCCCCCGGTGGCGATGACCGGTTCCGCGACGAAGGCGGCGATGGTTGCGGCCCCCTCGCGGTCGATGGTGGCCTCGAGGTCGTCGAGGTCGTGGGTGTCGACCTCGACGTGCAGCGGGTCGGGCCTGTCGAACCAGTGATACATGTCGATGCGGGTCGCGCTCGCGGCCGCGCGGGTGATGCCGTGGTAGCCGAGGCGTCGGGAGAGGATCTTCTGGCGGTCCGGGTTGCCCTTGATGGCGTGGTACTGCCGCGCGATGCGGAAGTTCATCTCGTTGGCGTCGGACCCGCCAAGGGTGAACAGGAAGCGCCGGATGCCGCTCTCCGCGGGGACGAGGTCCGCCAGGCGCTTCGCCAGCACCGCGGCCGGCTCGGACGTGTAGCCCCAGAAGGCGGGGTAGTACGGCAGGGACCGCATCTGGGCGGTGACGGCCTCGGTGATTTCGCGGCGGCCGTGCCCGATGAGCATGTTCCAGAGCCCGGAAAGCCCGTCGATCAGCGTGCGGCCGTCGGCGAGGTGGATGCGGATGCCCTCGCCGCCGACCACGAGGTGGCGGTCCTGGTCGCGGCGCAGTTCGGACAGCGGGTGCACCAGGTGGTCGCGGTCCAGGTTCGCGACGCTTGCGGACGCGGTGTCCCGCGGGACGGCCGCGGCGGGTGTGCCGGCTTGGGCATGGGCCATGATGGACGCGCCTGTTTGGCGAACGATCGGATAGCATGGTAGCCGAGTGGCGACAGCGCGGGCGGCGAGGTGTCGGGCAAGGAGACGGACAACGGTCTGAGCATGGACCGGCAAGCCATGCTCGAGCTGGGCGCCAGGACCGTGGAACTGCTGGTGGGCCGGATCGAGGCTGTCGGTGAGGGCGGCGCCTGGGACGGCGAGTTCCGGCAGGTGCTGGAAGAGCGGTTGCTGACGCCGCCGCCCGAGGGGGGCCGGCCCGCGGCGGACGTGGTGGAGCAGGTCGCGCGCGAGGTGCTGCCGTACGCGGCCCGGCTGGACCATCCACGCTTCTTCGGCTTCATTCCGTCGTCGCCGACCTGGCCGGGCGTCCTCGCGGACTTCCTGGCTTCGGGATTCAACATCAACTCCTGCACGTGGCTGGTGTCCAGCGGAACGAGCCAGATCGAACTGGTGGTGGTCGACTGGATGCGGCAGTGGATCGGCTACCCCGAGAGCGCGGGCGGGCTCCTCACGAGCGGCGGCTCCGCGGCGAGCGTGGAGGCGATGGTGACAGCACGGGAGGCCGCCGGGCATCCGGAGGGCGCGACCGTTTACATGAGCGACCAGAGTCACAGCGCCTTCAAGCGGGCGGCGCTGATCGCCGGCGTGCGCCGCGAGTGCATCCGCCTGGTGCCGACGGACGACGCGTTCCGCATCGACATGGCGGCGCTCTCGCGCATGGTGGCCGAGGATCGCGGGAACGGCCTGGCGCCGGTGGCGGTCTGCGCCAATGCCGGCTCCGCGAGTTCCGGGGCGGTCGACCCGCTGGGCGCGATGGCGGACTTCTGCGCGCGGGAGGACATCTGGCTGCATGTCGATGCGGCGTACGGCGGGTTCGCGGTGGTGACGGAACAGGGCCGCGAACTGCTCCGTGACATCGAGCGCGCGGACTCCATCGGCCTCGACGCCCACAAGTGGTTCTTCCAGCCCTACGAGGCCGGGGCGTTGATGGTGCGCGACACGAAGCACCTCGAGAACGCGTTCGCCATCGGGCACGATGTGCTGCAGGACACCGTGTGGGGGGCGAACCACCCGAACTTCTCCGACCGCGGCCAGCAGCTCAGCCGTTCGGCGCGCGCGCTGAAGATCTGGATGTCCGTGCAGACGTTCGGCATGGCCGCGTTCCGCGAAGCCGTCCAGGGCGGCCTCGACCTGGCGCGCCGTGCGGAAGACTACGCCGGGGAGAGTCCGATCCTGGAGGTGCTGACGCCGGTGTCTCTCGGCATCCTGTGCTTCCGGGTGGCTCCCCGCGACACGGCTCTGGCCGAGGCAACGCTGGAACGCGTCAACCGGGCCGTGCTCGCACGGATGTTCTGGGACGAACTGGCGTTCCTGTCGTCCACGTCGCTCAAGGGCGTGTTCGCGCTGCGCATGTGCATCATCAACCACACGACGACATGGGACGACGTGCGGCGTACGCTCGATACGGTGGTGCGGTTTGGCGAAGAGGCGTTGAGGCAAGTCGTCGCGGAGCCCTGACGCGGCCCCGTCACGCCCGCGTTGCGCGTACTGAACGGGGAACGCTACGATGCCCGCCTCCACCCGTGGAGGAGGGTACATGGCGGCCTACGGTTCGGATTCCGGAAACGGCACACCCGACCCTCTCGCGGCAATCTGGGAAGAGGTCCGCGCGCTCGGACTGACCTCCCACGTGGCCGACCTCGACGCCCACGGATTCACCGTCATCCCGCCGGAGCTGGCCACGCCGAACGGCCTCGCCGACCGGCTGCGGGAAGCGGTGCTCGACGTGGCGGAGGCCCGCAACGGGGTACGCCCCGACATGGCCACGGGGGATACCCACGCCGGCTACCGGAAACGCTTCGCGAAGGAAGGGGGCGACTCTCCGTTCGGCGAACTGTTGCAGTCGCTGATCCTGGAGGGACCGGTCTTCGAGGAGGCGCTGATGAACCCGGCGCTCCTCGCGATCACCACGTATCTCTGCGGCTACGGTGTCGTCCTGTCGAGCATGGGCTGCTTTCTGAAGGGCCCCAACGAGACGCCCGTGGACCTGCACTGCGACACGTTGCTGCCCTCGCCGTACCCGCACGAAGCGCTCATCTGCAATGCCACGTACGTGCTCACGGACTTCGACCGGGAGAACGGCGCCACGGCGTTCGTGCCGGGCAGTCACAAGTGGTGCCGGGCGCCGCGCGGCGAGGAAGGACTGGTCCTGCAGAACCCGCAGGCCGTCGCCGTCGAGGCGCCGGCGGGCTCCCTTCTCGTGTGGCACGGAAACACGTGGCACGGCGCCTTCCCGCGGGCCGCGACGGGGTTGCGCATGAGCATGCCCGTGCTCATGGCGCGTCCGTTCATGCGGACCGAGGAGGACCTCGCCGACCAGGTTCCCGAGGAGACGCTGCAACGCAACCCGCCGCGTTTCGCTGTCCTCGTCCAGCAGGGCATCGTGTACGGATACCGCGGCCACACCGACGCGAACCGCCGCGGCCGGCGCGCCGCGAAGTACCTCGGGGCCTACCAGGAGGACTGCGGCGGCCTGCTGTCGCTCGACCCGCTGCGCATGCACCTCTACGGTTGACGCAGACGTCGTGAGCGCGTGTCAGTCGGGGCGGGGCCGGTCGCCGCTTCGGAACGGCCAGGGCAGGGGGGCCGCGCCCTCCGCACCGGGTATCCGCCGCGCGGGTAGCGCTGGCGCCGGACTTCCGCACAGCACCGCGTGCCAGTAGGCCCAGGAGCGGGCGTCGAACACGCCCGGGTAGGCGCATCGCAAGGCCTCCCGGAGGGTCTCGTCGTCGAAGTGGCGACGCATCGTGATGACATCGTCCACGTCGCCGAACGTCATCACGTGGTTCAGGAAGAACACCGTGTCGCGCAGGGTCTCCTCCGGCGGCTTGAACCAGACCACGCGGCGGGCGACGGCGCGGAGTTCCGCGCTCGGATCCGCGGCCACTACGGTCGCCTCAGCCAGGGTCGCGGGTCGAACGTCGGCAGGCGCTTCAGGTCCACCGCCGCGACGGCTGCCGCGAGTCGGTCGCGGACGGTCTTCGGCACGGTGTCCAGGTCGCCTTCCGCGTAGTAGGTGAGCGCCTTGAGGCTCAGCAGCGGATTGAAGCCGCTTCCGTACACCGCGCCGGCGGCTCCGAGCGCGTCCTCCAGCGTGATGCCCGTGCGGAGCAGCGCGTCGATGTCGAAGTAGTCCTTGGCATCCGCCCGGGCCTGCACGGTCGCCACCTTGGTTGCGGCCAGGTCGAGACGGGAAGGTGCCGGAAGCATGCCGAGATCGAACGTGGTCACGTTGCCGTGCGCCTTGCCTGGAAAGCGCATTTTATCGCCGATCGCGGCTTTCGCTGCGCCCGGGTCAGCGCGGTGGCGCCGGGAAGTCGTCCCCGGAACGCCGCACCAGGATGCGGACCAGGCGCCCGAACCGGCCGTTCAGCGCCGCGAGCAGCGCGTCCACGGCGCGGAAGCCGAGGCGGCCGCGGGAGAACAGGACCAGCGAGCGGAGCGGCAGGTTGTGCGCCATCTCCTCGAACATGCGGGCGTTGGTCTCGTCCAGGGCCGTCACGCCGAGCATGCGCTGGAACTGCCGGGCCACCTGG
>JAJDTI010000135.1 GCA_022827245.1 Pseudomonadales bacterium | reverse complement strand
GTGGGGTAACGGCGCGTGGCGTAGCCGCCCGCGGCGCGGGCCGGGGAGTCACGGCGCGTGGCGCAGTCGACCGCGGCGCGACCGCCCTGGGACTCGGCGTCCGCGTCGGGGTGACGGAGCGAGGCGCCGCGGTTCGGGCGGGAGACGCGCGTTCCGGCCGGGCGACCGCCCGGGGGGTAACCACCGCCGACGGTCGTGCCGGCGTGGGCCGCGGCGTCGCCCGGGTCGGAGCGACGACGCGCCGCCGCACGGGTATCGCTTCCCGTGCCGAACGCGGGGCCGAAGGGACCGCCGGAGTTTGACCGCCCGACCGCGGCGCCGGTGCGGCCCGGACGGGCCTCGTCGAGGTCGGGCGGGCGGGTCGCGCGACATCCGGGACGGCCACGCCGCCGGTCGGCCGTTGCAGACGCTCCAGGGGGAGCCCGGCCCGCGCGCCCGGGGCGGGCCGGATGCCGGTTACCGAAGGCCTCGCAGGCGAGCCCGCCTTCGTGGGCGTTGCCGCGGGAGCGGGAGCGTCCTTGGGGCGCTCGGCCACGCCGTTCGTCACGAGCGTCCCGCGCAGCAGGGGCCGGCCGGGAACGGCGGGTTCCGAAGGCGATCGCGGCGCGGCCTTCCCGCCGGGTCGGGACCCGCCTCCGCCCCTTCCGGGGCGCCCGCTCATCACGGGCCGCGGTTCGTCGAAGAGGCGCGATCCTTCGCCGGGCGCCGATCCGGGGACCCTTGCAGGGACCCTTGCGGGGACTGCCCCAGGCGCCGTCGCGGGGGCCGCCGGCCGCCGTGCGGCCTCGCCCCGCCCCCGGTCCCGCGGAGGCCCGGCCGCCCGACGCCGGTCGCCGCGCCGCTTGCGGTCCCCGCGGTCGCGATGGTCCCGGTAGATGTAGATCGGGTAGACCCGCCGCACCGGGTCGTAGTGGTAGTAGCTGTAGACGTACGTGGGGTGGTAGTGGCCGCCGAAGTGGTGGTCGTGGTAGGGCCGCTCGTAGTAGTGCTGATCGTAGTGATACGTGTTCTGGTACACGGGCTGGCTCGCGCCGTGCGGGTCGCCGGCATCCGCCGGCGCATCCCCCGCATACGCCGTCTCCGGCAGCGGCTCGATGGGCTCCCGCGCCACCCGCTCCCGTTCGCACGCCGCGACGAGTTCCGAGAACCCGTCGAGGAACTCCGAAGCGAACTCCTCGCGCACGAGCAGCTCGACACCGTCTTCCGACAACGGCGTGCAGACGTTCCGGTGGCGCACGAACTTGAGGATCGTCCCGTCGGAGAACCCCGCCTCGTGCAGTTCGAGGATCTCGCGGGCGCTCATCTCCGACACCTCCGTCGGCGGCATGCCGCCCTCGTCGAGCATCCGGTCGATCACGGCGGCCGGCACCTCCGCTTCGCCGAGCGCCATCAGCCCGACGCTGTCGATCTCGAACCGGGCGCCGGTCACCTCGATGATGCGCCCGATCTCTTCCTCGGAGTAGCCCCCCTTGCTCATCTCGATGACATCGAGCAGCGACAGCGCGGCCGCGCCCTGCGCGGACAACAGCAGCGGAACAACGAGTGCCGGTAACGTGCAACGGAAGATCTTTCGCATCAGCGCCTGCCTCCCCGGACGACCTGACGAAAAGGAGTATACGCACCACGCCCGCTATCGCGGCGCCGCTCCGGACGCCCGTTCACGCGCCGTTCAGATTGCGCGGAGCGGTGGTATCCGCGCCGCAAACCGTCTAACTTTCGCGGCTTCGAAAACGCCTCTTTGCGGACGGGAGGGGATCGCGAATGAGAGTCGCAGGCAAGGTAGTCGTCGTCACCGGGGGCGCGAGCGGGATCGGACGGGAACTCTCCCGGGCGTTCGCCGGCCAGGAGCAGGCGGGCCACGTGGTGGTTGCGGACCTCGACGGCGATGGCGCCCAGGCGGTGGCCGACGAGATCGGCGGCACGTCCATGCGCGTGGACGTCGGCGTGGAGGCGGACCTGGTCGAGCTGATCGAACGCACGGAGCGCGACGTCGGCCCCATCGACCTCTTCTGCTCCAATGCCGGCATCGGCCACGGCAAGGGCATCGACGAGCCCGACGACGTGTGGGACAAGATCTGGCGCGTCAACACCATGTCGCACATCTGGGCGGCCCGGCACCTGGTGCCGCGCATGGCGGCCCGCGGCAGCGGCTACCTGTTCAGCACGGCCTCCGCGGCCGGACTGCTCACCCAGATCGGCTCGGTCACCTACGCCGTCACCAAGCACGCCGCGGTCGCGCTCGCGGAGTGGATCTCCATCACCCACCACAGCGACGGCATTCGCGTCACCGTGTTATGCCCCCAGGCGGTGCGCACGGGCATGACCGGCGACGGGCCCGGCGTCGCCGGCGTCGACGGCATGCTCGAACCCGACGTGGTGGCCCAGGTCTGCATCGACGCGATCGCCGAGGAGCGTTTTTTCGCGCTGCCGCACGAGACGGTCAAGGAGTACATGCGCCGCAAGGCCACCGACCCCGACCGCTGGCTCAAGGGAATGCGGCGGCTGCAGGAGGTGTACCAGCAGAGCTGACCCGGCGGCGGCGCCGCCGGTCAGTCGCCGCGCGACGTCGCCTTACCCCGCCAGTTGCGCCACCGCCCGACGCGCCATGACCGCGACGAGGTGCGCCCGGTACGCCGCGGACGCGTGCAGGTCGGAGTTCAGGTTCCCGTCCGGCACGCTGACCCCGTCCAGGGCCGCCGCCGACAGGCCGCCGGCCAGCGCCGCCTCGAGTTCCGCGGAGCGGAAGGCGCACGGGCCCGCGCCGGTGACGCCCACGCGGACCGCGCCGTCCAGTTCGGCCACCATGACCCCGACGATGGCGTAGCGCGACGCCGGGTTCGGGAACTTGGCGTACGCCGCCCGCGCCGGGACGGGGAACTCGACGGACGTGACTATCTCGCCCGGTTCCAGCGCCGTCTCGAAGAGGTCGAGGAAGAAGTCCTCGCCGGCGATGTCGCGCCGGTCCGTGTGCACCGTCGCGTTGAGCGCCACGACCGCCGCCGGGTAGTCCGCCGCCGGGTCGCTGTTGGCGATCGATCCGCCGATGGTCCCGCGGTTGCGTACGTGCGCGTCGCCGATGCGGCCGGCAAGGTCCGCGAGGGCCGGTATGGCGCCCTGCACCGCGGCCGAGCCGGCCACGTCCGCATGGGGCGTCATGGCGCCGACGGTGACGGTGTCCCCCACCGTGATGCCGCTCAGACCTTCGATGCCGGCGAGGTCGACGACATCCGTCGGCGCCGCGAGCCGCTGTTTCAGGGTCGGGATGAGCGTCATGCCGCCGGCGAGGAACACGCCGTCGTCCGCTCCCGAGCGCAATTCCGCGGCCTGGGCGAGGCTCGATGCCCTGTGGTAGTTGAAGCGATACATGACCTTCCTCTCCTATGCTGCCCCCGACGCTGCCCCCGACCCGCCCAGCGCGTTCCAGACCGTCTCGGAAGTCGCCGGCATCGCCAGTTCCTTCACGCCCAGGGCGTCCGTGACCGCGTTCATCACCGCGGCCGTCGCCCCGATGGCCCCCGCCTCGCCACAACCCTTCACGCCGAGCGGATTGTGCGTGCAGGGCGTCACCGTCGTGTCGACCGTGAAGCTCGGCACGTCGTCGGCCCGCGGCATGCAGTAGTCCATGTAGGAGCCGGTCACGAGCTGTCCACTCTCGTCGTACACCCCGTGCTCGAGCAGCGCCTGGCCGATGCCCTGCACCAGGCCACCGTGGACCTGGCCCTCGACGATCATCGGGTTGATGATCAGGCCGAAATCGTCCACGGCCACGAAATCGACGATCTCGACGGTGCCGGTCTCCGGGTCGATCTCCACCTCGCAGACGTGCGTGCCCGCGGGATAGGTGAAGTTGCCCGGGTCGTAAAACGCCTTCTCCGAGAGCCCGGGTTCGAGTTCGTCGAGGGGGAAGTTGGCCGGCACGTAGGCCGCGAACGCCACCTCGCCGAACTCCATGGAGCGGTTCGACTCCTGCTCCGAGAACACCCCGTCCTCGAAGTCGATCCGGTCGTCGGTGGTCTCGAAGTTGTGGGCGACGATCTTCTTGCCCTTGGCGATGATCTTGTCCGCGGCCTTCACGATCGCGGAGCCGCCGACCGCGATGGAGCGCGAGCCGTACGTCCCGAGGCCGTAGTCGCCGCGGCCCGAGTCCCCGTGCACCACCTCGACGTTCTCGAACGGGATGCCGAGCTTCTCGGAGACGACCTGCGCAAAGGTCGTCTCGTGGCCCTGGCCATGGCTGTGCGAGCCGGTGATGACCGTCACCGACCCGGTGACGTTCACCCGTACCTCGGCGCTCTCGAAAAGCCCCACCCCTGCGCCCAGGGACAGCGCCACCTGCGATGGCGCGAGTCCGCACGCTTCGATGTAGCTGGAGAAGCCGATGCCCCGCTTCCTGCCCAGCGCCTCCGACTCCGCCCGCCGCGCGGCGAAGCGCGCATAGTCGATGTGCTCGAGCGCCCGGTCGAGGCTCGCCTCGTAGTCGCCGGTGTCATACGTCAGCGCCACGGGCGTCTCGTACGGGAACTGGTCCGGCTGAATGAAGTTCCGCCGCCGGAGCTCCGCCGGGTCCATGCCGAGTTCCCGCGCCGCGGTCTCCACGAGCCGCTCCACCACGTAGGTGGCCTCCGGGCGCCCCGCGCCGCGGTACGCGTCCACCGGCGTGGTGTTCGTGAACACCGACTGCACCTCGACGTAGATGGCGGGGGTGCGGTACTGGCCCGCGAGCAGCGTCCCGTAGAGGTAGGTCGGAACGCTCGACGCGAAGGTCGACAGGTATGCGCCCATGTTCGCCGTGGTCGCGACGCGCATGCCCAGAAACTCCCCGTCGTCCGCGAGGGCGAGTTCCGCATGGGTGACGTGGTCCCTGCCGTGGCAGTCGCCCAGGAACGACTCCGAACGGTCCGCGACCCACTTCACGGGTCGGCGCACCTTGCCCGCCGCCCAGGTCACGGCCGTCTCCTCCGCGTACACGAAGATCTTCGATCCGAAGCCGCCGCCGACGTCCGGCGACACGACCCGGAGCTTCGACTCGGGCGCGACCTGCACGAAGGCCGCGAGCACGAGCCGCTCGAGATGCGGGTTCTGGGAGTTCATGTAGAGGGTGTAGTCGCCGGAAGCCGCTTCGTAGCAGCCGATCGCCGCACGCGGCTCCATGGCGTTCGGGATCAGCCGGTTGTTGACGATGTCCAGCGACGTCACGTGGGCCGCCTGGGCAAACGCCGCCTCGGTCGCCGCCTGGTCGCCGAACTCCCAGTCGTAGCAGCGGTTGTTCGGCACGGACTCGTGCAACTGGTCCCCCGACGTGGCCGTCGCGGCGTCCACCACCGCGGGCAGGTCCTCGAAGTCCGTGACGACAGCCTCCGCGCCGTCACGCGCCGCCTGCAGGGTCTCCGCGATAACGATGCCGTACGGTTCGCCCACGTAGTTGACCCGCTCGACCGCGATCGGCGGGTGCGGCGGCTGGATCATGTCCGAACCGTCTCTCGACTTGACCAGCCAGCCGCAGGGCAGGTCGCCGATGCCGTCAGCCGCGAGGTCCGCCCCGGTGAAGACGGCCACCACGCCCGGCGTCGCAAGCGCGCCGCTCGCGTCGATTCCCAGGATCTTCGCCCGCGCGTGCGGCGACCGGAGGAAGACCGCGTAGGTCTGGCCCGGCTGGTTGATGTCGTCCATGTAGTTCCCGGCGCCCGTGATGAACCGGACGTCCTCCTTGCGTCTGACACTCGCGCCTATCCCGGTTCCGCCCGTTTCCGACATGAGGAGCCTCCTCTACATGTTGTCGCGCGCGCTCAGCACGGCGCGCACGATGTTGTGGTAGCCGGTGCACCGGCACAGGTTGCCTTCGAGTCCGTCCCGGACGGCGGCTTCGTCGAGGTCGTCGCTCGTCTGCACGAGGTCGATGGCGGCCATGATCATGCCCGGCGTGCAGAAACCGCACTGGAGCGCATGGCACTCGCGGAACGCCTCCTGCATCGGATGCAGCGCGTCGGCCGTGCCGATGCCCTCGATCGTGGTCACGTCCGCGCCATCCGCCTGCCCGGCGAGGACCGTGCAGGACTTCACCGCCCGCCCGTCCATGTGCACGACGCAGGCGCCGCACTGGCTGGTGTCGCAGCCGACGTGCGTGCCGGTGAGGTTCAGCCGCTCGCGGAGCAGTTCCACGAGCAGCGCGTTGTCCGGCACGTCGAGCGTGTGGTCCGCGCCGTTGACGGTTAACGTAACTTCCACGCCATGGTCCTCCTGGATGTCCGTTTCGGCAACGCTTTCACGTCGCGTAGCTAAAGATCGCAACGATCACCACGATTAACAATACCCCGGCCGCGACCGCGCGCACTATCCCACTCCGGGGACGGTCCCCCGCGGAGCCAGCCTCCGCGGCTTCGGACGGGCCGGGATCGCTCGCGACGGTCTCCGTGCCGCCGCCGAGACGCTCGGTGAACGCCGCGAAAAAGCCGTCCGCCATCTTCCGCACCGCGCCGTCCACTAGGCGCGAACCGATCTGCGCGAGCTTGCCGCCGACGTTCGCCCGGGCGCCGTACGCGAGCAGCGTCCCGTCGGCCGTCTCGGTGAGCGTCACCGAAGCCTCGCCCTTGCCGAAGCCAGCCGCGCCGCCCTTGGCCTCGACCTGCAGGCCATAGCTCTCGGGGGGTTTGAGGTCGACCAGGGAGACGGTGCCGCGGAACGTCGCACTGACAGGCCCGATGCGTGCGCGCACCACCCCCTCGAAACGGTCGTCGGCCACGCGCGTGAGCGACTGGCAGCCAGCGATGCAGGCGGCCAGGACTTCCGGGTCGTTGAGCGCCTCCCACACGCGCTCGCGCGGCGCCGGAATCCGGTACTCCCCCGACTGCTCCAACGCGCCCTCCCCCGATGGAACTCGCGGCACTGTCGCACGTTTGCGGAGGGCGGGCAATTGTCCGTCTGCCGCCGCCCACCGGCGAGCGAACACTACACGACGCGCCACCATGGTGCGGCCAGGATGCGGTCGGACATCCACAACGTGTCGGTTCCTCCGTGGAGCACGAGACCGCCTACGAACCGCTCGGCGTACTCGCGTCGGAACAGCCGCAAGGAAGCGGTGTCCGCGTCCCGCGGCGTCGCGGCCACCTTGACCTCCACAGGCAGCAGGCGCTCGCCGGCCTCGATCACGAAATCCACCTCCTGGCCGTCGGCGGTGCGCCAGAAGTGAATGTTGGGTGCCGGGACCTGCGCGTCGCGCCACGCCACGAGGTCGGTAAGAACCAGGTTTTCCAGGTGTGCACCGACCGGCGACGCGCCGCCGACCGCCAAGGCGAACGCCGTGTCGCTCCAGTAGAGCTTGGGGCTCTTCACGAGCCGCTTGGTGCGGTTGACCGAGTACGGCGCCAGCCGCACCGCCTGGAACGAGGTCTCGAGCAAGCCCAGGTAGCGCTGCATGGTCGCCCGCGGGATCTGCGTATCGCGGCCCATCTCGGTCTGGTTCAGAAGGCCGCCGAGCCGCAGGACCGCAGCCTGCATCGCGCGGCGGAAGCCCAGCAGATCGCTTATCGCCGCCAGGTCCCTGAGGTCACGCTCGAGGTAAGTGCGGACGTATCCGTCGAACCACAGCGAACCGGCATCGTCGCCGGCAAGTTCGAGGCCGGGTGTCGGGTAGCCGCTGCGGCGCGCCTCGAGGCGCCAATCGACGACGTCGTCCGGTTGGGAGCGGACCAGGTCGAACCAGTCCTCCGTGGACGCCGACAGCAGCTGCGACCAGATGCCGGCCGTTCCGAGCCCGTTGCGCTCGCGGCGCGTAAGCGGCCACAGGGGAACGTAGGTGGCGCGACCGGCAAGCGACTCGGACACGCGCTGCATCAGCAGGAGATTGGCCGAGCCCGTAAGCACGAAACGCCCGTTGCGGCGCGGCCGGTCCCGATCCACGGCGCGTTTCACCGCCAACAGCAGGTCGGGCTCGCGCTGGACCTCGTCGATGGTCAGCCGCGGCGCGCTGGCGACCAGGTCGTCCGGCGCCACGCGCGCCCGCTCCTGGGTTGCAAGATCATCCAACGTCAGATAAAGACGCTCTCCGAGGAACGCCTCGGACTGCACGAGTGTGCTCTTGCCAGTCTGGCGCGCTCCCATCAGCACCACAACCGGGGATGCGTCCAGCGCACGCTTGAGCAAGGTTGCCGCCAATCGAGGCAGATAGCGAAAATCGCCAGCCATGTGGGCGATTATCGCTCAAGCAGTGGGCGATTTGCAGACAACCCGTCGCAACACGCGCCGAAACCGCGTCCCTCGAGGACCCCAATCGATGGCAAACCTGCCCCTAGCCCGGATAACTCACCGATGTAGTGGAAAAAGGCTGTTTCCCGTGGCATAAGGGCTGTGCGATCAACGTCTTACGCCAACAAAAGGAAACAGCCTTTGGACACACAGTGTAGCGGCGCACAGCTCGATTTCCAGCCCTT
>JAJDTI010000112.1 GCA_022827245.1 Pseudomonadales bacterium | reverse complement strand
ACCAGGCAACCCTGCGCCTTGACGGCGCGCACGAGATCCATCGGAAGGACGCCCGGCGGATCGCCCACGACCAGCGTGCCGTCTATGTCGAAGCTGATGAGGATGCTGGTGTGCTGTGTCACGAATACCTACTCGCCCCTTCCGCCGAAGCACGGCCCAGTTTCGCATATAGTGCGCACCTTGACGCCGCGGGAGGTGCAGCGCCGGCGGGTCCGATGACCGGACCGCGGCCGCCGGGGAGAGACCATGACGCTCGAGGAAGAGGCGCTCTTCGCCAACGACACGTTCTATCTCGCCTTCACCCACAAGGACTTCGAGGCCATGGAGCGCCTGTGGGCGGCGGACCACCCGACGCTGTGCATCCACCCGGGTTGGCGCGCCCTCGTCGAGCGGGACGAGATCGTCGAGAGCTGGCGGCAGATCCTCGGCAACCCCCAGCAGTCGGGCATCGATTTCTACAACGCCTCCGCCCGCGCGTTCGAGGCGGTCGTCATGGTGACCTGTTACGAGGAACTGCCCGGCTCCGTCTGCGTCGCCACCAACGGTTTCGTCAAGGAAGGCGGCGACATGCGCATGTTCCACCACCACTCCGGTCCCTGCGCCGACCCGCCGCCGCCAACCGGCCCCGGCGACCGGCGCAGGCACTGAGCGACGCGGTCCCGACCTCCGTTACGACGCCAGCGCCGGAGGCGGCACGAAGCCGCCGATCTCCTCCGCCACCCTGCGGGCGCACTCGATGGTCGTGTGGTCCCGGTAGGGAGCACCGACGATCTGCACCCCGATCGGCAGCCCGTCTCCGGACGGCCCGGTCGGCAGGCAGGTGCTCGGCAGGTACGACGCGATCACGATACCCGACCAGAACGAAGACTCCATGTACGGCCGCGCCTCGCCGTCCACGAGCGTTGTGCGCTCGGCCAACGGCCGATGGTCGTGCGGGATCGCCGGCACCGCGAACTGCGGGCAGACGAGCACGTCCCACTCGCGGAAGAACGCGTCCCAGGCGCGTCGCAGGCGCTCGCGCCGGAAGTCGTGCCGGATCCACTCGCGGTGGCTCATGACCGACGCCCGCGCCGCGACGGCGTCGGCGGACATGTCCTCGGGGTCCAGGGTCGCGACCCGCTCGCGGATCTTCTCGATGCGGCTCGCCGGCTGACCGCTCGACATCACCGCGGTCACCAGGTTCTGGAACACGACGTGCGCCTTGCGCACGTCGAAGTCGGGCCGTGCCGTATCGGACACCTTCGCGCCGAGCTTCGCGAACGCCTCCGCGACCCGGTGCACGCGTTCCGCCGTCTCCGCGCTGACCGGCGCGATGTCCTCGTTCGACCACACCGCGACCCGGAGATCGGCGACGCTGTCGAAACCCGGCCCGGGCAGATCGAGACGCCACCCAGTCGCTTCCCGTTCCGTGGGGCCCGCCATGACGTCGAGCGCGACGGCGAGGTCTCCGGCATCCCGCGCCAGCGGACCGCACACGCTCAGGTCCGGGTCCGGCACGCCGGCGACGATCTCGTGGCCGGCCATGGGTACGATTCCCCAGGTCGGCTTGTGACCGAACACCCCGCAGAAGTGCGCCGGCGTGCGGATCGACCCCCCGATGTCGGACCCCGCCTCCACGGTGGTGAACCCCGCCGCCACCGAAGCGGCGCTGCCCCCCGACGAGCCGCCGGGCGTGCGTTCGAGGTTCCAGGGGTTGTTGCTCGTGCCGTAGATCGGGTTGTAGCTCTGCACGTCCGCGAGGTCGACGGGCACGTTGGTCTTGCCGAGGAAGTGCGCCCCGGCCGACCGGAAGCGACTGACTACCACGCCGTCGGCGGCCGCGACGTTGTCCCGCTGTGCTTCGATCCCCCACGTCGCCGGCGTGCCCTCCATGACGTAGGACTCCTTGATCGTGAGCGGCAGCCCGTGGAGCGGTCCCGTCGCGTCGCCCCGGGCCAGGGCCGCATCGGCGGCCGCGGCGTCCGCAAGCGCCCGGTCGAACGTGCGCACCACGACGGCGTTGATGTCGCCGTCCAGACGTTCGATCCGCTCGATGAAGTGCCGGGTCAGTTCGACGGAACTGATCTCGCCTCCACGGACAAGCTCGGCGAGCTCCGTCGCCGAACGAAACGCAAGGTCCAGGGTCATCGCGAAGTCTCCTTTGCATCGATGCGGAACGCGCGGCAAGCCTACAGCGCCCCATGGCCGGCCCGCCACCTCCCGCCACCCTGCAGCGCTGGCAATTTCCGCGGATTCCCTCTATAAGGGGTCGGGCAACACCAAGCCCCCGCCCCCGCTCGGGACGAGGGCTCATGAGGGATGGGTACTACATGAAGACAGTCACGACGATCCTGGCCGCCGCACTGTTCGCCGCCGGCAGCGCCCACGCGACGGACACGCCCATCGAGGTCGCTTCCCTGCAGGTCAAGGAACGGCTCGCGGCCATCGAACAGATCAACGTCACCGCGAAGAAGGAAATCGACGCTGCGGCGGAAGCCGCGGACGCCGACGTGGCGGCCATCCTCGAAACGGCCGAAGCCGTCGAGGAGGAATAGCCCTCCGGGAGGCGGTGCTTCGGACGGGAAGGACGGGAAGCGCCCGGCTTCTCTCCGCGAGGCACGTGCGCGGCCGGTCGACCTTCACGGCGGCGCCGTGGACGGACCCCCACCCGACGCCATCGGCACGCATTGCCCGTACTCGACGAACAGCGACGCGCCCTCCTGCTCCTCGCGTGCCCCATAGAACGTCCAGCCGCCGATCGCGGCGCGCGTGAAGCGTCCCCGCACGGGGTTGACGAGGAGCATCTCGGAAGGCGGGTTGTTGACGCAGCTGAACCCTTCGTTGCCGGCGCCCCCGCGCACAGGCCGGCACTCGAACTCGGTCTCGCCGCCGTCTTCCACGGACAGGGTGACGTAGAGGCCGACCGGCGCTCCTTCCTGGCCGAGGAGGTGCTCCATGAAGAGCAGGTTCTCCCGGAGCTCGAACGCCCCCTCGAAGAACACCGACGCGTGATACCGCTCCTCCGCCCCCGGGTAGTCGTGCATGCCCACGGTCTGCACGGCCTTGCAGGAGGCCGGCAGCCAGTCGGCCGGCTCCGCGCCCCACCCCGCCCACGAGGCCATCATGGCGAGGACGCTGCCGGTCAGGCGAGCCCGCGGCCGCGCGAGAAGGCTTCGTCCAATGCGTCCCGCCATGAGCAGGGCTCTTCGTCGCAACACGCGCATTATCCGGCGAACGGCCGCGGCGCCGGAAGACCCGTGCGAAGCACCCCGTCCCGCTTCGGCGTCGGCAGGCTGGCGGGGCGGGCTCTCCTGCTGCTCGCAAGCGCCCTCGCGTCCGCCGTCCAGGCCGACGACGCCGAACGGTCTTGGTGCCAGGTCCGCACGGACCATTTCGAGCTGCTCAGCGACCTCTCGCTCGAACGGGCCCGCGAACTCGCCGTGTCCCTCATGCGGTTCCGGGAGGCGGCCCAGGCCCTCGTGCCGCGCCATCAGTCTCCCGCGCCGCCCCCGCTCAAGATCGTCGCCTTCCGCCGCGCGCGCGACTTCCAGCGCATCTTCGAAGTGCGCCAGATCGCCGGGTTCATGCAGTCCGGGCTCGAGCGGCACACCCTCGTGTTCGGCCCCGACGCGCGCGGTTCGGTCGCCAACCAGACGGCCTTCCACGAGTACACCCACTACCTGCTGCGGAGCCGCCAGGGCATCAACTTCCCCGTCTGGTACGAGGAGGGGTTCGCGAGCCTCCTCTCGACGATGCGGATCACCGACGACGCGGTCACCGTCGGGCACGTGCCGCCGCGCGTGCTCGAGGAGGTGCGGCTGCCGCGCATGAGCGTCCGGGCGCTCCTCGACGAGCGGTACGAACTCGACTGGGCGCGGCACGACCTGACGCGCCTCTATGCCAGGGCGTGGCTGTTCGCCCACATGCTCCACTTCGGGCACTTGGCCGGCCTGCCGCCATACCACGAGGGCATCCCGGCGATGCTCGACCATATCGACGCGGGTATGCCGACCGCCGGCGCCATGGAAGAGGCGCTCGGGGCGGGACCCGAGACGCTGCAGCGGCAGGTGCGCCAGTACGCCAGGAGACGCGGGCTCCCGGTGCACCGCCTGCCCGTTCCGGAGGGCGCACCCGCCGTACGCGACGAACGCTGCCTGGCCGAGACCGAGGCGCGCCAGGAACTCGCCATGACCGCCGTCTCGCGGAACCGGGAGTACGCACACGACCTGTTCGTCCGCATCCTGGAGACGGATGCGGAGGACGTCGACGCCCTCATCGGCCTCTCCCTCACGGAGGACCATCCCCGCCTGGCCCGGGAGGCCGTCCTCCGCGCACTCGCGATCGAACCCGACCACTCCGCCGGCAACGTGCGGATGGGCGAACTCAAGGTGGCCGAGTGCCGTGGCAGCACGGCGACCAGGTGTCTGGACGCCTGGGACGAAGCGGTGCGCCACTACCGTCTCGCCCTGCGCTCGCAACCCGACAGCGTCGGCGCCGCCTACGGGCTCGGAGTGGTGTATCTCCACACCGGGCAACCCGGGGACGCGGTCAACTACCTGCGCGTGGCCTACCGGCGGGCCCCTTGGGCGCCCCGCATCAACTTCTACCTCGGCGAGGCGTACCGCTTGACCGGCGACCGGGCGCGCGCCCGCACGCACCTCTCGAAGGCGATGCACTGGGACGCCGACGAACGCCGCCGGGAACGGGCCTCCATGGCGCTGGCGCTCCTCGAGCCCTGAACCCGCCCGCCCGGCCGCGGCAAGGCAGCTATCATGGCGCGGCAGGGAGCGGGAGAGCAGTGAAAACCAGGAGCGATGCAGGCGTCGTCACGGGCGGCACGCGTTCATGAGCACGTCTTTCGGAGGCGCGTACGGCGACTACCAGTGGGAGATCGCGGGCCGCACGCTCCGCGTCATCGCCCGCGGGTGCGGGGTCCTGAAGGAGTTCGAGCCGGTGTACGTCACGACGGACGAACAGGCGCAGTACGCGGCGCAGGGCCGCATCGACCTCAACCGCGAGGAACTCGACGCGCTGCGACGCGACCGGTCGCCCGCCCTCCGCGATCCCTGACGCCCCCGGGGCGCGGCGTCCTGCAGGGGCGAGGGGTCAGGCGGCGTCCCGGTCCCGCTTCGCCCGCCGTCCCAGGAAGCGTTTCTTCATCTGCGGGCTGCCGTACTTCATGAGACGCGAAAAGTCCGGCCCGCGCTCGTCCCAGCCCATCTGGTCGTCGGCGCCCACCAGCCGCGCGAACTCGGGCGGATTGCGGTCGAGCATCTCCTGCGTCACCCGCCACTGGTACGCCTCCTGGGTCTTCAGGCGCCGGTGGCAGTGGTAGCTCGTCACGTTCAGCCGGAGCCCGTCGGTCTTCTTCTCGTAGGCGCCGTGCCAGGTGTTGCCGTGCCAGACGATGAGCGAACCGGCCTCGGCTTCGACCGGCACGGCGTCGTCCTCCCCTTCCCCAGGCTGCGGCTGGCGACAGTACGTGTGGCTGCCCGGCACCATGGCGATGGCGCCGTTCTCGAGGGTGTAGTCGGTGAGGCAGTACGCCGCGTTCGCGACGTCCGAACACGCCGGCAGCCGGCCGTCCCGGTCCGGCGGCGAGTCGCTGTGCAGGCCCATCGATTCCCGGGTCCCCCGCCACTTCACGAACGACGTCAGGCTCGAGAGCTGGTGCTGGCCGTGCATGAGGTAGTCGATCAGCGTGTAGAGCGTCGGGTTGACGATCCACTCCTCGAACACCCGGTCCGCCATCAGGAGGTAGTACAGCAGGAACTGCCCGTCCCGCTGGGGCTGCACTTCGTAGTGGCCGGTGGCGCCGTTCCGGTCGAGGGCGAAATCCACGCCCGTCCGCTCCCCGCAGAGGCGCAGCACGGTAGACCGGATGCGCTCGAAGAACGCCCGCTCCGCGACCTTGTCCGGCGGCACGACGGTGAACCCGTACGTGTCGAGCTCGAAGACGTTCTGCTCAAGTCCGAGCTCCCGAATCCGCCGGAAGGTCGGGTTGATGGCTTCCGTGTTCGTGAATTCCCCGAATCTCATGTCTCCTCCTCCCCCGCCCTCAGGCGGCCTCGGCTTCGTTTTTCTTCGTCATCGCGGCGAGCCGCGCGAACCGCTCCTTTATCTCCGGGCTCGCGTACTTCATCGGCCGGGAGTAGTCGGGGCCCCGCTCGTCCCAGCCCATCTCGTCGTCGGCGCCCACCAGGCGCGCGAACTCCGGCGGGTTGCGGTCGAGCATCTCCTGCGTGACGCGCCACTGGTAGGCTTCCTGCGTCTTGAGCCGCCGGTGGCAGTGGTAGCTCGTGACGTTGAGGCGCAGGCCGTCCGTCTGCTTCTCGAAGGCGCCGTGCCACATGTTGCCGTGCCAGACGATGAGCGAGCCCGCCTCCCCTTCCACCGGGACGGCCTGGTCTTCGCCCTCCCCCGGGTTCGGCTGGCGGCAGTAGGTGTGGCTGCCGGGCACCATCGCGATGGCGCCGTTCTCGAGCGTGTAGTCGGTCAGGCAGTACGCGGCGTTCGCCACGTCCGAGCAGGCGGGAAGCCGGCCGTCCCGGTCCGGCGGGGAGTCGCTGTGCAGCCCGAGCGTCCCGCGCTCGCCCTTCCACTTCACGAACGACGTCAGGCTCGAGAGCTGCTGCTGCCCGCGCATGAGGTAGTCGATCAGGGTGTGGAGCGTCGGGTTCAGGACCCACTCCTCGAACACCCGGTCCGCCATCAGCAGGTAGAAGAGCAGGAACTGGTCGGGAATCTGCGGCTGCGCCTGGTAGTGCCCGACGGAGCCGTTCTGCTCGAGGTCGAAGTCGACGCCGGTGCGTTCCGCGCAGAGCCGCAGGACCGTGCTCCGGATACGCTCGAAGAACGCCCGGTCCGCGACCTTGTCCGGCGGCACGACGGTGAAGCCGTAGGTGTCGAGTTCGAAGACGTGCTCCTCCAGCCCGAGTTCCCGGATGCGACGGAACGTCGCGTTGAGCGCTTTCGTGTTCTCGAAGTCACCGAATTGCATGGCCCCTCCCGAGGGAATGTCCTCAAGGCCAGATGGTAGCACCCCGCGGGTTTCCGGCCGCTGCTAACATCGGCGCGGACCCACGGAGGACGCCATGCCCTCGAGCCTCAAGCTCGCCTTCCTCGGCTGCGGCGGCATTGCCCGCTTTCACCTGCGCGGTATCCGGGCCGAAGCCCCGGAGATATCTATCACCGCCGCGATCGACGTCGATCCCGCCAAGGCGGCTGCGTTCGCGGACGAGACCGGCGCCACCCCCTTCCCGTCCCTCGAGGAAGCGCTGACCCGGGGGGACTTCGACGCCGTCGACATCATGCTGCCCCACGACCTGCACGAGGAGGCCGCGGTGCGCTGCTTCGAGGCGGGCCGGCACGTGCTGCTCGAGAAGCCCATGGCGCCCACGCTCGACGCCTGCGACCGCATCCTCGCCGCGGCCCGGAAGGCCAGCACGGTGTTCATGGTCGCCGAGAACGCCCAGTACTGGCCGGAGGTCGTCCGCGCCCGGCAGGCGATCCGGGCGGGCGCCATCGGCGAGCCGATCGCGGCGCGTGCCAGGTTCGCGAACAACCCGCGCCGCGACTTCTTCCTGGACCCCGAGGAAGCGCGCCCGTGGCGCTTCAACGCGGCCCGCACGGGCGGCGGGATCGTCATCGACGGCGGCTCGCACTGGATCCGGCCGCTCCGCATGTGGCTGGGAGAAGTCGACGCGGTCGTCGCGACCCTCGGCACGCCCCTGCACCAGATGGAGGGCGAGTCTCTGGCGCACGCCCTGCTGCGGTTCCGGTCCGGCACGACCGCGACCTTCGAAGCGTTCTACGGCGAGGGCATCTTCGGGCCCGGCGAGCTGTGGCGCATCACGGGTCACGCAGGAGAGATCGCCGTCGGTGGCTCGAGCGGGGCGGTGCTGTACAACGACGCCCACCGGGACGGAGAGCAGTTGATGGAGCCGGCCGGCTATGCCGCCTCCTTCGGACCGGAACTGGCGGACTTCGCCCACGCCGTGCTCGACGGGACGCCGTTGCAGGCCGGACCCGAGGAGTCGCTCGGCGAGCTGCGGACCGCGCTCGCGATCTACCGCTCGGCGGCGAGCGGCGGGTGGGAAGAGGTCTGGTAAGGCGGACTGGCGCCGGTCAGAACGTCCTCCCGAGTTCGAACGAGAACCGCTCCTCCTCGTCCCAGGGAGCGGAGTTGAACGGAATCGCGAGCGCGAAGGTCATCGGCCCCATGCCCGTCAGCCATGTCACCGAGAGTCCGGCGCTGTAGCGCAGTTCGTCCACCGAGGGCTCGGGGCAGCGGACCAGGATCTCCTCGATCGCCACGCCGCTCGCCGCCGCGAGGCGCTCCGCGGTCGGGCAGTCCGTGTTGAAGACGTTGCCGACGTCCACGAACAGCACGGGGCGGAACTGGCGCATGTTCTCCACCAGCGGCAGCGGGAAGATCAGTTCCGCGCCCCCCACCACCATCAGGTTGCCGCCGATGGGCGAACCGTCGCGGTCGTAGACGATCGTGTTGGGTCCTTCCGTCGCCCGCGGACCCAGGGTGCTGTTCTCGAAGCCACGCACGGACCCGAAGCCGCCGGCGAAGAAGTGCTCGTAGAACGGGAAGGTCTCGGTCTCCCCGAAGACGCCGCCGTAGCCGACTTCGCCGCGCAGGCGCAGCGACCAGTTCTCGCCGAACGGGAAGTACATCTCGCCGTCGTAGCGCAGCTTGTAGAACGACAGGTCGCTGCCGGGCACCGCGACCTCGAGGGCCACGGTCTGGGAGGTGCCCGCCGTCGGGAAGAGGCCGCGGTTCAGGGTCGCGCGCCGCCACAGCGCCTCCCCCTTGAAGTTCAGGAAGTCCTCGCCCTCGCGGTCGATGAAGTCCGCGATCTCGAGCGCCGCGAAGAGCCCCTCGGTGATCTTCGTCTTTTCGACCGTGAGCCCGAACTGCAGGCGCTGGGTCTCGCCGACCGGGATGCCGAAGTTGACGCCCCCGCCCACGGAGTCGGTGGAAAACCGGGCCAGGTTGCGCCCGTGGAAGTCCGAACGGCGGAAGAAGAGGTTGTAGCCCCGGCTCACCCCGTCGGCCGTGAAGTAGGGATCGAAGTAGTTGAAGTGGACCGCCTTCATGAAGTCGCTCCAGCTCAGGTTGAGCCCGAGGCTGTTGCCGGTGCCGGCGACGTTCTGCTGCTGGTAGCCCGCGGAGAGGATCAGGCCCCAGCCCTCGCTGTAGCCGACGGTGCCGGTGATGCTCCCCGTCGGCTGCTCCTTGACCGTGAACTCCACGTCGATCTGGTCGTCGGTGCCCGGCGCCTCGGGGGTCTCGACGTTCACCTCCTCGAAATAGCCCAGCCGCTCGAGCCGTACCTTCGACAGGTCGATCAGCGCCGCGGACGCCCAGCCGCCCTCCATCTGCCGCATCTCCCGCCGTAGCACCTCGTCGTGGGTGAGCGAGTTGCCCGCGAAGGAAAGCCGCCGCACGTACGCCCGCTTGCCGGCGTCGATGTAGAACATCACGTCGACGGTGCCGTCGTCGTGGATCTCGGGGATGCCGGAGGCGGACGCGAACGTGTAGCCCGAGTTGCCGAGCACGGACGTGATCCGCTCCTCCGTCGCCGTGACCAGCGCGCGCGAAAAGGTCTGGTCCGGAGCGACCAGGAACAGCGCGCGCACGGCCTCCGGGTCGACGTCGTTCAGCTCGCCGATGAGGTCGACCTCTCCGACCGTGTACTTCCCGCCCTCGTCGACGTTCACGGTGACGTACACGCGCTGCTTGTCCGGGGTGATGCTCACCTGCGTGGACGTGATGGACATCTCGACGTGCCCGCGGTCCTGGTAGTACGACTCGAGCTTCTCGAGGTCGCCCTGCAGTTTCTCCCGCGAGTACTTGTCCCCGCCCCGGAAGAACGAGAAGAGGCTCGGGTGCTTGAGGTCCAGTTCATCGAGCAGCTCCCCCTCCGGGAAGATGGTGTTGCCGACCACGTTGATGTGCTGGATGCCCGAGTTCTTGCCTTCCTCGATGTCGATCTCGATGGCGACGCGGTTGCGCGGCAGCTCCTCCGCCTTGGTCTCGATGTTCGACGCGTAGCGGCCCTGGGCGACGTACTGCCGCTCGAGCTCGAGGCCGACCCGCTCGAGGGTCGCCTGCTTGAAGATCTCGCCCTCGCGGAGCCCCTGGTTGCCGAGCCCCTCGAGGAGGGACTCGTCCTTGATGGCCTTGTTGCCCTCGATCTCGATCGACTCGATGGCCGGGCGCTCGTCCACGGCGACGATCAGTACGTTGCCGTCGCGCAGCGCCTGCACGTCGTCGAAGTAGCCGGAAGCGAACAGCGACCGGATCAGTTCCCGCACCGCGACCGCATCCACGGAGTCGCCGACCTCGACCGGCAGCAGGTTGAAGACGGTCCCCGCGGACACGCGCTGCAACCCCTGCAGGCGGATGTCCGCCACCCGAAACGGATCCCAGGCCGCCGCCTGGACCGCGATGGCCGCCGCCAGCACGCCAGCGCCTGCGGCCCGCAGCCCTTGGGCACGGACAGCACCGAACGGTCGCCATCGGGTCACGCGACGCATGGACTCGACCTCACATCGGAGCAAACGCGGGAGAGAGCATAGCGGCCCCGGATGTTCGTTCCAACGCTCACGGGCGCTACAGAAAACGCGTCACGTCGTTGTAGATGGCAAGCAGCATCATGCACGACACGACGAACAGGCCCATCCGGACGCCGATGGCCTGCACGCGCTCGGATACCGGTCTCCGGGCGACGATCTCCGCCGTCGCGAACAGGATGTGGCCGCCGTCCAGGATGGGGATCGGCAGCAGGTTGATCACGCCCAGGCTGATGGACAGCAGCGCGAGGATGCCGAGGAAACTCCGCCAGCCGGATTCGGCCGAGTCCTTCGCCACCTTGGCGATCATGATGGGCCCGGAGAGGTTCTTCGGCGAGACCAGGCCCGCGACCATTTTCTTCAGCAGGCCCAGCGTCAGCACGGTGTTGCGGGCGGTCTCCTGCGCGCCGACGACCATGCCCGCCAGGAAGGACGACCGGATGGTGCGCGTCGGCGCCCGCATCCCCGCGAACCCGATCATGCTCCCGTCGACCGCCTCCACCGCATCCGGCACGAGGGTCAGCGCGACCTCGACGCCGTCCCGCGCGACCACCACCGGGAGCGGCTGTTCCGGCGACCCGCTGACGGCGCGCACCCAGTCGGACCAGCCTCCGACCGGCGCGTCCCCCGCGGATACCACGCGGTCCCACGCCTCGAAGCCGGCCCGC
The DNA here is from genome assembly GCA_022827245.1 of Pseudomonadales bacterium. Lineage (GTDB taxonomy): Bacteria > Pseudomonadota > Gammaproteobacteria > Pseudomonadales > Azotimanducaceae > VXNE01. The sequence goes on along the minus strand of JAJDTI010000112.1, from coordinate 4,025 downwards.
TCCGCGGCGCTGCCCTCCAGCACCTCGCCCACCACCGCCGGGAGTAACGGCGAGATGCCGAGCGAACCAAGCAGGTCGGGCTCCTCCTCCAGCCTGTGCCAGTCGTCGATCGCGATGACGTGACGGCGGGATTCCGCCGCGTCGGGCCAGCGCGCCTCGACCTCGATCTCCCCGGAGTCGCCGAGGCGCCTGGCGAGCCCCAGGCCGACGTCCGTCCACGTGCGGGTCGCGCGTCCGTCCACGCCGACGACTTCCTGGCCGCCGCGCAATCCCGCCGAATCCGCGGCCGAGCCCGGCTCCACGGCGCCGACGAGGGGCGGGAACACGGTGACGCCCGTGACCGCGATGAACCAGTAGACCAGGAAGGCGAGCACGAAGTTCGCAGTCGGACCCGCGACGGCGATGGCGATGCGCCACCACGGCGACAGGCGGTCGAACGCCTGGTCGTCCGCACCGCCGGCGCCCTGCGCCGCCGCGTCCCCGGACTCGTACATGCGCAGATAGCCCCCGAGGGGAATCGCCGCGATGACGAACTCCGTGCCCCGGCTGTCCTTCCACAGGTAGAGCGGCCGTCCGAGGCCCACCGAGAACCGCAGGATCCGTACGCCCGAGGCGCGGGCGACGACGTAGTGTCCCAGTTCGTGGACGGTGACCAGGACACCCAGGGTAATCAGCAGGTAGAAGACGTACCAGAGTGCATCCATGCCTGACGGGACCTCTACGGCAGCGACTGCGACCGACGGAAGCGACGGTCAGCTTGACCGCGTTCCGATCATACCAGCAGCGGCAGGCAGACGGCCAAGACCGGCGCCACGGCCACCGTCGAGTCGATCCGGTCGAGCACGCCACCGTGCCCCGGCAGCAGCCCTCCGGAGTCCTTGACGTTCCGCGCCCGCTTGACCGCGCTTTCGAACAGGTCGCCAAGGATCGCCACCACCGCCAGGCCGGCGGCGAGGAGGACCCAGCCGGACAGCGGCTGCCAGCCCAGGCCCCACGCGATGGCGCTCGCGGCGACGACGGCGAGCGCCGTCCCGCCGAACGCCCCCTCCCAGGTCTTTCCGGGACTCACGCCCGGTGCGAGACGGCGGCGGCCGAACGCCCGGCCGGCAAAGTACGCGCCACTGTCCGCGGCCCACACGACCACGAACATCCAGAGGATGAACCAGTGGCCAACCTCCTGCTGCTTGAGCGCCACGAGGCCGAGCCAAGCCCCGGCGAAGACGGGCGCGCCGGCCACCGCCATCGAGGCCCGGCCCGACGCGATCCGCCGCCCCGCCGGAAAACTCACGACAAACGCGGCGGCGAGCACCCAGAACAGTACCCCCACCCCGAGGACGGCCGGCCACACGGCCGGAGCGGTCCACAGAAGGGCCAGGGCACCCGCGCCGGCCAGCGTGTAAGCGACCCTCGCGGCGACGCTCCGGAAACCCGACAGCGTCGCCCACTCGTAGAGACCCGGGGCCGCCAGCAGCAGCACGAAGAGCGCGAACGCTCCCGCGGGCAGGAATACGACCCCTCCGACGACGACCGCGCCGAGGACCAGGGCGGTGGCGATGCGCTGTTTGAGCAACGGCTTGCCGCGGGGTTCAGCCCTGTCGGCCGAAGCGCCGCGGGCGAGCTCCGAAGTCGGCGAACGCAAGGCCGAGTTCACGTACGCCGAAATCGGGCCAGTAGTCCGGCGCGAAGTAGAGTTCCGTGTAAGCGATGTCCCACAGCAGGAAGTTGCTGATGCGCCGGTCGCCACCGGTGCGGATGCACAGGTCCGGGGCCGGCAGTCCCGCCCCGGCGAGATTGAGGTACGAAGCGAACACGTCGTCGTCCACGAGTTCCGGCTCCAGCCGACCGGCCCGCGCGTCCTCCGCCACTCGCCGCGCCGCCTGGGCGATGTCCCACCGTCCGCCGTAGCCCGCCGCGATGTTGAGGGTCAGGCCCGTGTTCTGTCGCGTCAGGCCTTCGGCACGGTGCATCAACCTGCGAAGGTCCGGAGCGAAACGCGCCCGGTCACCGATGATCCGCAGGCGAACGCCCCGTTCGCGGAGTTCCTCGACGTCATGCGTGAGGAACTCGCGCATGAGCCTCATGAGCGGCCGGGTCTCGTGTCGCGGGCGCTGCCAGTTCTCGGTGCTGAAGGCGAACAGGGTCAGGAACTCGACGCCAGCCTCCGCGCACGCGTCCGCCACGGGGCGAACGTTCTTCGCCCCGGCGCGGTGGCCGGCGGCGACCGGCAGCCGCCGCCGGGCCGCCCAGCGACGATTGCCGTCCATGATGATCGCGACGTGGCGCGGTACGCACCCCCGCCAGTCGGCCGTTACCGTTCCCTCCTCGAGGCGGGCTTCGGACATGGGGCACTCCTTGCTTGGGCGACGGTCGACGCGGAGCGTCGCCAGTCCGAAGGCGGCCCGGCGACGGGACTGGCAAGGATTCTAGTGCGCGGCCACGTCGGCAAACGTGCAAATCGCCCTCAAATTTCCAGCAGGTCCGCTTCCTTGCGCTGGAGCGCTTCGTCGACTTCCTCGATGTGCGCGTCGGTGATCTTCTGGATCTCGCCTTCGGCCTTGAACGCGTCGTCCTCCGTGATCTCCTTCTCCTTGAGGAAGTCACGCACGTCGTGGATCGCGTCCCGGCGGACGTTGCGCATCGCCACCCGCGTGTGCTCCGCCTCGTGCCGGGCCTGCCGGGTGAGGTCCCGGCGGTTCTCCTCGCTGAGGGGCGGCAGCGGCAGGCGCACGACGTCGGCGGAGGCGGCCGGCGTCAGCCCCAGGTCGCTGCGCAGGATCGCTTTCTCGATCTCGGGGAGCATCTTCTTCTCCCACGGCGAGATCACCAGCGTGCGGCCCTCCTCCACGGTGATGGTCGCGACCTGCTGGATCGGCGTGTCGGCGCCGTAGTACGGGACCCTGACCGAGTTCAGCAGGGACGGGTGCGCCCGACCGGTGCGGATCCGCGCAAACGCGTCGTGCAGGGCCTCCAGGGACTTGCCCATCCGAACGTCCGCGTCGTCCTTGATTTCGTCGATGAGTTCCATGGCGGTACCTCCGGGCACCCGCACCATGTCACCGACCGGTGATTTCGTCAACGCGGGCGCTGCCCGCGGGGTCGCTTCAGGACGTACCGGCCTGGGCCGCGACCTCGGCCGCGAAGTCGTCCGACTTCTTCTCGATGCCCTCGCCCACCTCGTAGCGCGCGAAGCGGCTACAGGTCGCGCCGCTGCGGGACAGGAGCTGGCCGACCTTGGTCTTCGGCTCCTTCACGAAGGGCTGCTCGAGCAGGCTGAGTTCCGCCAGGGTCTTGCGCAGGCGACCCTCGACCATTTTCTTCGCGATCTCGGGCGGTTTGCCGCTGTCGACGACCTGGGCCTCCAGGATCTCGCGCTCCTTGGCGACGAAGTCCGCGTCGAGGTCGTCCGGCGTGACGACTTCCGGCGCGGCGGCCGTCACGTGCATCGCGAGGTCCCGGCCGAGTTCCGCCAGGTCCCCGCCGCCCGCGACCTCCACCAGCGCACCCTTGCGGCGGTCCGTATGCAGGTAGCTGGCGACGTGTCCGCCGGTGCTCTCGAAGGTCACCACCCGCCGCACCGTCACGTTCTCGCCGATCTCCTGCACCAGGGCCTCGCGCCGGGCTTCCAGCCCGCCCGTCATCACGGCGTCGACATCGCTCGTGCCGGCCGCGAAGGCGGCCTCGACGACGGTGTCGAGGAACGCCGCGAACTTCTCGTGCCGCGCCGCGAAATCGGTCTCGATGTTGACCTCCACGAGGGTCGCCTTGCGGCGGTCGTCCGCGACCCGGAGCGCCAGCAGGCCTTCGGCGGCCGTGCGGCTGGCCTTCGCCGCCGCCTTCAGCGCGCTCTTGCGGCGCAGGTCGTCGATAGCGCGGTCGAGGTCGCCGTCGGCCGCTGTCAGCGCCCTCTTGCAGTCCATCATGCCGAGCCCGGTCCGGTCCCGAAGCTCCTTGACCATCGCTGCTGTAATCGTGGCCACGATCCGTTCTCCTCTTGCGTACTCGTTGTCGCCCGCCCCGGTGGCGCC